>CAIMBE010000163.1 GCA_903839085.1 uncultured beta proteobacterium | reverse complement strand
GTCGCGCTCATGGTCGAAGCGGGCGGCCTCCTTCCAGGTCTTCTCGTTGTGACAGGTTTCGCATTTCTCGCCCAGGCTGGCTTTGTGCACATCGTCCTTGCGGTGGCAGGCCAGGCACTTGAGCGGGGTGTTGGCAAGGTGCAGCAGATCGGCGTGGCATTCGGTGCATTTCACCTGGGCGTGGCGCAGCAGCAGCGGAAAGCGCGTGCGTGCATGATCGAAGCGAGCTTCTTTCCAGCTGCCCTCGTTGTGGCACTGCTCACACTTCGGGCTCAGCGTGCCCTTGTGCCTGTCGTCCTTGCGGTGGCAGGACTGGCATTCGCGCGAGGTGTTGGCCAGGTGCTGGGGGTCGGCATGACAGTCGACGCACTTGAGCTTGGCATGGCGCAGCAGCAGCGGAAATTTTGTCCTGGCATGATCGAAGCTGGTCTCTTTCCAGTTCTTTTCACTGTGACAACTCTCGCACTTCGAACCCAGTGTGTCCTTGTGCTTGTCGTCCTTGCGGTGACAGTCGATGCAGGCCGAGGGCGCATCACTGTGCCTGGTTTTGAGCTTGTGGCAGGTCGCGCATTTGGCCTCGCGGTGCTTGCCGCGCAGCGCAAAGTCGGTCTGCGCATGGTCGAAAGCCTTCTCGTCGAGCTTGACGATGTGGGCCTCGCGCCCCTTGTGCTCGGTGTGGCAGGTCCGGCACTCGCGCTCCTGCAGCCGACCGTGGTAACCGGTCCTTGCGCGCACGTCCGCCGCCACCTTCTTGTGGCACTCCAGGCACAGCCGGGGTTGCGCTGCGCGCTCGAAGCGCACGTGGCAGTTCTTGCAATCCGCTTCTTCCTTGACATGGGCGCGGGAAACTTCGCCCGGCATGATGGCCGACTCCAGGCTCTGCGCGCTGGCCGGCGGCGCGAGCGTCCCCAGCGCGACGATGACGGCGGCGGCGATGAGAGGCGCGATACCTTTAGTAAACGTGGACGGCCACGACATGGACAAGCGCTGTGATCACGAGCATGCACAGAAACGGGATGTGGATAACATGCCAAAGCGAGAACAGCCGCTCGTAGGACGAGAACTGCGCACGACGCTGCGCTGCCTGCAGCGCGTTGTCGATCGTTGCCAGCAGACTGCTGACACCGGCATGCGCCGTCCTGTGATCGTCCTCAGGTGCCGCATAGTTGCCAAGCGCACGCCGCAAGCGCCGCGCGGCGAGCATGCGCCGGGGGCCCAGCGACAGAAAATGCGCGGCTTGCGCAAGGCCACCCGCGGGGCGCAACGACACCAGCGCGGCGAAACCTTCAAGCTCCTGCTTGACCAGCGGCATGCGTTGCAGCGCCGGCGCCAGCGCGTCGAACTCGCGCGCCATGGCCTGTTCCAGATCCTTCAAGGAGGCCTGAGTGCCGTAGAGCCCGTGATGAATCTTGCGGTAGATAAAGCGCCCGATCAGGCCGCTGGCAACAACCAGCAGCATGCAGGCCAGCGCCACTGCGGCATTGAAGGAACCGACATGAAAGGTCGAATGAAACAGGATCAGCAGCGGGCCGAAGATGCCGCCGACCATGTGAAACTGGAACCAGTACTTGAGCGGTCCCCATCCATGCATGAAGCGCACGCGCTTGCGCACCGGGTAGAGCAGCAAACCGAGCAACAGCAGGCCGCCCGCGAGGCCGAGTCCGTAGCCGACGCCGGTGGCCGAGTTGTAGGGCGCGCTGCTGCGCACCAGCCAGGCCGCGAGCAAGAGCAGCAGCACGATCAGGGTCAGCGCGGCGTGCACAAGCAGGCCGCGCAGGCGCTCGATCTGCACTGGGCTGGCGGATGCCGGCGCGGGAGTGTTGAGGACGGCCTCTTGATTCATGGTGGGTCTTTGCGGTGGCCTTTGTTGATCAGAAGTCTACGCGCAAGGTGGCGCGTATTCACTCTGCCATGTCGCGCTGCTTGTAACAAGCGGGCAACAAAGAGAACAGCTTGTAAGAGTGCTTTGCTCTGATCGCCGTTCTGACTAAAGTGCACTCGTCTTCCTGAACCAGGGCGCTGCAACGGGGGGACGGACCAGATTGGAAGCATACCGTTTCCAGACCAACAAGAGGATTGACAACATGAAGACGAGTATCACAAACAAGTGGTTTTTGGCGGCGCTGCTGCTGGTGGCAGCGCGCGTTGGCGTGGCGGGAACCCTGGGGGGTTCGGCGCATGACTTCTCCCAGGCCGGCTGGAACACCGGGGGCAAGGTTTGCGTGACCTGCCATATTCCGCACAAGAGCGACACCACCGTGGCCGACGCGCCGCTGTGGAACCACAAGCTCCAGGCCACCACCTACGCGCTCTATACCAGTCCGACCTTGAAGGCCAGTGTCGGGCAGCCCGGAGGCATCTCCAAACTCTGCCTGTCGTGCCATGACGGCACGGTGGCGATTGACAGTTTTGGCGGGGCCACCGGCACGACGATGATCAGCGCTGCCAACAATCTGGGCAGTACATTGAAAGACGATCATCCGATCGGCTTCACTTACGACACGGCGCTGGCAACAGCAAAGGGCACGATGTTTGATCCGGCCACGAAGAACGTGACGATCGGTTCCTCGCCGACCAGGACCGGGACCATTGCAGCCTTGATGCTCACCGGAGGAAAGATGGAATGCACCTCCTGCCACGATGTGCACAACACGTTCACCGTGGGGGCCAAGGGGACCGGCATGGTGACGATGGCCACGGCAGGCAGTGCGATCTGCGTCGCTTGCCATAACAAGTAAGGCCATGCCAGAGCGGTTGACCGGCGCCCAGGCGTCACTTCGATAGGGTCGGAATGAAAACAAAGTATAGGCAAGAAGTTCGCCGCTGGCTGCAGCGTGGCAGTGTGGCCGCACTGGCCGCCGTGCTGCTCGCCGCCTGCGCCACGGTGCCGGTTGCGGAACTCCAGGCGCAGGGGACGGCGTTTTATCCGCCCGCGCCGAGCCTGCCACGCATCCAGCACTTGAAGACCCTGACCGGCGAGCGCGATCTGGGGGCGTCCGCGAGCAGTTTCGCCAAGTTTGTGCTGGGTGACGAGACGCGTGCGCAGCAGCTCATGCAGCCCTATGGAGTGGGCATCTATGGCGGCAAGCTCTACGTTGTCGACAGCCGCGTGCCGGGCCTGGCCGTGTTCGATCTGGTCCAGCAACGTTTTGAGCTGATGACCGGGGCGCCCAACGGGCGCATGAAGCGACCGATCAATATCACCATCGACAGCGACGGAACCAAGTACGTCACCGATACCGGGCGCGATCAGGTCTTGGTGTACGACCGCAGCGACCGCTTTGTCGAGGCATTTGGCAGCGAGGGCCAGTTCAAGCCGGTGCATACGGCGATTCTGGGGGACCGGCTCTACGTCACCGACATTGCGCACCACCAGGTGCACGTGCTGAACAAGCGAACCGGCAAAGACCTGTTCAAGTTTGGCAGCGCCGGATCGAAGCCGGGTGAGCTGTTTCATCCGACCAATATCGCGATCGGTCCCGACGGCGATGTGTACGTTGTCGAAACCAGCAATTTTCGAGTGCAGCGCTTTACGGCAGAGGGCAAGTCGGTCCGGATGTATGGGGACATCGGAAGCGAGCGCGGAAGTTTTTCGCGGCCCAAGGGGATTGCGCTGGATCGCAACGGGCGGATCTACGTCGGGGACTCGGCATTCGAGAACGTGCAGATATTCGATGGCGAGGGCCGCTTGTTGCTGTTCTTCGGTCAGCCCGGCGGCGGCGTCGAGGGCCTGAATCTGCCAGCAGGCATCTCGGTCGACTACGACAACCTGTCGTATTTTCAAGCCTACGCTGAGCCTGGTTTTCAGATCGAGTACCTGATTTTTGTGGTGAGCCAGTTCGGCCCGAACAAGGTCGATGTGTTCGGCTATGGAAAGATGCGCGGTGCGGACTATGCGTCTGACGAGGCCGCGGCCGCGAGGTCGGCGGCCAAGACGGTTGCCAAGGGTGAACGCTGAGGGTGCAGCGCCGGCCAGTTGCGCAATCGATCTCGGCCGCCGCTACCGGATGGTGCGGCGCGACCGCATGCCTCTGGCATGGTGGGTTGCGTTGCTGTGGGGCAGTTGCTATGTGAGCTCGGCCCAGGAGATCACGGCGTTCCGCCTGACAGGGGTCGAGGGCTACAACAATCTGCGCTATGTGCGCGACCAGTTTGTGGCCACGCAGCCGGCCATCGGGTCGGCGCCGGGCGCGACTTCAACGCAGGGCTTGTCGGAGTTTCGCGAGGAACTGTTCGTGATGACGCACAGCTACATCTATCACCCCAATCTGCTGTCGCTGGACATCGGGTTCGGTCCGATCCTGCAGCAAAGCAGTTTTCTGACCGACGAGGAAGAAACGAAGTCAGGCGCTGCGCTCTACAACTTCTCGGGCCGTGCAAAGTTTCTGCGCGACAAGCCCTACCAGGGTTCGGTCTTCTACGATCACCTGAATCCGACCGTGATCGTGGCGCCGGGCCAGGCGATGACCCAGCAGAATACGCGCTACGGCGCGGACCTGGCGTTGACCGCACCGTTCGTGCCGATGCCGGTTTTTATCGACCTGGCGCGTTCACATATGCAGGGGCGCGGGTCGGATCGCATCATCGATGATCAGATCGACCAGTTCAATCTGCGCACCAGCCACAGCTTTCCCGGGCTTGGGTCGACCCAGTTGCAGTACCAGGCGTCAAAGCAGGCGTCCCTGAGCGGAAGTCCGAGTCTGCCGATACAGGGCAGCAATTCAAGCAACCAGGGGCTCAGCGTGGACTCGCGCTTTGAGTTTGGCGCACAGCGGCAATACGATTTCACCAACCTCATCACCTTCAACACGCAGGCCTACGAACTTCAGGGACAGGCCCCAATCCCGGAGCGCCGGGAGGGTCGGCTGTTTCTTGATCTGCGCGGCAGGTATTCCAGCGAGTTGCAGTGCTTCGCTTTCTTCAATCACAGCGCGAGCGACCAGGGGGATCTGAGTTCCCGGGTGAACTCGCTTGCTGCGGGCGCGAACTACAACCCACGGCCCGAGATCTCGGCCAGCGCCAGCATGCATGCCGATCAAAATCAGACCCGACAGCTGAGCTCAAAAACGCGCGGGATGGACGGCTCGGTGCGACTTCAAAAGACGCTGCCACTGGGCGTGCTGCAGGCGAGCTACGCGGTGCGCTATGACCAGCGCGAGCAGATCGCCACAGCGTCGCAGACGGACGTCATCGGCGAGCGCCTCACGCTGATCGGCAGCAGCTACGTTGTGCTGGCGCAGCAGCACGCGAATCCGCTCAGTGTGGTGCTGGTCAATGTGGCGCGCACCCAGACCTTTGGCGAAGGGGTCGATTACGTGCTGACACAGGTGGGCACCGAGACCCGGGTGCAGCGACTGATTGGCGGCGCCATTCTCGATGGGCAGGATCTGCTGGTGGACTATTCCTACGATCTGGGAGGCACCTACGCCTCTAGCCAGACCGATCAAACGCTGAACCTCAACTGGTCGCTGGGAAGCTATTTCAACGCCTACTTTCGCTACCTGGATTCGGCACCAAAACTTGAATCGGGGGTTTCGTCCTTCCCCCTGAATGCGGTGCGCAGCAACTTGTACGGTATGCGCGCCGACGTGCCGTTCAAGGCGATGCTGCAGATGATCCTGGGTGGCAGCCTTGAGAGGGAGGACCGCCGCGAGACCTTGGCGCCGTACCGGCGCAGCGCAGAGGAACTGTATGCCCAGGTGGAAGATCCATTTTTTGCTGCCGGCAACTACCGCGTCGCGGCGCGGCGCACCCGGGTGGTGTATGACAATTCACTGCAGAACGTCAACCTGCGCGGCTATGATGCCCGCTACTGGGTGCGCTTCCTGTCTGGCGTGGAGTTGTCCGTGAATTTGAACGCCGAGTCCGACACCGGTGGCCTGCTCGAGCGCCGGCGCCTGGTTTCAACGGCCAAGGCCGAGTGGAATTACCGCAAGCTGAAGATGACATTCGATGTCGGACGCACGCTGGAGACCCAGGGCGATTTCAGACGCGCGCCTGTTTTGCTGCAACTGCAGGTCCGGAGGGATTTTTGAATTTGACTGATTGCTCACGCCGTCTGAGCGTCGTTCTGCTCGGCTTGGCGCTCACCGGTTGCGGCGCGCCGGGGCACAAGGTCGCGCAGAGCACGCCCCTGCTGTGGCCGGCCGCGCCCGATGCGCCGCGTGTCGCGTTTGTCAAGGCGTTTTCTCGGCCCGAGGACCTGGGCATCAGCCGCGGCTTCCTGCAGCGAGCGGCTGACCTGTTGTTCGGTCGTGATGAATCGGCTCTGGTGCGGCCGATGGCAGTGGTTGCCGTGGGCGATATCCTGTACGTCGCCGATCCGGGGTCCAAGGGAGTGCACCGTTTCGACCAGAAGGAGGGCGGCCACGACCTGATCCATGGCGCCGGCGGCGTGCCCCTGCCATCACCGGTTGCGCTGGCACTGGGGGCCGAGGGCGAGGTCTACGTCAGTGATTCAGCGCTGGCGACCGTCTTCGTCATCCGGCCCGGCGCCAGGGAGGCGGTGCCGCTGGCGCTTGGCGTGAAGCTGGGGCAACCCACGGGAATCGCGTTCGACGAGGCTGGCGCTCGTCTGTTCGTGGTCGACACCAGCGCACACCGCGTCCATGTGTTCGGTCGCGACGGCACGCTGGAGGCGAGTTTCGGCCAGCGCGGCACGGGCGACGGCGAGTTCAACTATCCGACCCTGATCTGGCGCACGCCGCAGGGGCGCCTGTACGTGACGGATTCCCTGAATTTCAGGGTTCAGAGTTTCGATGAGCGCGGGCGCTTTGTGTCCAAGTTCGGCGGCCTGGGCGATGGCGGCGGTGATCTTCCGCGGCAAAAGGGCGTGGCCACCGACCACTACGGGCACGTTTACATCGTCGACTCGCTGCTTCATGCGCTCCAGGTGTTTGACGATCAGGGCAGGTTCCTGCTGTCGCTGGGCGGCATCGGGCGCGAGCGCGGCGAGTTCTGGCTGCCGACGGGTTTGTTCATCGGTGCCGACGACCAGATCTATGTCTGCGACTCCTATAACCAGCGCGTGCAAGTGCTGCGCTACATCGGGGGCCCGACGTGAGCGCCTGCCGAACCATGTGGATTGCCGCATCAACGCTCGCCTGCGCGCTGCTGGTCGCCGGTCTGGCGGCGGCCGGCGGCGTTGCCACCAGCAAGCACAATCTGTCGGCGAGCGGGCCGGGCACGGTCAAGGCGACCAGCGAGGACCAGATCTGCGTGTTCTGCCACGCGCCCCACAACAGCTCACCCAGCGCGCCCCTGTGGAACCGGCAAGCGCCGGCCGCCACTTATTCGCCTTATACCAGTTCGACCTCCAGGGCGGCGGCCGGTCAGCCCACGCGCGGTTCGCTCCTGTGCCTGAGTTGCCACGACGGCACGATCGCGCTGGGTCAGGTGCTCAACCGTGCAAGCCCGATCTCGATGGCGGGTGGCGTGACCACCATGCCCGCCGGCTCGGCCAGCCGCCTGGGAACCGACCTCTCGGGCGACCACCCGATCTCCTTCGCCTACACCTCGACGCTGGCCGCGACCCGCGGCGAACTGCTGGACCCTGGCATGCTCACGGGCGCGGTGCGCCTGGACAGCAGCGGACAAATGCAGTGCAGCGCCTGCCACGACGCGCACAAGGACGATTACGGAAAATTCCTGGTCATGCCCAATACGGCCTCGGCCTTGTGCCAGACCTGCCACATCAAGAACTACTGGGGCGCGAGCGATCACAAGTTGTCGCTCAAGAGCTGGAATGGCGCCGGCGCCAACCCCTGGCCGCACAGCAGCGGCACGACGGTGGCGGCCAATGCCTGCGAGAGCTGTCACCGGCCGCACACGGCACCGGGCAAGAAGTGGTTGCAGAACGCGGTGGCCGAAGAAGACAATTGTTTTCCCTGCCACAACGGCAATGTCGCGGCAAAGAACATCCAGAGCGAATTTGCCAAGATTTCGGTGCACCCGGTGGCTGGAACGACCGGTGTGCACGACCCGGCCGAGACCGCGATCGTGAATGCCCGTCATGTGGAGTGCGCCGACTGTCACAATCCGCACGCCAGCAAGGCCGGCGCCGGCACGCTGGCGGGCTCGCTCAGCGGTGTGCGCGGAATCGGCATCAGCGGGATCGAAGTCAATCCGGCTGGAGCGGAATACCAGATCTGTTTCCGCTGCCACGCCGACAGCCTGAACAAGCCCGCGCCAAAAACCGCGCGTGTCTCAGGTCAGAACAATACCCGGCTCGATTTCCTGACCTCCAACAAGTCGTGCCATGCGGTCGCCGGTGCCTGCCCCCAGGTGACTCCGGCTTCGGTGCTGGTCTCGCCATGGACCAGTTCGAGCGTCCTCAAATGCGGCGACTGCCACAACAACAACGCCGGCCCCGGCAACAACGGCGCCGGCCCGGCCGGCCCGCACGGCTCGACCAATCCGAGCCTGCTCGAGCGCGCCAACACCGGAACCCGGTCTGCGCTGTGCGCAAAGTGCCACACCACGACCTACACCAAATTCAATGGCAGCAGCAGCCATAGCAAACACACCACAGGCGGCATTGGCGCCACCTGCAACACCTGCCACGATCCGCATGGCTCGGCAAACTACCCGTCGCTGATCAACTTCGACACCAGCCAGGTGACCTTCCGCAGTTTCACGCCGTCGAGCGCCGGCCAGGCCAATAACGGCAGCTGCAACCTGACCTGCCACGGCAAAAGCCATGGCACGAGCTGCACTTACACCAATTGCTGAGCTGGCGAGCACCTTGCGGGCCCGCCCGGGCCTTTTTCTGCCTGACGCTATGGGCGCCGCAAATCGAGTGTGAATGGAAACTCGCGACTGGCCGCCACGTTGATCGTGGCCGGCGGTATCACCAGCGTGCCGGGCGTGTGCCCCATGGCCACGAAACGCGACATGCGCCGACTCTCAGCCTCGTAGGCATTGACCGGAAAACTGTCGTAGCTCAGGCCGCCCGGGTGCGCGACGTGGTACTGGCAGCCACCCAGCGAGCGTTTCATCCAGGTGTCAACGATGTCAAAGACCAGCGGCGCGTGCACGCCGATGCCGGGGTGCAGGCTCGATGGCGGGTTCCAGGCCTTGTAGCGCACACCCGCCGCATATTCGCCCGCGGTGCCGGTGGACTGAAGGGGCAGGGCGCGACCGTTGCAGGTCACCACGTAGCGACTTTCGTTGAGGCCGCTCACATGGACCTCGATGCGCTCGAGCGACGAGTCGACATAGCGTGCCGTGCCGCCCGGCGCGCCTTCCTCGCCCATCACATGCCAGGGCTCCAGCGCGTTGCGCAGCGTGAGCTCGATGCCGGCCGACTGAACCGAACCGACCATCGGAAAGCGAAACTCGCAGTGCGGAGCGAACCAGCTCCCGTCGAAGGCGTAGCCAGCGCCGCGCATCTCGGTGAGCACGTCCTCAAGGTCCATCCGGATGAAAGTTGGCAGCAGGAAGCGGTCATGCAACTGCGTGCCCCAGCGCGCCGCCGGCGCGCGGTACGGCGTCTGCCAGAAGCGCGCCACCAGGGCGCGCAGCAGGAGTTGTTGCACCACGCTCATGCGCGGGTGCGGTGGCATCTCGAAGGCGCGCAGTTCGAGCAAGCCAAGGCGGCCGGTGGCCGAATCGGGCGAGTACATCTTGTCGATCGAAAACTCGCTGCGATGCGTGTTGCCGGTGGCGTCGATCAGGATGTTGCGCAGGGTGCGGTCCACCAGCCAGGGCGGCATGGGGAGCCCGCCACGCTCCCCCACGCCTCGGGACGGCCCGGCCGGAGATTGACCGTGAATTTCACGGTGCTTGTGAATCTGTTCGATGGCGATCTCCAACTCGTAGAGCTGGTCATTGCGGGCCTCGTCGACCCTTGGCGCCTGGCTGGTCGGTCCGACAAACAGGCCGCTGAACAGGTAGCTCAGCGCGGGATGGTTGTGCCAGTACAGGAGCAGGCTGGTCAGCAATTCGGGCTTGCGCAGAAAAGGGCTGTCGGCGGGCGTGGCGCCACCCATCACAACATGGTTGCCGCCGCCCGTGCCGGTGTGGCGTCCGTCGGTCATGAATTTCTCGGCCGACAGCTTGGACTCGAATGCCGCCTGGTACAGGAACTCGGTGTTGTGGACCAGATCGGCCCAGTTTGCGACCGGGTGAATGTTGACCTCGATGACCCCCGGGTCGGGTGTGACCTGCAACAGCTTCAGGCGCGGGTCACGCGGCGGCGGGTAGCCTTCCAGCACGATCTGCAGGCCCAGGCTCTTGGCGGTGGCCTCGATCGCGGCGAGCAGATCCAGATAATGTTCGAGCTTTTCAAGCGGCGGCATGAAGATGTACAGCACGCCCGATTTCTCCCCCAGCGCCTCGGCCCTGGGGCCACTCGCGCGGCGCGGGTCGCGCACCTCTACGCACAGCGCTGTGCGCGCGATCCAGGGCGCCGACTCCTGCGACTTGGGCCGGCGTGAGGATGACCCCGGCTCTGCCTGCCTGCCAGCAGGAGAGGGCGCCTGCGCGCCAAGGTAGCGAGCGGCAAGCGCCTGATGCGCTGGCAGGCCAGCACGGTCCGCCCAGGGATCCTGCTCGATCAGGTACGGGATATCCTCCTCCTTGACCCAGGGCAGGGCGTCCAGTGGCAGGCGCAGACCCATCGGCGAGTCGCCCGGCATCAGGTACAGGCGCTCGTCGCGCAGGAACCAGGAGCCCGTGGTCCAGGCGGGGCCGGTCGAAGCTGCATCGCTAGCGACCTTGAGGGGAAGCACATAGCCGACCACGCGGTCGAGCTTCTGCTCGAACACCCGGCGCAAGCGGGCGCGTTCGCTCTCGTCGTCAAGCCTGGACTTGAATGGATCCACATTGACCGGCAGGCGGCGCTCGCGCCACAGGTAGTACCAGACGTCCTCGTAGGCGCCTTGCATGAACTGGTCGGTGATGCCAAGCCGGCCGGCCAGCGCCCGGGCGAAGCGCTGTGCGTCGTCGCTGCTGTACCGGGTGGGTGTTCTCTCGTCGGTGAACAGGGCCGGATCGGCCCAGACCGGCTGACCGTCGGCACGCCAGTAGATGTTCAGGGCCCAGCGTGGCAACTGCTCGCCGGGATACCACTTGCCCTGTCCGAAGTGCAGGAAACCACCCTGACCGTACTCGGCGCGCAGGCGCTGCACCAAAGCGGTGGCAAAGCCGCGCTTGGTCGGACCGAGTGCATCGGTGTTCCACTCCGGTGCATCGCGGTCAGCGACGGCAACAAAGGTGGGCTCGCCGCCCATGGTCAGGCGCACGTCGCCAGCCTGCAACTGCTGGTCGACCGCCTCGCCCAGTGCCATGACGTCCTGCCATTGGGCCTCGGTATAGGGCTTGGTGACCCGGGGTGACTCGTAAATTCGTGTCACCGCCATCTGGTGCTCGAAGGTGACCTCACACTCGTCGACGCCGCCCTCTATCGGTGCCGCGCCCGAGGGTTGCGGCGTGCAGGCAAGCGGAATATGCCCTTCGCCCGCCAGCAGGCCGGAGGTCGCGTCCAGACCGATCCAGCCGGCACCGGGCAGATAGACCTCACACCAGGCATGCAGGTCCGTGAAGTCGACCGCCGTGCCGCTCGGCCCGTCAAGCGATTTGACGTCAGGCTTGAGCTGGATCAGGTAGCCTGAGACAAAGCGGGCCGCCAAACCGCAGTGGCGCATCAGTTGCACCAGCAGCCAGGCGGAATCGCGGCACGAGCCGGAGCCGAGTTTCAGCGTCTCGTCGGGCGACTGCACCCCCGGCTGCATGCGGATCAGGTAGCTGATGTCCTGGTGCACCCTCTGGTTCACATCGACCAGAAAGTCGATGCTGCGGCGTTTCTCGCGGCTGATGCGCGCCAGGCAGTCGCGCAGGCGCTGGGTCAGTGGCTCGGCAGCCAGGTAGGGCGCCAGTTCCTGCTTGAGCAGTTCATCGTATTGAAAGGGATAGTCTTCGGCGCCCGGTTCCAGGAAGAAGTCAAACGGGTTGTAGACCGCCATTTCAACCACCAGATCCACCGTGACCTTGAAACTGCGCGTCTTTTTTGGAAAGACCAGGCGCGCCTGGTAGTTGGCGAACGGGTCCTGCTGCCAGTTGACGAAGTGGTCCGCCGGTTCAAGCTTGAGCGAGTAGGAAATGATCCTGCTGCGGCAATGCGGCGCGGGGCGCAGGCGGATGACCTGCGGGCCCAGGGTGACCAAGCGGTCGTAGCTGTATCGGGTGACGTGGTTCAGGGCGGCGTGAATGGACATGGTGCGACGGATACTAGCAATGTTGGTGCCAGTGCATGCTTACGATTTGGGATGAAAATACGCCGATCAACAGAAACAGGCACCACCATGACCGACGCACGCCGCTCCGATTTTCGCTTCTTTCACCGCTTGCGGGTACGCTGGGCCGAGGTCGACATGCAAAAGATTGTCTTCAACTCGCACTACCTGATGTACTTCGACACCGCCCTTGCCGACTACTGGCGTGCGCTCGCCTTGCCCTACGACCTGACCATGCAATCGCTGGCGGGCGATCTGTACGTCAAGAAGGCGACGGTTGAATACCATGCCTCAGCCCGCATGGACGACCTGCTGGAGGTGGCGGTCAAATGCAGCCGCATCGGCACCTCGTCGATTCTGTACTCGGGCGCCATATTTTGCGCAGAACGGCATTTGATCAGCTGCGAACTGGTTTATGTCTTTGCCGACCCCGCCAGCCAGACCTCCAAGCCGGTCCCGGCCGCGTTTCGCGATATTTTGCTGACCTACGAAACCTGGGCGCCGATGGTTCAGGTTGAGGTGGGCAACTGGCACGATCTGGGAAGCGCGGCGCGCGCGGTGCGCACCGAGGTGTTTGTCGACGAGCAGGGGATTGCGGCCGCGATCGAGCAGGATCAGGCCGACGAGACGGCCGTGCACGCGCTGGTGCGCAACCGCCTGGGGCTGGCCGTGGCAACCGGGCGCCTGCTCCGGCATGCACCCGGTGTCGGGCGCATCGGGCGCATGGCGGTCAACCGGGTGCTGCGCGGCTCCCATCTGGGTCGCGACGTGCTGCGCGCGCTGATGCGGGCGGCCGCCGAGCGCGGCGACCGCGAGGTGCTGCTTTACGCGCAGCGGTCCGCCGAAGGTTTCTATGCCCGGCTCGGCTTTGTGCCGCGCGGCGAGCCCTTTGAGGAGGCTGGCATTGTGCACATCGAGATGGCGCACGCGCTTTAGAGGCTCCGTTTAGACAGTCCAATTACCGAGCCGGGCGTACCACGCATGCCTCAAGAAGCAAGGCAAGCGGTCCGCGACCGATCAGATATCGGCCAGCAAGGGGTAGGGCGCCGGCGCCACCAGCAGCGCCGGGCCGTCCGCCGAAGCCAGGTGCAACCCGCCGGCGTCGGCCGCTGAGACCTGCATCGACACGATCGCGTCATGGCCCCCGTCCGGCGAGGCGGCCGCCTGCACCACGATGCCGCAGGGCTGGCCGGGATCGCCATCCTGAAAAACCTCGTCGCCGGCGGTCATGGCGGCCTCGGCGTGTGCCGCAAATGCGCGGCGCTTGAGGGTGCCGCGAAACTGGCTGCGCGCGACCACCTCCTGTCCGGGATAGCAGCCCTTCTTGAAATTGACGCCACCGACCGACTCGTAGTTGAGCATTTGCGGCACGAAGGCCTGCACCACGGGGGCCGTGATCATGGCGATGCCGCTGCGAACCTCGCCCCAGGCCCAGGCATCGCTGCCGAGCGCCGCTCCGGCGGGCGCAGCCTGCCCGGCCGGCGCCAGCCACAGGGCTCGGCTTACCCGATCGGCCGGGTACAGACACAGTACCGAGGCGTCGCCCAGGTCGATCTTCGTCCAGGCCGCGTGCGCGCCGGCAAGCACCGCCTCGCACGCTGCGCCGGCCAGACCGTACAGGTCGTAGTCATCGCTGGCATCGCTCAGCCTGACTTTGGCGCGCAGCACGAAGCGGGACAGGTTCTTGACCGTGGCGGCCAGAATATCGCGGCTGCAGACCAGCAGTATTTCACCGCCGCTGCGCCGGCAGCCATAGAAACTGGCCAGCATGCGCCCCTGCGCCGAACAATAAGCGGCCAGTCTGGCCTCGGACAGGCCCAGATGCAGGAAATCCTGGGTCAGTTGCCCCTGAAGAAACTGGGCGGCGTCGACGCCATCGACCCGGATCACGCCCAGATGCGCCTGTCGCGCCACGCCGTTTAGTTTGGTTTGCATGAGGTGAATTATCATCCTGCCTCACATTCCTGCAAGGTTACCGGTTCCGTGCGTCGTTTTTCTCTTTGGATTCTTTTGCTTGCCGCGTCCCTGGCCGCCGGCACGGCCTGGTGGCTTGACCACAGCTTGCGCCTGCGCGCCGAGACGGTCGATCTGGCCATCGAGCCCGGCACGTCGGTGCGCTCGGTGGCCCAGATGGTGAGCGAGGCCGGCGTCGATGTCAGCCCGTTCCTGATCTACTGGTGGTTTCGGCTGTCCGGGGAGTCGCGCCAGATCAAGGCCGGCAGCTATGAGATCGAGGCCGGCGTCAGCCCGCGCAGCCTGTTGCGCAAACTGGTGCGCGGTGAAGAAGCGCTGCGCGCCTTGACGCTGGTGGAGGGATGGACGTTCAGCCAGGTTCGGACCGCCCTGTCACAAGCCGAGCAGCTCAAGCCCGATTCCAGAGGACTGCCCGACTACCTGATCATGAAGGTGCTTGGCAAGCCAGGCCTGCACCCGGAAGGACGCTTTTTCCCGGACACCTATACCTATGCCAAGGGCAGCAGCGATTTGGCGCTGCTCAGGCGGGCCATGCGGGCCATGGACAGGAACCTGGAGACCGCCTGGGGTCAGCGCTTGCCCGATACCAGCCTGAAGTCCCCCGAGCAGGCGCTGATACTGGCCAGCATCATCGAAAAGGAAACCGGCCGACCCGCTGACCGGCCGCTGGTCGCCAGCGTCTTTGCGAACCGCTTGCGCATCGGCATGATGCTGCAAACCGATCCGACCGTCATTTATGGCCTGGGTGAGGCCTTCGACGGCAAGCTGCGCCGGCGCGATCTTCAGGCCGACACGCCCTGGAACACCTATACGCGGGTCGGGTTGCCGCCGACCCCCATCGCCCTGCCGGGCAAGTCGGCACTGATGGCAGCGGTACAGCCCGCGGCCAGCAAGGCGCTCTATTTCGTGGCCCGCGGCGACGGCAGCAGCGAGTTCAGCGCCACGCTGGAGGCGCACAATCGGGCGGTCAACAAATACCAGCGCGCCCCCTAGCGCCTATCGAAACGGCATATGACACAAGGCGGCCTCTTTATCAGCTTCGAAGGCATCGACGGTGCCGGGAAGTCCACCCACATCGACGCCCTGGCGCAGGCATTTCGCATGCAGGGCAGGGCGGTGCGCGTGACGCGCGAACCTGGCGGCACGCCGCTGGCCGAAAAGTTGCGCGACATGGTTCTCAACGACCGGATGGACGCCATGACCGAGGCGCTGCTGGTGTTCGCGGCGCGGCGCGACCACCTGCAGCAGGTCATCGAGCCGGCTCTGGCCGCAGGCGCCGTGGTTCTGTGCGACCGGTTTACCGATGCCACCTTTGCCTACCAGGGGGGCGGACGCGGGTTCGACCTGAGCCTGCTCACGGTGCTTGAAAACATGGTGCAGGACACGCTCGGCGCGAAGGGGCCCGGCCTGCGTCAGCCCGATCTGACGATCTGGTTTGATCTGCCCGCCGAGATCGCCGCGAGCCGGCTTGCCGGCACCCGCGCTCCCGACAAATTTGAGTCACAACCGCTTGAGTTTTTCCAGCGCGTGGCGGCCGGATACCTGCAGCGGATGATCGCCAGTCCCGGGCGTTTTGCCCGGATTGACGCCGGCAACGCGCGCGATGCGGTCTGGCAACGGGTCCTGGATGCCGTTCGGGGCAGGGGATGGCTGACGTGAGCGATGACGCTGCAGCGCCCTGGATGGACGCTCAACTCGGGACCTTGCTGGCTCAAAAGGGCCACGCCTGGCTGCTGGCGGGGCCCTCCGGCCTGGGTCAGTACAGTCTGGCGCTGGCACTGGCTCGAGCCTGGCTCTGCGAGGAGCCTTCGGAACTGGGCGCCTGTGGCCGCTGTACCAGTTGCCATGCGATCGACGTGCGTGCCCATGCCGATCTGTGCGTGCTGATGCCCGAGACCAGCATGCTGACCCTGGGCTGGCCCCTGAGCGAAGCGGCCCAGTCCGAGATCGACGACAAGAAGCGCAAAGCCAGCAAGGAAGTCCGGATCGAGGCCATGCGCGACGCGGTCGAGTTTTCGCAGCGTACCAGCGCACGCGGCAGGGGCAAGGCGATCCTGGTGTTTCCGGCCGAGCGCATGAACGTGGTCAGCGCCAACGCCCTGCTCAAGACGCTCGAAGAGCCGGCCGGGGATGTCAGGTTCGTGCTGGCCAGCGAGGCCGCGTACCGGCTGCTGCCCACGATTCGAAGTCGCTGCCTGGTTCACACCATGGTCTGGCCGCAGCCTGATGCGGCGCTGGCCTGGCTGCAAGCCCACGGCGTGGACGCCGGCCAGGCGCGGGTGATGCTGCGCGCCGCGGGTGGACGCCCGCAGGATGCGCTGCAGTTTTTTCGATCCGAGCAGGATGTCCAGGCCTGGGTCCGTCTGCCCAAGGCCATGGCACAGGGCGATCCGGGCGTGGTGCAGGACTGGTCAGCATCGCAGACCGTCGACGCGCTGCAAAAACTGTGTCATGACATGCTGGCCATCGGCGCCGGAGCCGAGCCGAGATTCTTTGAGGCGAGCGACCTGCCGGCGACGGCCTCGGTCGCTGGCTTGACGACATGGGCGAAAGCCCTGGCCGCCAGCCAGCGCACGGCTGAGCACCCCTTCAATGCGGGCCTGATGCTTGAGGCGCTGGTGAGCCAGGCGCAAAACGCCCTAAACTCCAGGCACTAGCTACTGCCGACAAATATTGCGATGCCTCTAAGTCCCCGCCCCAGCGTGATTCAATTGGCCGTCAAGGAACGCTCCGCCTTGTATGCGGCCTACATCCCTCTTTTTTCAGAGGGCGGCATCTTCATTCCGACGCAGCGCGAGTACAAACTCGGTGACGATGTTTATGTTCTGCTGTCGCTGCCCGACGAGCCCGAGCGCTTTCCGGTCGCCGCCAAGGTGGCATGGATCACACCGGCCAGGGCGGCCAACAATCGCAGTCAGGGCATTGGCGTGCGTTTTCCGGAAGGCGGCAAGGCGCGCGCCCTCAAGCAGAAAATTGAAGAGATCCTGGGCCCGCATCTGACATCGGATCGCCAAACGCAAACGATTTGACAGGGCGCTGGCGACCGGCCGGCTGCCTCCAGGTCAAGGCCTCCTCCATGTTCACCGACTCGCATTGCCATCTGAATTTTCCTGAACTGGCGTCGCAGGTGCCGGCGATTCGCTCGGCCATGGCCCAGGCCGGCGTCGATCGCGCCCTGTGCATTTGCACCACGCTGGAGGAGTTTCCCAGTGTGCAGGCTCTGGCGCTTGCGTACGACAATTTGTGGGCTACCGTGGGCGTGCATCCTGACAGCGAGGGGGTTGCCGAGCCGAGCCTGCAGGATCTGCTGAGATTGGGCCAGATGAAGCGGGTCGTTGGCATTGGCGAGACCGGCCTGGACTACTACCGTCTGGGTGATCGAAGCCGGGCCGACATGGCCTGGCAGCGCGAACGGTTTCGGGTTCACATCCGAGCGGCTCGCAAGCTGGGCCTGCCACTGGTGATTCATACCCGAGCCGCCTCGGAGGACACCCTGGCCATTTTGCGCGAGGAGGGTGAGGATGGGTCGGCTGGTTGCGCCGGCGGGGTGTTTCATTGCTTTACCGAGACCGCCCAGGTCGCCCGTGCGGCGCTCGACCTTGGTTTTTACATCTCTTTTTCCGGCATTCTGACTTTCAGGAACGCGCAGGACTTGCGCGATATCGCCGCCTTCGTGCCGCTTGAGCGACTGTTGATCGAGACCGACAGCCCTTACCTGGCACCCGTGCCATACCGTGGCAAGAGCAATAACCCCTCGCTGGTGCCCTATGTCGCGGCTGAGTTGGCCAGGCTCAGAGCCAGCCCCCTTGAGCAGATTGCGCTCGCCACCAGTCGAAACTTTGATGCCCTGTTCAAGCGCGTTCTGACTCCCTTGGCGGCCTCGGTAGAACATCATGCATAGCATTAGATATCTTCTATATATTATTGTTATATATGGTTATTCAGTTTGTCATGCAGGTTCTTATGACGATTTTTTTGAGGCCGTAAGAAAGGATGATGCGACCGTCGTCGTGGCGCTGCTGGCGCGTGGTTTCGACCCAAATACACCGAATCCGGCGGGTGAACACGGGCTCATTGCCGCAATCCGGGTGCCGTCTCCCAGGGTGGCCAGCGCTCTGATTGCCTGGCCCAAGGTGAATATCGAGGCTCGGACCGAAAGGGACGAGAGTCCGTTGATGCTTGCGGCCTTCAAGGGCCTGACCGACCTTTGCCGCCAATTGATCGGTCGCGACGCCGATGTCAACCGGCCTGGCTGGACGCCGCTGCATTACGCTGCCACCAACGGGCATCTGGAGGTGATCGACTTGCTGCTGCAGCACCATGCCTATATCGACACGACATCACCCAATGGCACGACGCCGCTCATGATGGCGGCGCATTACGGGACGCCACAGGCTGTCAAACTGCTGCTGGAGGCCGGCGCGGATCCGGACCTGAAGAACGACCAGGGGCTGTCCGCAGTGGCATTCGCCGAGAGAGGTGGCCAGTTGGAGTCAGTGCGATTGATCAACGCTTTTCTGGCAGCCAGGCCGACCCGGTAACGCGACGGATTGGGCTCTCCGATATTTTATACGATGTATATTATGTTAATATATATGGGAACACAAAAGCAAACGACTCAGTAAACGGGCTGAGACACCGAAAAATGCACCGTGGGCGCTGTCACATCGGCAAAGGTTGACCCCAGCGAGATCTCCCCCTGGCCGTGCAGCACACATTCATCGCGCCGCAGCAGCAAATCAGAACCGTCGCCGGCAAAACGCAGCCAGCAGCCATAGGTGCTCAGGTCGACCAGGATCATGCTGCCATTGCGCCAGTCAATGCGCGCATGGGTACGCGAGACGCGCGGATCGTCGACCACAAACTCCGCCTGACGCAGGCGGCCAATGTGAATCGGCAAGTCGAACGACTTAAAGGTCTTACTGGTATCCATCCACGACAGTTCGATCTGCCCACCCAGCGTGTCCACCTGCGAGGGATCAAACAATGGAATGATATCTGACTGCATTGTCAACAGGGACGACGGCGCATCGTCCTCCCAGTCAACCTGGTAAACGGTGCAGGGCTCGGCCCGTCCGCGGATGGTGATGGGTCCCAAGACCCGGTAGCGCACGCCCGCGGCCTCGTTGATCCCCTCGAGCGCCAGGCTATTGGCCCAGATCTGGTGTGCGCCGGAGAGATCACTCAAGCGCGCGGCCACGTTGACGGCGTCACCGTAGCAGTCGCCAGCCACAATCTCGACGTCGCCGCGGGAAATACCGACGCGGATGGGCAGGCGGTGCGCGACGGCTGTCTTCGCCATGCGCTCCTGGTGCCTGCGCTGAATCTCCACCACCGCGTCAATGGCTGCCTGATTGTTCTGAAACAGGGCCAGCACACCGTCACCCAGTAGCTTCACGACGCGTCCCCCGTGCTCCACAATGGTCTTGGCAATCCAGTCCGTTACCTGCGTGACGGCCTGCGTCGCCTGAGCATTGCCCAAGGCCTCATAGACGCTTGTGCTGCCGAACAGATCGGTGAAGACGACGGTCGCGTGAACACTCATTCGAAACGAAATATATTTTTGAACTGGCGCAGAGTTTAGGGCATAACCGTCTATTACGACATCTTGCCCCACAAGAGCAGGGCATCACGCCCGTCCAGAAGCAAATCGGTCTTCAGACCAACCGGCAAAATCACCTTGGTGGCGACATGACCAAAGGGCAGATTGGTGAGGACCGGCACAATGGTTTGCTGGCGCAACCAGTTCACGACGCTGGCCAGCTTGTAGCCCCGATCATGCGGCACCAGTTTGAACTCGGTGAACTGACCCAGCACGATGGCTTTTTGACGCGCCAGCACGCCCGAGTGCAGCAGCTGGGTCAGCATCCTCTCGATCCGGTAGGGATGTTCTGCCACGTCCTCCAGGAACAGGATGCCGCCCTTGATCTGCGGGAAGTACGGCGTGCCCAGCAGGGAGGTGAGGACCGACAGGTTGCCGCCCCACAGAACCGAATTTCGAATGTGCAGGGCTGCGCCGGAGAAGTCCTGGCGGTTTTGTCGCCACCCCGCACCCTCCCCCTGTCGGCTGATGAGATCGCCAAAGCAGGCGACCATGATCTCGTCGGGCGAGCGCCGCTCGCCATGGCCGTGGCCATCGACGCTGCCGGGCTTGCCGCCGACGCCAAAACCCTCGCACAAGGCCGGCCCGGCCCAGGTGCTGGCGCCGGTCTTCGCCAGCACGGCGCTCTGAAACGCCGTGAAATCGCTGATGCCGACGAACAGCATCCCCTTGTCCACGGCCTTGGCAATTTTCTTGTAGTCAATGCCGCCCAGGATGCGGCTCAGGCCGTAGCCGCCGCGCGAAATCAGGGCCAGGTCGGCACCACTGGCGGCCGCGCGATGAATGGCGGCGAGGCGGGTCTCGTCGTCACCCGCGAAGCGCAAGTGGCTGGCCAGCGCGGCTTCGTCGATCTCGACCTCGTAGCCCAGAGCCTGAAGGTGCTTGACACCGCGGCGAAAGGCCGCTTTGTCGCGCACGGCGCCGGACGGGGAATAGATGTAGATGCGTTTTGTCATAAGCAGTGCAATTCAGTTCGCGACCTTGGAGGCGGTGCGCCATGGCGAGCGCAGGGCTGCGCGGTGTCCCTGATCGGGAAACGGCGCCTCGCACGCGGACCCTGCCAGATCGGAAGTTTCAGGCGCGAGGAGCGTGACCTGCCCGGTATAGCGCTGCGGCGCCATGCCGGGCAGCGCGTCGGCCAGGGCGTCGCCCTGCTCCTGCTGGACCAGCACCACGTTCTTCAAGTCGAGTCGCTCCACCAGTTCTGTCATGACGCGCAGGTGCCATGACAGGGTATGGATGTCCGCCTTTTTTGGTTTGTCGCTCTTGCCAAAACCGATCAGGTCGGGCGCGACAACCCGGTGACCGGCAGACAGCCATTCCGGGATCATCTTGCGGAACATGTAGCTCCAGCCGGTGCTTGCGTGCAGGCACAGGTAGGTGTTCGCGGCGCCCGGCGCGCCCTGGTCCAAATAATGCAGGCGCAGCCCGTTCAAGCTGGGCAGATCGTTGAGGTAGTGGGGCGCCCAGGGATAAGCCGGCAGGTTCAGGAAGCGCGCCGGGGGCGTGCGCAAAGCATCATCGCGCAGCGGTTCGTCTTCGATTTTTCGCAAGGCCCGCCTGCCCTGAAAGAACGCCTGCAACAGGGCCGAACATTCATCGGCCAGCACGCCGCCCTGCACCACCGTCTGGTGATTGAGCTGCGGGTTCGCGAACAAATCGAGCACCGAGCCGCAGGCGCCGGTTCGCGGGTCAGGCGCGCCAAAGACGACCCGCTTGAGTCGCGCGTGCAGAACGGCCCCGGCACACATGGCGCACGGCTCCAGCGTCACAAACAGTTCGCATTCATCGAGACGGTAGTTCTGCAAGGCCCGTGCCGCGGCGCGCAGGGCGATGATTTCAGCATGCGCGCTCGGGTCGTGATGGCCAATTGGCGCATTGCTGCCGACGGCGATCACGTGCCCGGAGCGCACCACCACGGCGCCGACCGGCACCTCGCCCGCGCCGAGCGCCTCTCGCGCCTGGGCCAGCGCCTGCCGCATGAAACGGCTCTCAGACATCGCCTGGTTGGGGCGGCTCGGTCATGCCCAGGCGCTCCATCCAGAGCGCCAGCACCCGCTCGTTCTCATTGCCCGACAAATACATGCTTTGCATGGCGACATGGGATTCCGGTCGATGCTGGTTGATCTTGAGCTTGCACTCGAGCCCTGCCACAAGCAACTCGAAGCCCACGATGCCGGCCAGCATCTTCTGTGCAAATTCGGATCCCAGCGCGCGCCATTGCTCGGCGTAGGTCGGTTCATGATCGGCAATCAGCTTTTTCAGAAGGCGGTCCTTGGCGTCGGGATCCTCGATCAGCGTGGCCTGGACGGTGCAATGAACAGCCAGGTAGTTCCAGGTCGGCACCCGCAGCAAGTCCGGATAGACGCGGGGACTCAGGTAGGCATGCGGCCCCAGGAAGGTCACCACCGCCTGCGGGCGCTCGCGCAAATAGCGCCAGTGCGCATTCGGCTTGGCAACGTGCCCCAGCAGCACCAGTTGATCGCCCCGCTCCTCCAGATGCAGCGGCACGTGGCTGACAAAAGGCAGCCCTTCATCATCCACGCTGATCAGGCTGGCAAAGGGGTTCTCGCGCATCAGCTTGAGCGCATGCTGGGTCTCGCCAGCTCTGAAATGGGGCGGCAGGTACATGGTTATGACAGGTGGATACGGGCGATTAAATCATTCCCACTCAATCGTGGCGGGTGGCTTGCTCGATACGTCGTAGGTGACACGGTTGATGCCGCGGACCTCGTTGATGATGCGATTGGAAACCTTCTTGAGCAAGGCGTAGGGCAATTCGGCCCAGTCGGCGGTCATGAAGTCGCTGGTCTGCACCGCGCGCAGCGCGACGACATAATCGTAGGTGCGGCCATCGCCCATGACGCCGACGCTCTTCACGGGCAGGAAGACGGCAAAGGCCTGGCTGGTCAGTTCGTACCAGTTCTTGCCGCTCTCCTCGTCGATAAAGTTGCGCAGTTCCTCGATGAAGATCGCGTCGGCCTGGCGCAGAAGATCGGCGTATTCCTGCTTCACTTCGCCAAGGATCCGCACACCCAGGCCCGGTCCCGGAAACGGATGGCGGTACACCATGGCGTAGGGCAAACCGAGGGCCACGCCCAGCTCGCGCACCTCGTCCTTGAATAATTCGCGCAGCGGCTCCAACAACTTGAGGCCCAGCTGCTCGGGCAGTCCGCCGACGTTGTGATGGCTCTTGATGACGACCGCCTTCTTGGTCTTGGCCCCGCCGGACTCGATCACGTCCGGATAGATCGTGCCCTGCGCCAGCCAGGCAACATGGCGCGATTGATCGCTCTTGAGCTTGCCGGCCTCGCTCTTGAAGACCTCGACAAACTCGCGTCCGATGATCTTGCGCTTGGCCTCCGGGTCGTTGACCCCGGCCAGATGGCCCAGGAACTGTCCGGCGGCATCGACCCGGATCACCTTGGCGTGCAGCTTGCCGACAAACATGTCCATCACCATGTCGCCTTCATGGAGCCGCAACAAGCCGTGATCGACGAAGACACAGGTCAACTGCTCGCCAATGGCGCGGTGAATGAGCGCCGCCGCGACCGATGAATCGACGCCGCCCGACAAGCCCAGAATCACCTCCTCGCTGCCGACCTGGGCGCGGATCTTCTCGATCGCCTCCGCGATGTAGTCGCCCATGATCCAGTCCGGGCGGGCGCCGCAGATGTCGAGCACAAAGCGCTCCAGAATGGCGGCGCCGCGCCGGGTATGGGTGACTTCCGGGTGAAACTGCAGACCGTAAAAACGCCGCTCTTCGTCCGCCATGCCGGCGATGGGACAACTGTCGGTGGAAGCCATCAGCGTGAAGCCGTGCGGCAGTTCGGTGACCTTGTCGCCATGACTCATCCAGACCTGCAACATGCCATGGCCCATCGACGTGGCGTAATCCTGGATGCCTTCAAGCAGTTGGGTGTGGCCGTGCGCGCGCACGTCGGCGTGACCGAATTCGCGCTTGTGCCCGCTTTGCACCAGGCCGCCGAGCTGATGCGCCATGGTCTGCATGCCGTAGCAGATGCCCAGCACCGGAACGCCAAGTTCAAACACCGACTGCGGCGCCTTGTCGGTCGTCTCTTCGTAGACGCTGGCATGGCTGCCTGACAGGATGATGCCCCTGAGCTGGCCGTCTCTGGCATAGGCGCGCAGCCACTCGTCGCTCACATCACAGGGATGCACCTCGCAAAAAACATGGGCCTCGCGGATGCGCCTGGCAATCAGTTGCGTGACCTGGGAGCCAAAATCGAGGATAAGGATCTTCTGATGCATTACTCAGCCCGGTAGTTCGGCGCCTCCTTGGTGATCTGTACGTCGTGGACATGGCTTTCACGAATGCCGGCCGTGGTGATTTCAACAAACTCGGCCTCGCTTTGTAACTCGCTGATCGTCGCGCAGCCGCAGTAGCCCATGCTGGCGCGCACACCGCCGGCCATCTGGAAGACGATCGACACCATGGAGCCTTTGTAGGGCACTCGCCCTTCGATGCCTTCGGGCACCAGCTTGTCGGCATTCGGGTTGCCGGTGGTCGACTCCTGAAAGTAGCGATCGGCACTGCCCTGCTGCATGGCGCCGATGCTGCCCATGCCGCGGTAGCTCTTGTAGCTTCGGCCCTGAAAAAGGATGACTTCGCCGGGCGCCTCTTCGGTGCCGGCAAACATGCTGCCCATCATGACCGAACTGGCGCCGGCGGCAAGCGCCTTCGATATGTCGCCGCTGTAGCGAATGCCGCCATCGGCAATCAGGGGAATGCCGCTGCCCTTGAGCGCCGATGCCACGCTGTCGATGGCCATGATCTGGGGCACACCAACCCCCGCCACGATGCGGGTGGTGCAGATGGAGCCAGGACCGATGCCGACCTTGACGGCATCTGCGCCGGCCTCGGCCAGCGCCAGCGCGGCGGCTCCGGTGGCGATGTTGCCGCCGATGACATCGATCTGCGGATAGTTCTGCTTGACCCAGCGCACCCGTTCGATGACGCCGTGGCTGTGGCCGTGGGCCGTATCTACCACGATGGCATCGACACCCGCGCGCACCAGCGCTTCAACCCGTTGCTCGGTGCCCTCTCCGACGCCCACGGCGGCGCCAACGCGCAGCTTGCCCTGCGCGTCACGCGCCGCATTGGGAAAACTGGTTTGCTTGGTGATGTCCTTGACGGTGATCAGGCCCTTGAGCTCAAAAGCGTCATTGACCACCAGCAGGCGCTCGATCTTGAACTGGTTCAACAGCACCTTGGCCTGCTCCAGCGTGGTGCCGTCAGGCACGGTCACCAGTTTGTCGCGCCGGGTCATGATGTGGCTGACAGGCAGATCAAGACGTGTCTCAAAACGCAGGTCGCGACCCGTGACCAGCCCCACCACCTTGCCGCCTTCGCAAACCGGAAATCCAGATACACCGAGTTGCTCTGACAAATTGATGACCTGGCGCACGGTGTGGCTGGGCGTGATGACGACCGGATCGCGCAAGACGCCAGACTCGTATCGCTTGACCTTGGCCACCTGAGCTGCCTGATCCTGCGCCGACAAGTTCTTGTGCACGATGCCGATGCCGCCCTCCTGCGCAATGGCGATGGCCAGCCGGGCCTCGGTCACTGTGTCCATGGCAGCCGAGACCAGTGGCAGATTCAAGGCGATATTGCGGGAAAATCGGGTTGCCAGCGAGGTGTCCTTGGGCAGGACCCGGGAGTATGCCGGCACCAACAAAACATCGTCGAAGGTGAGCGCTTTACCTATGAGGCGCATGTTCTTTGGCTCCAAATGGCAGATTGTATCCACCTCAGGCTCGGCTGGAAATCTTATAGGACGCACGCTACACTTCGCCGATGGAAAAATTCCGGTATCTCTTGACTGTCCTGGTCTGCCTGGTGAGCTTTCAGGTCTCGGCGCACTGGCAATGGCTGGACAAGGATGGGCGCAAGGTTTTCAGCGACCGCCCGCCACCGCCCGAGATTCCCGAAAAGAACATCCTGGAGCGTCCGGCCGTCACATTGACAACGAATACACCTTCGGTGCCAGGTCCTGCGGCAGCTGCCAGCAACCCGCGACCCGGCGGCGTCGACCGGGAACTGGCCGAGAAGAAGAAGAAACTCGAAGAAGCCGAAGCGACGCGGCGCAAGGGGGACGAGGAGGCCGTATCAAAGGTAAAGGCTGACAATTGCGCGCGTGCCAAAAGGGCAAGGGCCAGCTTTGATTCGGGTCGCCGCATCGCTCAGGTCAACGAAAAGGGCGAGCCGGAGATCCTCGATGCCGCCGCCCGTTCTGCCGAAGTAAACCGTCTGCAGGCCATCATTGATTCAGACTGCAACTGACGGTTGCCTCGGATCCAGGGTGCGTCAATCGGTCACTTTGGCGTCGCCGCGTTGCTTCAGGAAGAGCCCGGCGCTGCGGGCCCCCTGCTTGGCAAATCTTTCACGCCGCGCTACTTTGGGGTCGACCCGCAGCGGCCGGTAGATTTCGACCCGGTCGTTTTCACGCAAAGTCTGCCGCGAACCCGACTTGCGGCCCCAGACGCCAAGCACCGTTCCCGCCTGCTCAAGCTCAGGAAAGCGCTGCAAGAAGTTGCTCGCCAGCAAGGCCTGCCAGACCGTGCTGTCACGCTCCAGCGAGAGATTCACCTCGTGCAGGTTCCGCGCCGCGTCCGAGTAGACGACGCTGACCCGAATCAGGGCCTCATCCGCCATAGACCTGAATCGCACGTTTGACAAAAGCATCAACCATGCTGCTGGCAATCTTGTCGAATACGGGTCCGACAATTCTGCTCAGGGCGCTGTTGTCAAAGCCGTAGTTGAGAGTCAGCTCAACCCGGCAGGCGCGCTGTGAGCCGTCCCCGATCGGCAGGAAATTCCATTCGCCGTCGAGCCTGGAAAACGGACCGCTGACCAGTTGGATGGCGACCTGACGGTTCTGGACATGGGCATTGCGGGTGCTGAAGGTCTGACGGATGCCGCTGAAGGAGATGCCGATTTCCGCCGTCATGCCGGCATCGTCGCTGCTGACGACGCGGGCCCGGTCGCACCAGGGCAGGAACTTTGGATACTGGTCAACATCGGTCACCAAGACATACATTTCCTGCGGGCTGTACCAGATGAGTACGGACTTTGTGACGGTTTTCATAGAATGCAAGATTGCGCGGGATTGTAGACAAGCCTTGTACGCACGACTGACAACCCCGAAAATAGACCTCATGGCCAAGAAACCTGAAACCACCGCCCGCATTGCCGACAACAAGAAAGCGGCCTACAACTACTTTTTTGAGGAGCGCTTTGAGGCAGGTCTGGTACTCGAAGGCTGGGAGGTCAAATCATTGCGCGAGGGCAAAGTCCAGTTGACCGACGGTTATGTCGTCATTCGAAACGGTGAATTGTTTGTGATCGGCCTCCAGATCAACCCGCTGGGCACGGCATCGACCCACATCACCCCGGACAAGGTGCGCACCCGCAAACTCCTGATGCACAAGGAGGAGATCAAGCGTCTCATCGGCAAGGTTGAACAGAAAGGCTACACGCTGGTGCCGCTCAATCTGCATTGGAAAGCCGGCAAGATCAAGTGCGACATTGCACTGGCCAAGGGCAAGGCCGAGCATGACAAGCGCGACACCATCAAGGACCGGGAAGGCAAGCGCGAAGTGGAACGGGCCATGAAAGCGCGCCAGCATTAGATTTATTTTCGGCTGCCGGGAATAAACACGGCACTTTGGGTGTTTATCCCATTGCAAACCGGTGTTTGCAAACATCAGCTCAGGAGTTCCACATGAAATTTTCCCCTCGCTCTGCTTGGGCCTTGCCTGCCACCTTCCTCATGTCGGTCATCGGCGCCAGCGCCATGGCAGCGCCGCCAAAAGTGCTTGACGGGGTCCTGGTCGGTCCGGCAGACATGACCCTGTATACCTTTGACAAGGACAGCAGCGGCAAATCGGTGTGCAATGGCCCTTGCGCCGGCATCTGGCCGCCCTTGATGGCCGACAGCACCGACCAGGCCGCCGGTGACTTCAGCATCATCACGCGCGACGACGGGGCAAAGCAATGGGCGGCCAAGGGCAAACCCCTGTATCACTGGTCCAAGGACAGCAAACCCGGGGACAGGACAGGAGACGGTTTCAATAAAGTCTGGCAGGTTGCCAGGCCCTGACGCTTGACGACCGGTCGCAGGACCGCCGCTGTCAGCGCCTCGCCGCATGAACTCACACGCCCTCGTTGACCATATTCCTGCGCTGCGCCGCTATGCGCGCGCGCTGACGGGGGATACCTGGGCTGCCGACGACCTGGTTCAGGACACGCTCGAGCGCGCCTGCAGAAAGTGGCGTTTGTGGACGGCCGGCTCCGACCTGCGAGCCTGGCTGTTTACCGTCATGCACAACCTGTCGGTCAACCAGATGCGTCGTTCATTCTGGCGCTCGGGCAGCAGCACAGTGGACATCGACGACGTGGCGCACGAGTTGGCCGCGCCCGATGCAGATCCGGCGCAGGCGCTTGATTTGCAGCGCTGCCTGATGCGATTGCCGACCGACCAGCGCGCCGCCTTGCTTCTCGTCGCACTGGAGGACATGAGCTACGCCGACGTTGGCAGAATTATGGGCGTCCCGATTGGCACGGTGATGTCACGCCTGTCGCGCGCGCGCGCCCGGCTGCAGGAGTTGCTCGAGGCACCTGCCCGCAGCCCCGAACGAGTGCCGGTGCCAGATGGTTTCGCAACGGCAGTCCCTCTTCGTCGCTTGAAATAAGCCAACGGAACAACGCCATGGACAGCCTACCCTCACGACCCTTGACGGATGACGAGATGCACGCGCTGGTGGATGCACGGGGTTCGCAGGGCGAGTTGGCCACGCTGCAGGCGCGCCTGGCACTTGACCCCGCGGCGCGTGCCAGGGTAGAGAACTGGCGGCGCCAGGGCGAGGCATTGAAGAATCTGCACCGCGATATCCTCGACGAGCCGGTTGCGGCGGCTCTGAAATTGGCAGCATTGCGCTCGGCTGCCGCGCAGCAGGAGATCAATCGCTGGTGGCGATGGGGCGGCATGGCGGCGAGCGTGGTCATGACGTTCGGCTTGGGCTGGTTGAGCCACGGCGTATGGCAGCAGGCACGACCGGACGCGACCGTCGCCGCGGTTCGGCCCGGGCAGGAGTTTGCGCGCCAGGCCAGCTTTGCCCACGCCGTCTACTCGCCTGAGCTTCGCCATCCGGTCGAGGTTGCCGCCAGCGAGCAGGAGCATCTGGTTAAATGGCTGTCCAAGCGGGTCGGCAAGCCGCTCAAGATTCCCAATTTGACGGCGCTCGGATACGACCTGGTCGGAGGCCGGCTGCTGCCCGGCGACGGCGGGGCCAGAGCTCAGTTCATGTTTGAGAATGTGACCGGCACCCGACTTACGCTTTATCTCGGCGCCGTGGAGCGCACGCCCAAGGGGCCCGATGCCAGCGAGACGGGTTTCAATTTCTCGAGCGCCGGGCCAGTTCCCAGCTTTTACTGGATGGATCAGGGCTTCGGGTATGCGCTTGCCGGTCCGGTGCCGCGCGAAGTTCTCATGAAACTGGCGGAAGCGGTCTATCGTCAGCTTTGAAGCGCAGCGCGGCTCAGTTCAGCGCGCGCAGCGGATGGGTCTGTGGGCTCCATGGGCTGTGGAAGAAGGGTGCCACCATCGCGCTGCGTACGTCTTCAATCCGCGCCGGATTCCAGTGCGGCGCATTGTCCTTGTCGATCGCCAGCGCACGAATGCCCTCGAGGGTTTCACTCTGTGTTTCGCCGCGATGGAGGTGATGCGGGTGAAAGCAGTGGTGCACCATGTCGCGCTCCATGCGCAGTTCGTCTGCCAGCGACATGTGGCGGGCGCGGCGAATCTGGGATAGAACAACGTGCAGCATCAGGGGCGAGCGTCGCCGCAGAGTGTGGGCCGTATGCTGCGCCCACGCCGACTTGTCGCTCTCCAGGGAGTGAACGATGGCAGAAACCGAATCCCGCGAAAAGAAATGGTCAAGTTGCGCCAGTTCCTCGCCGGTGCTCTCGGGCGCCGGGGTCGAAAACAATTCAAGCCATTGTTCCATCGCGCCGGCCCGATCAAAAGCCACGCTGGTCAGCGCGTCCCAGGCTGAACCCAGTTGAGCGACAGAGAAAAAGGTGTCAGCCAGGCCCAGGTCCAGCGCCTGCCCGGCGCCAATAACCTCCCCGGTCAGGGCCAGCCATTCACCACTGTGCCCGGGACAGCGGCTGAGGAAAAAACCGCCCGCCACATCCGGAAACAGTCCGATGTTGGTCTCCGGCATGGCCATGCGCGTTCGCTCCGTGACAATGCGGGTTGTCGCCCCCTGGCTGATGCCCATGCCACCGCCCATGACGATGCCGTCCATGAAAGCGATGTAGGGTTTGGGGTAACAATGGACCAGGTGGTTGAGCGCGTACTCTTCGGTGAAAAAGTCTTCCAGTTCCGGGTTGCCGGAGAGCGCCGCCTGATGAAAAAAGCGGATGTCGCCGCCGGCGCAGAAGGAGCCAAACGACCCGGCTTTGCCGTTGCCACGAATTGCCACCGCCTTCACCTGCGGGTCGTCGCGCCAGGCGAGCAGGCACCTGGTAAGGGTTCGAACCATGGAAAGCGACAGCGCGTTGAGGGCCTTGGCCCGGTTCAACGTGATGAGGCCGACATGGCCGTGAACTTCGCTCAGAACTTCAGATGCTTCTTCTGGTGGCAGCATGGCTTCTATTCATCCTCTGTTTCTCCAGCCGACTATCTCATTGATCGCCAGCGCACTGATGACCAGCGCACCGCCCGTCAGAACGTTGGGCCCAGGCACTTCATTGGCTCCGACCCAGGCCAGCAGGATACCGAAGATTACCTCAAGCAGGCACAGCAGGGACACTTCTGGCGCTTTCAGAACGCTCGCGCAGCGTACCGACAGGGCTGATGGAATGGCCAGTTGTACCACGCCCAGGCCGGCCAGCAGGACCAGATCGTGGGTTGAAGCCTGAAACGGAAAAGCCAGCGGCAGCGTCAGCAGCGAGGACAGGACCGCACCAATCAGCACGGCCGGTATCAGATCCACATCCTGACCTTTGGCGTGCGCATCCTGGGTCAAGGTCCAGTTGGCCGCGCCGGAGATCGGCACGCACAAGGCCACCAGGGTGCCGACCAGGCTGACGCCCTGGCTGATCTGGCTGCCATACATGTAGCCGATGCCACAACCGGCCACCACGATGGCGAACCAGGTTCTGGGCGCAATGCGGTGGCCGATGAAGATGCGCGCGGACAGGGCCGTCAGCAGCGGGGCAATCGACATGGTGACCAGCACATTGGCAACACTGGTCAGCGTGATGGCGACCATGAAGAAAGTGAACATGCCGCACCAGCAGACGCCCGATATCCACAACGCCGAGCCACCGCCCTGTATCCTGCGAAAAACAGCGCGCCCTTGAAACAGGGGCAGGATCACCAGCAGGGCCAGCACGGTGAAGAAGCTGCGCCAGAAAGTCACCTCAAAGCTGCGCGCATGCTCCAGATGACGCGTCACCACCCCGGCAGTCGACCACATCAGGGTCACCACCAGCATCAGGAGAACCGCCCGGTTGTGAGTGAGCTTCAATCGGGCCCTTACACCGGTCCGCGGTTGGCGCGCTTGCGCTCGTGCTCGGTCAGGTGGCGCTTGCGCAAACGAATCGACTTGGGCGTGATCTCGACCAGTTCATCGTCCTCGATGAACTCGACGCCGTATTCCAGGGTGCATTCGATCGGAGGCGTGATCTTGATCGCATCTTCCTTGCCGCTGACGCGAAAGTTGGTCAGCTGCTTGGTGCGCGTGGCGTTCACAACGAGGTCGTTGTCGCGGTTGTGAATGCCAACGATCATGCCTTCGTACACCGGGTCGTTGGCCTTGACAAACATGCGGCCCCGGTCGTCAAGCTTGCCCAGCGCATAGGTGAAGATTTCACCTGCGTCCATGGAAATCAGCACCCCGTTCTTGCGCCCGCCGATCTCGCCCTTGTGCGGCTCGTAGCTGTCGAAGATGTTGGAGATCAGGCCGGTGCCGCGCGTGAGGTTCAGGAATTCGTTGGTGAAACCGATCAGGCCGCGCGCCGGGATGCGGTACTCCAGGCGCACGCGGCCGCGTCCGTCGGGCTCCATGTTGAACAGGTCGCCCCTGCGCTCGCCCAAGGCCTGCATCACGCCGCCCTGGTGCTGCTCCTCGATGTCGACCGTCACCATCTCAATCGGCTCGTACTTCTCGCCGTCGATGAACTTGAACACGACGCGCGGCTTGGAGACGGCCAGTTCGTAGCCTTCGCGGCGCATGTTTTCCAGCAGGATGGTGAGGTGCAGTTCGCCCCGACCCATGACTTCAAAGATGCCTTCTTCGCCGGTTTCCTTGACGCGCAGCGCCACGTTGTGCTGCAGTTCCCTTTGCAGGCGGTCCCAGATCTGGCGGCTGGTGACGTACTTGCCTTCACGCCCGGCCAGCGGGCTGGTGTTGACGCAGAAGTTCATGGTCAGGGTCGGCTCGTCGACCTTGAGCATGGGCAGAGGCGCCGGATTGACCGGGTCGGTGATGGTGACGCCGATGCCGATGTCGGTCAGGCCGTTGATCAGGACGATTTCTCCGGGACCCGCGTCCGTGGTCTGCATGCGTTCGAGGCCCTGAAAGGTCAGCACCTGGTTGACGCGGCCCTTGACGGCCTTGCCGTCCGGGCCTTCCATGACCACCACATCCATCATGGGCCTGATCGTTCCCTGGCTGATGCGCCCGACCCCGATGCGCCCGACAAAGGTCGAGAAGTCGATGGCCGAAATCTGCAGCTGAAGCGGTGCCGCAGGGTCTCCCTGCTGGTGCGGAACGTGATCGAGGATGGTGTTGAACAGGGCCGACATGTCGGGTCCCCACTGCTCACCCTGGGCCCCCTCTTCCATCGACGACCAGCCGTTGATGCCGGACGCGTAGACCACCGGAAAATCCAGCTGCTCGTTGGTGGCGCCGAGCTTGTCAAACAGGTCGAAGGCCGCGTTCACGACCCATTCCGGACGCGAGCCAGGCTTGTCCACCTTGTTGACCACCAGAATGGGCTTGAGGCCCAGGGCCAGCGCCTTCTTGGTGACAAAGCGCGTTTGCGGCATCGGGCCTTCCTGCGCATCGATGAGCAGAACCACGCCATCGACCATGCTCAGCGCACGTTCGACTTCGCCGCCGAAGTCGGCGTGGCCCGGGGTATCGACGATGTTGATGTGCGTGTCCTTCCAGGTCACGGCGCAATTCTTGGCCAGAATCGTGATGCCGCGCTCCTTCTCGATGGCGTTGTTGTCCATCACGGTGTCGACCACCTTCTCGTGCTGGGCAAAGGTGCCGGACTGGCGCAGCAACTGGTCGACCATGGTGGTCTTGCCATGGTCGACGTGGGCGATGATGGCGATGTTGCGAATTTGCTTATGGCTCATGGTTCACTTTCTAAAATTCCGTCTAAATGATTCTGCTCATCTGCTCAATCTCGGTCGGACTGAGCAAACGCCCTGGTATCAATTCGCCAGCCCGCACATGGGCCGTGCCCAGCAAGGCATACGGGCTCGCTGCATAAACCGCGGCCCGGGCCGCGTCAGGCCAGTCACCGCGGCGCCGCAGGCCACTGAGGAAGCGCCCCGAATTTTCGGCGTCAAGGGTCACCCTCGGGTGATCGCTCAGCAGGGCATCGACCGGCAGCAGGCACTTGAGCCGCTCCTGCTCGGGCATGCCCTCGAGGGCCTCCAGCGTCACGCACTGTGACAGGTCGAAGCCACCGGTTCCGATGCGGCGCAAGGCAATCAGGTGGGCGCCACAGCCCAGCGCCTCACCGATGTCCTCGGCCAGCGTGCGAATGTAGGTTCCCTTGCTGCACTTGGCCCATATTTTAAGGGTCGTTCGCCGCTGCGGGTCGCTGTTCAGGTCGGCCCTCAATTCAAAAATCGTTACCTCGCGCGCATCGCGCTGCACTTCAATGCCGGCACGCGCGTACTCGTACAGGGCGCGCCCATCCTTCTTCAACGCGCTGTGCATCGGTGGCGTCTGCTCAATCCGACCGGTAAACTGCGTCACCACGCGCTGAAGCGCTGCTTCATCGACTTCGACCGGTCGCTCCTCGATCACACTGCCCTCCGCATCGGCGGTGCTGGTCTTCACGCCCAGGCACGCCAGCGCCTCGTAGGTCTTGTCGGCTTCAAGCTGAAGTTGGCTGAATTTTGTCGCTGCGCCAAAACACAGCGGCAAGACCCCGGTGGCAAGCGGGTCCAGCGTGCCGGTATGACCCGCCTTTTCTGCGCGCAGCAGCCATTTCGCCTTTTGCAAGGCATCGTTGCTGGACCAGCCCAGTGGCTTGTCCAGCAGCAGCACCCCGTGCACGGGGCGCCTGGCAACCCGTGCACGCGGCGCTAGGACCATGCTAATCCTCGTTTTTGGAACGAGAGGCGACCGCCTGGGCAATCAGGGCATTCATGTCTGCGGCTCGCTCGGTCGTACGGTCAAAGACAAAATGCAGCGTCGGCACAGTGTGAATATGCAAACGCTTGAACAGGCCCGAACGCAAGAAACCGGCAGCCTGATTCAAGCCCTTGGTGCATTCTTCGGCGTCGCCAGACAACAAGCTGAAAAAAACCTTTGCGTGGGCATAGTCCGGGGTCACCTCCACCGCCTGAATGGTCACCATGCCGACGCGCGGATCTTTCAGTTCGCGCCCGATCAGTTCGGTCAGATCACGCTGGATCTGATCGGCAACCTTGAAGCTGCGGTTCGGGGTGCTTGACTTCTTGCGCACGATTTATGGCGTTGTGATCAAAGCGTTCTGGCGACTTCGCGTATTTCAAAGAACTCGAGCACATCGCCTTCCTGGATGTCGTTGTAGTTCTTGATATTGAGACCGCAATCAAACCCTTCCTTGACCTCCTTGGCATCGTCCTTGAAGCGCTTGAGCGAATCCAGTTCCCCGGTAAAGACGACCACGTTGTCGCGCAACAAGCGCAGTCGCGAACTGCGACGGACCAGACCGGAAGTGACCATGCAGCCAGCGATCGATCCGATCTTGCTGACCTTGAACACCTGTCGGATCTCGGCCGTGCCGATGACTTCTTCCTTCTTGTCCGGTGTCAGCATGCCCGACATCGCGAGCTTGAGCTCATCGACCGCGTCGTAAATGATGTCGTAGTAACGGATGTCAACGCCGTTGCTCTCGGCCAGCTTGCGCGCGCCCGCATCGGCGCGGGTGTTGAAGCCGATGATGACGGCCTTGGCGGCGATGGCGAGATTCACGTCCGATTCGCTGATCGCGCCAACCGCGGTGTAGACCATCTGCACCTTGACCTCGTCCGTGGAAAGCTTGAGCAGGGACTGCGCCAGTGCTTCCTGCGAACCCTGCACATCGGCCTTGACAATGATCGGCACCATCTTGACTTCGCCGGCGGCCATGTCGGTGAACATGTTCTCCAGTTTGGCGGCCTGCTGTTTCGCAAGCTTGGTGTTGCGGAACTTGCCGGCACGGTAGGTCGAAATCTCGCGGGCACGGCGTTCGTCCGCCATCACCATGAATTCGTCGCCCGCCTGCGGCACCTCGGTCAGACCCTGAATTTCGACCGGAATCGAAGGGCCTGCGGTCTTGATGCTGCGGCCGTTCTCGTCGAGCATGGCGCGAACCCGGCCATAGGTTGAGCCAGCCAGAACAACATCGCCGGTCTTGAGCGTGCCCGACTGCACCAGCACGGTGGCGACCGGACCGCGGCCCTTGTCGAGTTGGGCCTCGATCACCAGGCCCTTGGCCATGGCGTCGATCGGTGCGCGCAGTTCAAGCACCTCTGCCTGCAGCAGGACCTGCTCGAGCAGGGTGTCCACGCCCTGGCCGGTCTTCGCCGAAACCGACACAAACGGCGAGTCGCCGCCAAATTCTTCCGGCACCACCTGCTCAACCACAAGTTCATTCTTGACGCGCTCCGGATTGGCATCCGGCTTGTCGATCTTGTTGATCGCCACCACGATCGGCACGCCCGCAGCCCGTGCGTGCTTGATCGCCTCTTTGGTTTGCGGCATGACGCCATCGTCCGCAGCGACGACCAGAATGACGATGTCGGTCGCCTTGGCACCGCGCGCACGCATTGCGGTGAACGCTTCATGGCCCGGTGTATCAAGGAAGGAAATCATGCCACGCGGCGTTTCAACGTGGTAGGCGCCGATATGCTGGGTAATGCCACCGGCTTCGCCAGAGGCGACCTTGGCGCGGCGAATGTAATCGAGCAAGGAGGTCTTGCCGTGGTCCACGTGGCCCATCACGGTCACGACCGGCGCGCGCGGCAAGGACTCGGATTGCTGGCGCGACACCTCGTCGTCGGTAAATGCTTCCGGATCATCCAGGGCGGCGACGACCGCCTTGTGGCCCATCTCCTCCACCAGAATCATCGCCGTATCCTGATCCAGCGGCTGGTTGATGGTCACCATCTGCCCGAGTTTCATCAACTGTTTGATGACTTCGGAGGCCTTCACGGCCATCTTGTGCGCCAGTTCTGCAACGGTGATGGTCTCGGGCACGTGAACCTCGATGACGCGCATCTCGACCGGAGCCGCTGGTGCATGGTGGTCATCGCGATCCCTGTCACTGCCACCGCGCTTGCCGCGCGGTCCGGTGCGCCAGTTATTGGCCCGGCCGGCGCCAGCGGCGCCGACGGCGCCCCGCGTCGGGATGCCTTTCTTCTTCGCCGGATCACCGGCCCAGCTGCTAGAAAGCTTGGCTGACTTGACCTCTTTGCCGGTGCCAGCCCCGGCCCCGGGTGCCGCCGTTCCGGGCGCACCGGGGCGTGCCGGTTTGGCAGCGACTGTTCCGGCCGCAGGCTTGTGCAAAGTCCCTTTGATACTCGCCGCCTTGGCGGCGTCAGCGGCGCCCGGTTTGCCTGGCGCCTTGCTTTCCTCGACCTTCTTGGCGGGTGCAGGCTTCTTTGCCGGTGCCGACATCATCAGCCGGATCGCGGCCGCTTCGGCTTCGGCGGTGCGTCTGCGCCCGGCCAGATCATCGGCCCGGGCCACATCTTCGGCCGCCTGGGTCCTGGAATCAGCGTCCGCCTTCTCCAGCGCCTGTTCCTGCGCCCTGGCTGCCACCTGCGCCTTTTCGGCAAGCTCAAGAACTTTCGCCGCCGCCTGGTCCCGCCCTTCCTGACCCACCGCAGCGGTGCCCTTGGGCTTGCTTTGATCCAGGATGGCCTGCGCCGCGACGCTCTGAGCTGACTTTTCTGCGGCCAGCGTGGCTTCTTCGCGCGCGCGCGCCTCCTGCTCCTCGCGCAGACGCCTGCGTTCTGCCAGTTCCTGTTCCTGGCGCCGGATCAATTCGGCCTGGCGCCGTGCCTGTTCCTCACGACGCGCCAGTTCCGCGTTGTCAAGCAAGGGCGGGGACTCAACTGCAGGCTCGGCCTCGGGCGCCTCAACAGGCACATCGACACCGTCCTCGCGGCGCACGAATGTCCGCTTCTTTCGGACCTCGACCTGGATCGTCCGCGCCTTGCCGGTGGCGTCCGCCTGCTTGATTTCACTGGTTGACTTCTTGACCAGCGTAATCTTCTTGCGCTCTGATCCGGCAGCGCCATGCGTGGACTGCAAATAAGCCAGCAAACGCTGCTTGTCGGCGTCATTGAGTTTGTCGGAAGCAGCCAACTTGGCCACTCCCGCCGACTTCAATTGCTCAAGCAGCGTATCGGTTGATTTCTTGAGTTCGCTTGCAAACTCGGCGACGGTCGTACTGGACATTTGTTGTGTAACCTTTAGTTCGGCATACCAGGCCCTTGGGCCAATTGGCAGCCATCACTGAAAACATTTATTCATGACATTCGCTTTATGCTTGTGTCGCGGCGTCATTGGCAAACCAATGTTCGCGCGCTTTCATAATCAGTATCTTTGCTTCGTCGGCAGATTGACCGGTGATCTCGGTGAGTTCGTCCACCGCCAAATCGGCAAGGTCATCGCGGGTATGAATGCCCGCGTCCGCGAGTTTCTTGATCAGTTCCGGGGTGATTCCTTCGAGATCCCGCAAATCGAGCGACACTTCCTGCACGCTCTCTTCCAGCGCAATCTCCATCGTCAGCAGGGCATCCTTGGCGCGGGTGCGCAATTCGTTGACGGTGTCCTCGTCAAAGCTTTCGATCTCCAGCATTTCCTCCAGAGGCACATAGGCCACCTGCTCCAGGCTGGTAAAACCCTCGGCAATCAGCAGATCTGCAATCTCCTCGTCCACATCAAGCTTTTCCATGAACAGCTTGCGCCCGGAGTCGGTTTCAGTGGCCTGCTTTTGAGCCGACTCGGCCGCGTCCAGGATATTGATCTTCCAGCCGGTCAATTCAGAGGCCAGGCGAACGTTCTGACCGCCGCGCCCGATGGCAATGGCGAGGTTTTCCTCGTCCACCACGACATCCATCGCGTGGCGCTCCTCGTCCACCACGATGGAAGTGACATTGGCCGGCGCCAGAGCGCCAATCACGAACTGGGCAGGATCCTCGCTCCACAGCACGATGTCAACGCGCTCGCCGGCCAGTTCGTTGGTAACCCCATTGACCCGCGTGCCCCGAACGCCAACGCAGGTGCCGATCGGGTCGACCCTCTTGTCGTGTGACAGGACGGCGATCTTGGCGCGCGAGCCGACGTCACGGGCGCACGATTTGATTTCGAGCAAATTCTGCTCAATTTCCGGAACTTCCTGGCGAAACAGTTCGATCATGAACTCGGGAGCCGAGCGCGACAGAATGATGGGCGCGCCGCGCAGGGTGAGGTCCACCTCCATGATCATCGCGCGGACGCGGTCGCCCATGCGAAAGTTTTCTTTCGGGATCATCTCGCCGCGTCGCAGGCGGCCTTCGACGCGCCCGCTTTCAACAATGATGTCGCCCTTGTCCATGCGCTTGACGGTACCGACAAAGATCTTGTCGCCGCGCGACATGAAATCATTGAGCAGCATTTCGCGCTCCGCGTCGCGAATTTTCTGCAAGATAACTTGTTTCGCCGCCATCGCACCAATGCGTCCAATCGGCACCGACTCGACCGTTTCCTCGATGTATTCGTCGACCTCGATATCGGCGATCTGCTCCTTGGCTTCGAACAACAGGATTTCCTGATCCGGCAGTTGCAGACCGGCCTCGTCCGGTACCACGTGCCAGCGTCGAAAAGTCTCGTAGACGCCGGTGTCGCGATCGACCGCCACGCGAATATCGACGTCGCCCGGGTAAAGTTTCTTGGTGGCTTGCGCCAACGCCGCCTCGACGGCGCCAAAGACCACGTCACGCTCCACATTTTTTTCGCGTGAGATAGCCTCTACCAGCATTAACATTTCGCGATTCATGCCATCACTCTCCTGTTTCAATTCAATCCAAACCCGGCTTTGCCGCGCGCCCCTTGAAACTGACAATCGGCGCCAAGCGCGCCTCTTTCAATTCATCAAGCGTAAATCCCAGTACCTGCACCGGCGCCGGCGCCCTTTTCTTGCTGACCCGCTGTCCCGGCTTGACGGCGGGTACCTCACTCCAGACGATTTGCCATCCCTGCACTTTGCCGGGATCACCCTGCGGATACTGGCGATGCTCCAGCGTTCCCCGAAACTTTTTCCGCCTGGCACTGACCTGCTCGGTCGATCCCCCGACCGGCTCCTTGAGCGTGAGGTCAATGACCTCGCCGATAAAACGTTCGAAATCACGCTGGCCTCGCAGCAAACGGTCAATGCCGGGGGAAGACACTTCAAGGCGCTTGAACTCGATGCTGTCAACTTCGAGCGCAAACAAGAGCTGACGCGTGACCTTCTCGCAGTCCTCCACGGTCACAAACGCGGCGCCACTCGGGGTTGGCGGGACACCAACCACGGGCTCGCTCCATGGCAGGTCAATGGTGACGCGCAGCAACCCGGCGGTGGAGCGTTGAATTTCCACCAGTTCGTAGCCCAGACCGGCTACCGTTTGTTCAATAATTTCTTTCAGTCTCACTTGTACTCAAATGCAGGCAAAAACAATCGACCAAAAAAAACGGGCGGTAGATACCCGCCCGTTTGGTCGTGAGCCTGGATTGTATCTCAAATCGCTCTAAGTACCATGATTTTTAAGGAAATGTGCCCGCTCTTATCAAAAACATCTGGTCCGGCTTGAGATATTTCCGGATCGCCAGGTTGACCTGCTCATGCGTCAGCGCAGCCACTTTCAGCGGGAGGTCGTCAAGCCAACTGACGTCGTAGCCGCGATTGATCGCCGCCAACAGGGAATTGGCCATTCCTTCGGTGGTGGCAAGGTTGACCTTGAATGTGCCGATCAGGCTGCTTTTGCGTGCCTCGACCTCCGCCACGGTGGTCCCTTGCTCATACCAAAGGTCAAACTGGCGCCGGGTCGACGCGATGCCCTTTTCGAGAAGTGCGGGAGAGAACGACGCCGTGATCCGCCAGTCACCGCCGTTGAACATGTCGTTGGCCATCCAGGCGCCGACGTCATAGGTCAGGCCCTCCTTGTCACGCACCTGCGACATCAGGCGACTGGTGAAACCGTCCCCCAGAATAGCCGTCGCCAAGCGCAAGGCCTGATAGTCGGGGTCGCTATAGCGCAGACCGGTGGCCTGGCCCATGACCACCGACACGCTGGTTTTGTCTGCCATCGACAGCTCTTGACTCCTTGGCGCATCGGCCACGCTGGCAAGAGCGGCAGGGACCACCTTGGAGCCACCCTGCCAACCCGAGAATGCCTTGTTCAACGCCGGCGCAAGCTGACCCAGGTCAAGATCTCCCACGACAACCAGCGTCATCTGCCCAGGCCCGTAATGCGCCCGATGGAAAACAATGACATCTTCCAGTTTTGCAGCCTCGATCGCAAGCAGCAGGTCCTCTGGCGCCGGGTTGCGATTTGGGTGGCCGGGTGGATAGGCAGCACGCGAAAACGCGTCGGCGGCCCGGAAGTCGGTGTTCTCCAGCCTGCGTTTGATGCCTCCCGCGTACTGCGCCTTCACCTTGGAGAACTCATCGGCCGAGAAGGCTGGCATGCGCAATTGCTCGGCCAACAGATCGAGAACCAGCGGCACATCCTTTTTCAATGACTTGGCGCTGATTTCAAGCAGGTCGGTGCCGGCGCTGAAATCAATGCTGGCGCCGACCGCCTCGAGCTTTTCCGCGATCGAGAACTTGTCCTGGCTGCGGGTGCCCTGGTCAAGCAGCATGCCGGTCAGCATCGGGATGGCCGGATTGCCGGAGCCAGCCGCACTCCTGCCGCCGGGCATCGAGGCGCGCAGTGAAACCACATCCTTGACGCCGGTTGGATAGGCGATGACATCGATGCCGGCAATTTTCATGCGCCTGGCGTTCGGCGCAATCTTGCTGCCGCCGCCAGCCTTGGGACCCGCCTCGCCGCTGCCGGCCTGCGCTGGCAAGGCAGCGGAAAGTTCATCGGGATTTCGATAGTAAGAAGGACTGCCGACCCGGGAAGCCGCCTTTCCCAGTGCCGCTGTTGTGGCGCCGGCAGCCGTTGGAACAAACCAGCCGGTGGTGCTTTGATCCCCGTTGAGATAAGTATTCGCAACGCGCCGGATGTCGGCGATCGTGACCCCAAGCGTCGCTTCGTCCAAGGTGTAGAAAAGTGACCAGTCACCGGCCGCAATGCATTCATTGAGATTTCCGGCAACCGCGAAGGAGCCGTCGCGCTTGTAGGCAGCGTCGGCCCGGGTTTTCGCTATCGCAGCCTTCAGTTCAGTCTCGGAGACGCCGTCCTTCTTCAGTCGCTCAAGCTCCTGCACCATGATTTTCTCCACCTCATCATGTCGCGCACCGGGGGCGAGCGGCGCGAAAATAATGTGCAGCGTCGGATCGCTGTTGAAACCCGTATCGGCATCGACCCCGGTTGAAAGGTTGTGGTCGGTGACTGCCTTGTACAGGCGGCTGTTCTTGCCGTCGGTCAGAATGGCGCTCAGAAGCGTGAGCGCGGCATAGTCGGCGTGCGTGGCGGCCGGAATCTTGTGCGCGATGGCGACGACACCGAGCTGACCGGCACGCTTCACGACGACCCTGCGCGGACCGCTTTGTGGCGGCTCTTCGGTGTACACGGTCGGAATCGGTTTGGGCGCGCGCGGATAGACGCCAAATGATTGTTTCACCAGCAGCAGAGCGTCGACCGGCTTGAAGTCCCCGATGATGGAAAGCGTCGCGTTGTCGGGCCAGTAGAAGGTGTTGTAGAACTCCCGCAATTTCTCGATCGAAACCTTTTCGATGTCGCTGCGGTGCCCGATGGTGCTGTGGTGATAGGGGTGGGCGACGAATGCCGCCTGGTAGATTTCCTTGTACAGAGCCTGTATGGGTGAATTCTCACCGCGCTCAAATTCATTGCGAACAACCGTCATCTCGGTTTGCCGGTCTTCCTCCCGCAACAACAGGTTGCGCATGCGATCGGCTTCCATCTCGACCACCGTGGGGAGTTGATCGCTGCCCAGGTTTTCGTAATAGTTGGTACGGTCAAGCCAGGTGGTCGCGTTGTACCTGGCTCCGGTCCGCTCGAGCAATTGATCGACATTATTGCCTTTGCTGCGGTCGCGCTGCGAGGTGCCCTTGAACATCAGGTGCTCCAGAATGTGGGTGGCGCCGGTACTTCCGGTGACTTCATTCTTGGATCCGACCCGGTAGGTGACCATGAAGGTCAGCGTCGGACTGGAATGCTCGGGAAGCAGCAAAATCTGCAGGCCGTTCGATTTCAGGGTGTATTCCTCGATACTGCCAACCGTTCGAACGTGACTAAAACCGTCCACCAGGGCCGGTCCGGCCTGGAGCGTCAGCGCAGTTAACAGGAGTCCCAATAGCACAAGGCAGCGTTTCATAGATTCACGGAAAATGGGTAAGGCAGGACCATAGCACAGCAGGCAGTCGCATCTGGCAGCCCGATCAATGCCTCCCGTCCAGCCGAACTGCCGATCAGATGGATGGCACGCCACCCGGGACACGGTGCAGCGCATGCGACAATTCCGTGCGAAGGCTCCCACAGCGCGGGGCTGATCAAGCGGATTATGGAAAAGGACCTTATGGGATTTCTCACTGGCAAAAGATTACTGATTACCGGCGTTTTGTCCAGGCGCTCCATCGCTTATGGCATTGCTCAGGCCTGCCATGAGCAAGGCGCAGCCCTGGCATTCAGCTATGTCGGCGAGCGCTTCAAGGAAAGAATCACGGAGTTCGCCGCCGATTTCGGCTCGTCGCTGATATTTGACTGCGACGTCGGCTATGACGCGCAGATTGAAAGCCTGTTCACTGATCTGGCTTTGCACTGGCCGCGTTTCGACGGCTTTGTCCACAGCATCGGCTACGCGCCGCGCGAGGCCATCGCGGGCAATTTTCTGGACGGGCTGAGCCGTGAAAACTTCCGGATCGCGCATGACATCAGCGCCTACAGTTTTCCGGCCATGGCCAAGGCGGCCCTGCCTTACCTCAATGACAGTGCATCGCTGCTCACGCTGACTTACTTGGGCGGCGTGCGCGTGGTGCCAAACTACAACACGATGGGCCTGGCCAAGGCATCGCTTGAATCGTCCGTGCGCTACCTTGCCGACGCTGTCGGCCCACGGGGCATCCGGGTCAACGGACTGAGCGCCGGCGCGATCAAGACCCTGGCCGCCAGCGGCATCAAGGATTTCGGACGGTTGCTCTCGATTTCGGCCAACGCGTCGCCTCTGAAACGAAACGTGACGATCGAGGAGGTCGGCAATGTGGCCGCCTTCTTGCTGAGTGACCTGGCCTCCGGCATGACCGGCCAGATTTCCTATGTCGATTGCGGCGTCAGTCAAACGGCCGTCGCGGTCGTGGAACCGCTGTCGGCTGGCGAGAACAAGAGCTAGACTTTCACGCAATCGGCGTAATAGCGGCGTTGCCCGTGCTCGTCATGTTCCTCTACCAGGCCGTGAATATCGGTTTCAAATCCGGGGCACTGGGCGTTGAACTCGCGTGAAAACTTGAGGTAGTCGACGATCTTGCGGTTGAACACCTCGCCCGGAATCAGCAGCGGGATGCCGGGCGGATAGGGCGTGACCAGTCCGACCGTGACGCGTCCTTCGAGCGCATCAATTTCGACGCGTTCTGTTTTTCGCAACGCGATGTGGGCATAGGCATCGCTGGGCTTCATGGCCGGCGTCAGGTCGCTCAGGTACATGTCGGTGGTCAGGCGCGCAATGTCGTACCTCGCATAAAGCTGGTGGATGTGCTGGCACAGGTCGGCCAGGCCCATGTTTTCGTATTTGGGGTGCTTCTGGCAAAACTCCGGAAGAATTCGCCACATCGGCTGGTTCTTGGCATAGTCGTCCTTGAACTGCTGCAGCGCGGTCAGCATGCTGTTCCAGCGGCCCTTGGTGATGCCGATGGTGAACATGATGAAGAAGCTGTAGAGCCCGGTTTTTTCAACCACCACGCCGTGCTCGGACAGAAATTTGGTGACGATGCTGGCTGGAATGCCGGTCTTGGCAAACTTGCCGCTCAAATCCATGCCCGGCGTGACGACAGTCGACTTGATCGGGTCGAGCATGTTGAACCCGGCCGCCATCTGGCCGAAACCGTGCCAGTTGATGCCGGCCTTTGCATTGCGCGATTCGCCCTTGATGATCCAGTTGTCGGCCCGGCCAATGCCCTCGTCGACCAGTTTGTCGGGCCCCCAGACCTTGAACCACCAGTCTTCTCCGTATTCCTCGTCGACCTTGCGCATGGCGCGGCGAAAATCGAGGGCCTCGGCGATGCTCTCCTCGACCAGGGCGGTGCCGCCGGGCGGCTCCATCATCGCGGCTGCGACGTCGCAGCTGGCAATGATGCTGTACTGCGGGCTGGTGCTGGTATGCATCAGATAAGCCTCATTGAAGAGGTGTTTATCGAGCTGGACGGTTTGCGAGTCCTGCACCAGCACGTGGCTGGCCTGGCTGATGCCCGCCAGCAGTTTGTGCAGCGATTGCGTGGCGTACACCATGGCATGCTTGGGACGTGCGCGGTTCTTCCCCATGGCGTGGTAGGTGCCGTAGAACGGATGAAACGCGGCGTGGGGCAGCCAGGCCTCGTCAAAATGGATGTTTTCCACGTAGCCGTCGAGCAATCGCTTGACCGTCTCGGTGTTGTACAGCACGCCGTCATAGGTTGATTGGGTCAGGGTCAACACGCGGGGTCTGATCTTGCTGGAGTCGACGCCCTTGAGATGGCGCTGGATCAGGGGATTGGCCTTGATCTTGGCCTTGATGGCGGTCGGTTCAAACTCGCTCTTGGGGATCGGCCCGATGATGCCGAAGTGATTGCGCGTCGGCTTCAGAAACACGGGAATGGCGCCGGTCATGATGATCGCATGCAGGATCGACTTGTGGCAATTGCGGTCAACCACCACCACATCATCGGGGGCGACCGTGTGGTGCCACACCATCTTGTTGCTGGTGCTGGTGCCGTTGGTCACAAAAAAGCAGTGGTCGGCATTGAAGATTCGCGCCGCGTTGCGCTCACTCTTGCCGATGGCGCCGTCGTGGTCAAGCAGTTGCCCCAACTCCTCCACCGCGTTGCAGACGTCGGCGCGCAGCATGTTCTCGCCATAGAACTGGTGGTACATCTGGCCAACCGGGCTCTTCAGGAACGCGACGCCGCCCGAGTGCCCTGGGCAGTGCCAGGAATACGATCCGTCCTCCGCATAATCGAGCAACGCCTTGAAGAACGGCGGTTGCACCCCTTCGAGGTAGCTCTTTGCTTCGCGGATGATGTGTCGCGCCACAAATTCGGGGGTGTCTTCAAACATGTGAATGAAGCCATGCAACTCCCGCAGAATGTCATTGGGCAGGTGGCGCGAGGTCTTGGTCTCGCCATAGATGTAGATCGGCACATCAAGATTCTTGCGCCGCACTTCCTCGATGAAATGGCGCAGGTCAAGCACCGCCGGGTCGAGGTCGGGTCCGGGTGTGAACTCCTCGTCGTCAATCGACAAGATAAAGGCGCTGGCGCGACTTTGCTGCTGCGCAAACTGGCTGAGATCGCCGTAGCTGGTAACCCCAAGCACCTCAAAGCCTTCCGACTGAATCGCTTCTGCCAGGGCGCGAATACCCAGACCCGATGTATTTTCAGAACGGAAGTCCTCGTCAATGATGACAATGGGAAAACGAAACTTCATTGAAACCTCCAGCGCTGCGCAGAAAAAGCCGAAACAGCCGCGAAGTGTAAGGACTTATTGCGCCGCCTCCGCCACCGAGCGCATCAATTGGCGCAAAATGTGGCGATACCAACACAACTGAGGCAGATATGGCGCAATCCTCGATTTGGTGGGTTCTCGCAGGGGCCTTCATCGCTGTTGAACTGATGACGGGCACCTTTTATTTGCTGATGCTTTCGATCGGGCTGGTGGCTGCGGCCCTTGCCGCGCACCTGGGTGCCAGCCTGACCCTGCAGCTGGTGCTGGCGGCGGCGTTTGGCGGGGGTGCGGTCGTCGGCTGGCGCGCTTACCGGCAACGACAGCCCGCGAGCCCTCCGGCTGGCGCCAATCGCGATGTCAACCTGGACATCGGCGAGGTGGTGCAGGTCGAAGCCTGGGGTCCGGATGGCAGCGGCTCAGTCAAGTACCGCGGCACCAACTGGAGCGTCTTGGCGGTGGATGCCGCGCCATCACCGGGCAGGCACACGATTGTCGAGGTCGTCGGCAATCGGCTGAGCGTCAAGAAGTGCATGTAGATTCATCAATCGGCTGGACGGTAAACGGGAGAAATCAATGGAAATCGCAATCGTTTTGTTCGTGATCGCTATGGCGTTCATCACTCAATCAGTCAAGGTGGTTCCGCAGCAGCATGCCTGGGTGGTGGAACGCCTCGGGAAATACAATGGCACGCTGACGCCCGGTCTGAGCTTCCTGATGCCTTTTGTCGACAAGGTGGCCTACAAGCATGTGCTCAAGGAAATACCTCTGGACATCGCCAGCCAGGTCTGCATCACGCGCGACAACACGCAATTGCAGGTCGACGGCATCCTCTATTTCCAGGTCACGGATGCGATGCGGGCCAGTTACGGTTCAAGCAACTACATCGTTGCCATCTCCCAACTGGCGCAAACCTCGCTGCGCTCGGTCATTGGCAAGCTGGAACTGGACAAGACCTTTGAAGAGCGCGACATCATCAACGCCCAGGTGGTGCAGGCGATCGACGAGGCGGCCCTGAACTGGGGCGTCAAGGTCCTGCGCTATGAAATCAAGGACCTCACACCGCCCAAGGAGATTCTGCATGCCATGCAGCAGCAGATCACGGCCGAGCGTGAGAAAAGGGCCCTGATTGCGGCCTCGGAAGGTCGCCGTCAGGAGCAGATCAATATTGCCACCGGTGAGCGCGAGGCTTTCATTCAGCGCTCCGAGGGCGAGAAACAGGCCGTCATCAACAAGGCCCAGGGGGAGGCGCAGTCAATCACGGCGGTCGCCCAGGCCACGGCACAGGCGATTGAACGCATTGCTGCGGCCATTCGCCAGCCCGGCGGGGCTGAGGCGGTTCAGCTCAAGGTCGCCGAGAGGGCGGTCGACGCCTATTCGCGCGTGGCCGCCAACGCCGCCACGACGCTGGTTGTACCCAGCAACATGACCGAGGTTTCCGCACTGATATCTTCGGCGATGAAGATGGTGCAAGCCCAGCGCAGCTAGCATGGCAAGGGTCCTGTGGCAGTCGGTTGTTGATGACGGTGGCGACAGTGGTTATACGGTCCAAATATACAGACTAGTTTACAGTTAGACTGTATACTTGTTAGTTGGACGGTCGCTGTTGAGTTCAACCTATTTGCAACACAAGCCAAGTAAATTGGCGCTGCGGTGGCGAAAGTGGCTTGACTAAACAGTCTAAACAGTTGAATATCAGACTGTCTAAATCAACGGATTGTTATTGCGCATTCCAAATGATCATGTTAAGCAGTCTTGAAGTCATGCAGGTATCCGGTATCTCGCGCGCTACCTTGCACAACTACATTGCCCTGGGCCTCCTGCCCAAGCCCATCGTCCGAAATCCCGATGAGGATTCAAAGACCCGAGCGCGACAGATCGGCTATTTTCCGCAGGAGGTCATCGAGCGCATCGAACACATCAAGTCCCAAAAGCGGCAAGGAATGAGCATGGCCGATATCGCCCGCGAACTGTCTCAGGGAGTCCTGGAGGTGACGCCCGTGCAGGCGCCGGTAGCGACCTTGTCAGGACCCGGGGCGCCGATGGCGCTGCATGCCCCCATCACATCGCGGGCATCGGTTGACCCCGGAAAATTCCCAGGTGCGGAAACGGGTCCCTTGCGTCTGACGATCGACAAGTTGCCCTGCGCCGCTTACATGATGAACTACAACCTGGAGCTTAGCTGGTACAACGAGCAGGCCCAGATGACGCTGCTGGGATCGTTCGAACGCTTGCCGGCGGACACCAAGGAACGCAGTGTCATCGATTTTTTCTCGAATGGACAGTACGGCAGCAGCCAGGAAAATCGCGAGGCCTTCCTGCAAATACACAAGCAGATGGGGCGCGTGCCCCTGCCATCGGCGCCGGGTCAGCCCGCTGCCGGTCCCGCGCCGGGCGCCACCCGTCCGATCACCGACTGGCCGCTGGTCCTGATTTCACCGTCTGGCGTCGAGGAGCACTTCCGGGTCTATGCCTCGCGCTTTCGCGAAGGCATCCTGGTGATCTTTGCCAGCGACACAACGGGTCACAGCAGCCTGCTTGGCATGCTTGAGAAGCGCGACGACCTGATCCGCAATTTGTTGAAGGCGCGCCGGCCCGTGCTCACCAACGTCGCTGTCATGGTGGCCGACCTGCAGGGTTCCGTGCGCATATGCTCCGAACTGCCGCCCGAGGAATACTTTGAACTCATCAACCAGATCTGGGCCACCATGGAGCCCATTTTCCGCCGTTATTACGGCACGCACGGCAAGCATGTCGGTGATGGCATGGTCTACTACTTCTTCCCGCAACCCGACAGCAATTACGTCTACAACGCGCTGCGCTGCGCCAACCAGATTCGCGAGGCAATGCGAAAAATCAGCAAGCAATGGCAGTTGCGCAAGAACTGGCTCAACGAGTTGTATCTGAACACCGGCCTGAACGAAGGTCATGAGTGGCTGGGTGTATTTCACATTGACACCAAGATTGAATTCACCGTGCTCGGTGACACCATCAACCATGCCGCCCGGCTGTCCGATCTGGCGCGGCACGGTTCCTTGTGGGCGACCAAGAACATGATGGGAAAACTCTCCACAGAGGAGCGCGGCAAGTTGCGCTTCGGCGTCAAGCGCCAGGATCATGAAAAAAACGAAGTGTTCGTCAAGGCCAGCTACTCGCGGGTCTCCGAACTGGTCGATCTGGCTTCGCCGCGCTATGAAAAATTGCGCGATATTTCAGCGCTTGCGGTCACCGAGATTGTCGAAATCGAATAGCCTTCAGCCCGTTGCCGACTCAGGAAGCGGCGGCAGCGCCACTTTCTGATCTATGCTGAACTGGTAGTCCCTGAAGATGTGCTCGGCGCTCAAGGTCTGGTAGTTGCCGTCGGCAAGCCGGCGCGTCGTGTCCTTCAGGCGATAGGTGGTTTGGCCGCAGGTCCAGCAATTGAAATTGCGCATGTGCGTGCACAGGCAGGTCTTGTCGAGCACGGCAATCGTCTTCGCATCCGGGTGCAGGGCGACCTCGCGGTTGTAGGCCGAGATATAGGCGCAGCCGCCGCTGCCATCAAGCAAGTAGCCATAGGCCTCGCAATTGGGCCGGATACCGGCGCCGATGGCGGGGGTATTGCGCAACATGCGCATCGGGTACCCGGTCGGTGAGATGTTGTTGACGATGATGTCCTCTTCGCTCGCCCTGAAGTACTGCTGTTTGACCTTTTTCGGCAAGCCACACTCGTTGGCCACGGTAAAACGGGTCGCAACCTGCACCGCCGCCGAGCCGCTCTCCAGAAATGACACCGCGTCGCTGCCGGTAAAGATGCCGCCGGCAGCGATCACCGGAATGTCGATCTGTTCAGTCGACAGGTAAGTCACAACCTCAGCCACAATCGTCGCCAGATCGTATTGCGCCCAGTCGGCGCCGAAACCCAGATGCCCACCCGCCAGGGGGCCTTCGACCACCACGTAATCGGGCAGCCGGTTCAGTTTCGCGTTCTTGCGCAAGAAAAGCTGCAAGGCGCGCACGGAGGAGACGATGATGCCAAGCTTGGCATCACGGAATCGCGGGTGATCTGCGAGCAGCCCGAACGAACCCAAATGCAGGCCGGCGCTCAGGGTGATGCCGTCGATGCCTGCATCCAGCGCGGATGCCATTCGCACCTGCAAAGTTTCACGCGGCGCATTCATGGTCAGCTTTTCCATGCAGTTGACGAAAATCAGGCCATCCCCACTCTTTGAATCCATGGCGGCCTGGACATGACGCCGGGTCGCATTGGCCAGCGCGCCCAGGTCAAACTTGATGCCGGACTTGTCAGAACTGTGAATATTGTGCCGGTAAAGGCGCAGCTTGTCCTTGCCAAACCGGGTATCGAAGCGCCGGTCGGAGACCTCTGGAACCATGGCGTCGGAGAGATGCCCGATGCCGCCCAGGCGCGCGGCCTCGAGCGCCAGCTCGGCGGTCGAGATGTCCACGCCCATCCCGCCAATCACAATCGGCACATACTCTTTTTTTCCGAACTTCAGGCGGAAGTCATCAACACGTTTCATCAAATTCCTTGGGCCCACTGGCAGGCCTGGCTACCGTCCTGGCCGTCAGCCCAAGAAAGTCCAGGGGGAAAATCGGCGAACCTGACCGGACTCGCACAGCGGAATTCTACCTTCCCGATTGTCGGACAATATGCACTGCGAGGCCTGCCTGCGGCAGGCCTGCCCGGCCCGATGTTGTAGATTCGCGCTGGCCTGCCGTGGCGTGTGCGGCGCGAACGCTTGCACGCTTTGAATTGAACAATAAACTCATAGACACCTTGACCACCATGGTTTCCCCAACCCGAAATTCACCGCGTCCCTTGAAGGGCATCCGCATCGTCAGCCTGAGCCTGAACCTGCCGGGTCCGGCGGCGTTGATGCGTTGTCAACAAATGGGTGCTTCCTGCGTCAAACTGGAGCCGCCGCCCGCTGGTGCCGCCAAAGGCCTGTCAGGCGATCCCATGGGCTCGTACAACCGAGCAGCTTACGAGACATTGCACAAAGGCATTCGCGTTGCCGTGGCCGACCTCAAGTCCGACACGGGACAGAAAATATTGCACCGCGAACTGGCCAAGGCCGATGTATTGCTCACCTCGTTTCGGCCGTCCGCCATGAAGAAACTCGGCATGGAGTGGAAGCTCCTTCACAGGCTTTTTCCGATGCTGTCACAGGTGGCGATTGTCGGCGCACCGGGCAAGCGCGCCGAGGAGCCCGGGCACGACCTCACCTACTTGGCGGAAAACGACCTAGTCAATGCACTGGACCTGCCGCCCACCCTCTACGCGGACATGGCGGGCTCGCTCGCGGCCTCGGAGGCCGTCTTGCAGGCCGTGCTGATGAAGGGTCAGGGCAAGGGTCAGCTGATCGAGGTCGCGCTGTCGCAAGCCGCTGCCTATCTGGCTCTGCCACGCACCTGGGGTTTGACGCAAACCGGCGCCGCGGTCGGCGGCGGTCACGCCGGTTACCGGGTCTACGCCTGCAAGGACGGCCGGGTCGCGCTGGCTGCGCTGGAGCCCCACTTCGCCAAGGCTGTGTGCGCCGCGGCGCACGTCAAGTACGACAACATCCTGACGATGCTCGCGCCGCAAACCCGTCAGGCGATCGCCGGCTACCTGCAAACCATGACAAGAGAAGCGCTTGAAACGCTGGCAAGGGAAAAGGACATCCCCCTGCATACCCTGGCCTGACAAGTCCGTCAGCGGCGTTTCAGCGCCAGTTTGCTGCCGGCTTTATGCGGATCGAACCAGCAGCACGACCGCGCGCGCTTCCATCGCCTGCCCAAGGCCGACCGGCCCCATCTTTTCCGCCGTCTTGGCCTTGACGCTGACCTGATCCTCATCGAGCATCAGCGCCTGCGCAATCCGCGTGCGCATGGCGCCGATATGAGGCATCAGCTTTGGTGCCTGGGCGATCACGGTGCTGTCGAGGTTGCCGATCTGAAAACCTGCCTGGCGCACGCGCTTTGCTGCCTCGCTCAGCAGGGACAGCGAGTCCGCTCCCCTGAAGCGCTCGTCGGTATCCGGAAAATGCGTGCCGATGTCACCCAGCGCCGCCGCGCCAAGCAGCGCATCGGTGATGGCATGAAGCAGCACATCGGCATCCGAGTGACCGAGCAGCCCCAGCGCAAAGGGAATCTCGACGCCACCGAGGATCAGCTTTCTCCCTGCCACCAGAGCGTGCACATCCCAGCCCTCGCCGATTCTGAAACTCATGTCATGCCTCCCTCAAACCGGTTCCTGATTCGCTCTTCGCCGCATCGGGGGTCTTCGCGCGGGCACTCAGCACGGCTTCGGCGAGCGCGAAATCCTCCGCGTAGGTCAGCTTGAAATTCTGCGCGCTGGCGGCAACCAGGCGCGGCTGAAAGCCGGCCAGTTCGATGGCGCTGGATTCGTCGGTCACCTGGTCGCCCGCCTTCGCCAGCGCATCCATCAGCATGCCAATGCGAAACATCTGGGGCGTCTGGGCCAGCCATTTGTCAGCGCGCTCCAGGGTCGATCTCACACGATCGCCGACAGCGGCTTTCAGCGTGTCGGACAGGCTGTGGGCCAGCAGGCCGCCGACCGGGTCGCTCTGGCAGGCATTGATCAGGGTGTTGACCTGCGCCGGCGTGACAAGGCAACGCGCAGCGTCGTGCACCAGGACCCAGTCACTCGCAGCAGCGCCCTGCCGCAGCAGGAATTCGAGTCCCCGAGAAACACTCGAAGCCCTGGTGGCGCCGCCGCAGTCGGCGACCAGACAAGCGGTCTTGCGAGGTTGGAAAAAATTGTCGCCCGGCGCAACCACGACCAGCGTCTGCGCCAGGCGCGCAACAGCGGCAAAGGCTGCCAGCGTGTGCATCACCATGGGTTGTCCGGCCAGCACCTGGTACTGCTTGGGCCCCTCCGAACCAGCGCGCGAGCCGCGACCGGCGCACGGAATCAAGGCCCAAAAGCGGGCTTGTGGTTCTCCATTGGCGCGTGGAAGCGAGGTAGTGTCAATCATGCGTGTGAGGCCATTCTAGAATAGGCGGTTCATGGATTTACCCAAACTGCTGCCCGGCAAACGCTACACACTCCCCCAACCCACGGGCTCCGCCGATGCCCTGCTGCTGGCCCAGTTCGGCGTGCGCGAGAAGGGCAGCAAGCGTCTGACTGCCATTGTCACTGCCGACGCCGCCGACGCCCAGCGCCTGATTGACGAACTTGCATTTTTCGCACCGGACCTGCGCTGTGTCCTGTTTCCCGACTGGGAAACCCTTCCCTACGACACTTTTTCGCCGCACCAGGACCTGATCAGCGAGCGGTTGGCGAGCTTGTGGCGAATCAGCCAGCGCGACAAGGAGACCGGCGCTGACATGGTCGTCGTGCCGGCCACCACCGCGCTCTATCGCCTGGCACCGCCCTCTTTCCTGGCGGGTTACACCTTCAATTTCAAGGTCAGGCAAAAGCTCGACGAGGCGAGATTCAGGGCACAGCTGACCCTGGCCGGCTATAGCCACGTGACGCAAGTGGCGAGCCCGGGCGAGTATGCCGTCAGGGGCGGCCTGATTGACCTCTTTCCAATGGGCTCGAGCGTGCCCTACCGCGTCGATTTGTTCGACGACGAGATCGACAGCATCCGCACTTTTGATCCGGACAGCCAGCGCAGCCTGTACCCGGTACCCGAAGTCCGGCTGCTGCCGGGGCGGGAATTTCCGATGGATGAGGCGGCGCGCGCCGGCTTTCGCAAACGCTGGCGCGAACTGCTCGAAGGCGATCCGACCCGCAGTCGAATCTACAAGGACATCGGCAATGGCGTTGCCAGCGCGGGCATCGAGTATTACCTGCCCCTGTTCTTTGACCAGACGGCAACCGTTTTTGACTATCTGGGCCCGCAGACAACCGTGGTGCTGCATGGTGATGTGGAGCCGGCCTTTTCGCGCTTCTGGCTGGACACCCGGGAACGACACCGTCTGGCGCAAGGTGACGCGCAGCGCCCTACCCTGCCCCCGGAGATGCTCTTTCTGAGCGCCGAGCAGTTCTATTCCCGGGTCAACGAGTATCCGCAACTCTCGCTTCGCCCTTCGCTTGCGGCAGGGGCCGAGCACGTCTGGTTTGAAGCGCTCGGCGATCTGACCGTGCTGCGGGGTGCCGAGGATCCCCTGCTCCGCTTGAAACAGCATATCCGGCAATCCAGGCATCGGGTGCTCCTGCTCGCCGACAGCCAGGGCCGCAAGGCCAGTTTGCTGGACTTTCTGAGCGCCAGCCGACTGACGCCTCCCACATTCGATTCTCTGGCGGAGTTCGAGCGGAGCGACGAAGCGCTGGGGCTGGGCATCTCGTCCCTGAGCACGGGCTTTGCCTGGCTTGAGGCGGGCATCGATTTCGTCACTGAAACGGAACTTTTCGCGGCCAGCCCGGCGGCCCGCAAACGCAAGAAACAGGAACAGGTGAGCGATGTCGAGGCCCTGATCAAGGACCTGAGCGAGCTCAATCTGGGCGACCCGGTGGTTCACTCAGCTCACGGCATTGGCCGCTACCGCGGCCTGATCACGCTCAACCTTGGCAATATGCAGGCCAGCGGCGAGCCCGAGGTGCAGGAATTCCTGCACCTGGAATACGCCGACCAGGCCACCCTCTACGTGCCAGTCAGCCAGTTGCAGCTCATCAGCCGCTACACCGGCGTCAGCGCGGACGAGGCGCCATTGCACCGGCTGGGCTCAGGCCAGTGGGACAAAGCCAAGCGCAAAGCCGCTCAGCAGGTCCGCGACAGTGCCGCCGAGCTCCTGAACATCTATGCGCGCCGAGCAGCCCGGGAAGGTCACCCATTCCGCTATTCGCCGGCCGATTACGAGGCTTTTGCCAACGATTTCGGGTTTGAGGAAACGCCGGACCAAAGCGCCGCGATCCATGCGGTGATTCAGGACATGATCAGCCCGCGCCCAATGGACCGGCTGATCTGCGGCGACGTGGGCTTCGGCAAGACCGAGGTGGCCCTGCGCGCCGCCTTCATCGGCATCACCGGAGGCAAGCAGGTCGCGCTGCTGGCGCCTACCACTTTGCTGGCCGAGCAGCATTATCAGACGCTGGTCGACCGGTTTGCCAAGTGGCCGGTGAAAGTGGTTGAGATGAGCCGTTTCCGCTCCGCCAGGGAAATCACCGCCGCGCTCAAGGGCCTGGCCGATGGCACCGTGGACATCGTGGTGGGCACCCACAAGCTGCTCAGCCAGAACACGCGGTTTCATGACCTTGGCCTGCTCATCATCGACGAGGAGCACCGCTTCGGCGTTCGACACAAGGAGGCCATGAAGGCCATGCGCGCCGAGGTCGACGTCTTGACGCTGACGGCGACGCCGATTCCACGGACGCTGGGCATGGCGCTCGAAGGCCTGCGCGACCTGAGCGTCATCGCGACCGCGCCGCAGCGCCGCCTGGCGATCAAGACCTTTGTGCGCACCGAGGGCCATGGCGTGATCCGCGAGGCGGTGCTGCGTGAACTCAAGCGCGGCGGTCAGGTCTACTTCCTGCATAACGAAGTCGAGACCATCCAGAACCGGCGCGCCGCGCTGGAAGAACTGCTGCCCGAAGCGCGCATTGCGGTCGCGCACGGCCAGATGCCCGAGCGCCAGCTGGAGTCGGTGATGCGCGACTTTGTCGCCCAGCGCTTCAATTTGCTGCTGTGCTCCACGATCATCGAGACCGGCATCGACGTGCCGACCGCCAATACGATCGTCATCAGTCGCTCCGACAAGTTCGGACTGGCCCAGTTGCACCAGTTGCGGGGCCGCGTCGGACGCAGTCATCACCAGGCCTATGCCTACCTGATGGTGCCCGATCTGGAGGGCTTGACCAAACAGGCGAGCCAGCGGCTCGACGCGATCCAGCAGATGGAAGAGCTGGGCAGCGGCTTTTACCTTGCCATGCACGATCTGGAGATCCGCGGCGCCGGCGAGGTTCTGGGCGAAAGCCAGAGCGGCAACATGATGGAAATCGGCTTTCAGCTCTACAACGAAATGCTGGCCGAGGCGGTGCGCTGCCTGCGTGCCGGCGTCGAGCCCGATCTGCACAGTCCGTTGAACGTCACCACCGACATCAACCTGCACGCCCCGGCCTTGTTGCCGAGCGACTACTGCGGCGATGTCCACTTGCGCCTGTCCTTTTACAAGAAACTGGCGACCGCCAGAAGTACCGATCAAATCGATGCCCTGCTCGAAGAGATTGCCGACCGTTTCGGCAGGTTGCCGCCCCAGGCGCAGACACTGATCGACGTGCACCGCCTGCGTGTCATGGCAGAACCCTATGGCGTTGCCAAAGTCGACGCCGCACCGGGCGTGATCAGCATCAGCTTTCGAAAGAATCCACCGATCGACCCGATGAAGATCATCGCGCTGATCCAGAAGAACAGGCATGTCAAGCTGGCGGGCAACGAGAAATTGCGCATCGAGCGCGAGCTGCCGCAGGTCAGGGACCGCGCGCAGATGGTGCGCGATGTGCTGCGCAGCCTGGGACAACCAACCCAGTGAAAAACACAGCCATGGCGAGCTCCGGACATTGCGCCAGGCGGTCCCGCTCGACCGCAAATGAATACATAATGCTGACCGACGTCACAACGAAAAGTCAGCCCGTTCTCCTCTTCGGTCGATGGGAAACCACTGAGTTCTTACAAGAAGAAATCGCAGGCAAACACCCATGACGGCCCCCTCGAGACCACGCGAAGCGCTCAAAGACAGCACGGGTCTGTTCATTCAGGGCATCAAGCCTGACCTGAAGCTCAGTGACTACCGGCTGATTGCTTTCGATATGGATTCCACGCTGGTTGACATCGAATGCATCGACGAGATTGCCGATGTCGTGGGCAAGGGCCCCCAGGTTCGCGCCATCACCGAGGCGGCGATGCGCGGCGAAATCAGCAATTTTGAAGACAGCCTGCGCCGTCGGCTCGCCATTCTGGCTGGCACCCACGTCTCGGCGCTGCAGCGCGTCTATGAGCACAGACTTCGGCTCAATCCGGGCGCATTGCAACTGCTTGCCTATGCGCGCTGGGACGGACTCAAGATCCTGCTGATCTCGGGCGGCTTCACCTACTTCACCGACCGGCTAAAACCTCGGCTGGGACTGGACTTTGCGTTCTCCAACGAACTCGAAATCCAGGATGAGCGGCTGACTGGCCGGGTGCTCGGCGCGGTGATCGACCAGCACGCCAAGCGCGACCGGGTGGCCCAGGTCTGCCAGCAGATCGGCTGCTCGCACGAGCAGGTGATCGCCGTCGGCGATGGCGTCAACGACCTGGAAATGATGAAACTCGCAGGGCTCAGCGTCGCGTACCGGGCCAAGCCCAGGGTACGAGAGTACGCAAATATCAGCATCGATACCGGCGGCCTGGACCGTCTGCTGACAGTCACCAGGCCGTCGGTCGCCTACCGCTGACTCAAGCCGTTTCCGGCACGTTGGGCAGCCCCGCCAGGGACTTGGCCAGTTCGGCTTCGTCGTAGAGCGCGTCCGACATTTCGCCGGCAAAATACTTCTGGTAGGCCATCATGTCGAAGTGGCCGTGGCCCGACAGATTGAAGAGAATCGTCTCGGACTTGCCTTCGCGCTTGCAGCGCAGAGCCTCAACAACGGCACCCCGGATGGCGTGGCTGGATTCCGGCGCCGGCACGATGCCCTCGTTGCGTGCAAACAGCACAGCCGCCTCAAAGCACTCGACCTGGTTGTAGGCCACGGCTTCAATCAGGCCCAGTTCCTTGCAATGCGAAACCAGCGGCGACATGCCGTGGTAGCGCAGGCCGCCCGCATGAAAGCCCGGCGGCGTGAACTGGCTGCCCAGCGTGTGCATCTTGGTCAGGGGCGTCATGCGGCCGGTGTCGCCAAAGTCGTAGGCGTACTTGCCGCGCGTCAATGACGGGCAGGCGGCGGGTTCCACCGCGACGAAGCGCGACTTCTTGCCGCCGCGCAAACCATGGCCCATGAAGGGAAAGGCGATGCCGGCAAAGTTGGAGCCGCCACCGCAGCAGCCCACCACGACATCGGGCCAGTCATCGGCCATCTGCATCTGCTCCATCGCCTCCTGCCCGATGATGGTCTGGTGCAACAACACGTGATTGAGCACCGAGCCGAGCGCGTATTTGGTGTCATCGCGCTGCACAGCCAACTCGACCGCCTCCGAAATCGCGATACCCAGGCTGCCCGGATGATTCGGGTTCTCGGCCAGCACCGCGCGCCCGTAGACCGTCTCATTGGAAGGCGACGCCACACAGCGCGCGCCGTAGGTTTCCATCAGTGCGCGCCGGTAGGGTTTCTGGTCATAGGAGACCCGAACCTGGAACACTTCCACCTGCAGGCCGAACAAGGAGCCGGCAAAGGCCATCGAGGAACCCCATTGGCCGGCACCGGTCTCGGTCGTTATCCGCTTGACGCCCGCCTCCTTGTTATAGAAGGCCTGCGGCACCGCCGTGTTCGGTTTGTGGCTGCCTGCCGGGCTGACGCCCTCATATTTGTAGTAGATCTTGGCCGGGGTGCCCAGCGCTTTTTCAAGCCGGTGCGCGCGGAACATCGGCGCCGGGCGCCAGAGGCGAAAAACGTCGCGCACCGGCTCAGGAATCTCGATCTCGCGCTCCATGCTCACTTCCTGCATGATCAAGGCCATCGGGAACAAGGGCGCCAGATCATCGGGACCGACCGGCTGCAGAGTGCCCGGATGCAAGACGGCGGGTGCCGGCTTGGGCAGATCCGCCTGAATGTTGTACCAGAAGCGCGGCATCTGGTTTTCTTCCAATAAATACTTTGTCTGCATGCTCATATTTGCTCCTGAATAAATTTGTTAATAACCACGAAATGGCAAGTGGCCGTATACAGTATGCACGCGTTTTTTGAAAATTGGAAGCACAGTTTGCTGAGGTTTACCCTCGCACTGTGGTTTGAATGCTGACGCCGGGCCAGCCCGTCATTCGTCAAACAGGAAGGTCGACTCCTGGTAGTAACGCACCGTCTTCGAAGCCGCTTTCTGCTTCACCCACTCTGCCAGCCAGGTGTTCTTCTCGGCCAAGGTGGCCCCGGCGCCAAGCAGCGTCAGGGGCAGGTTGATGCGCAGCGCACGCCTTGGGATCAGGTGGCGCGTAATGCCGGCCGGCAGGCAGGCGCCGACCCGCGCCAGATCGATGATCTCGGCCGGTGCAAAGCGCGGAAAAACCACCAGCGCGGCCACATCGTCGTAGAACGGAAGCAGCGACGGCAGGTGATCGGTATTGGCGCGAAATATCCGGTAATCCACCTTGTACAGATCCACAATGTCGTTCAGGCGCTGAGTGCGCTGGTGCAGATTTCCCTCGGCGTGCAGGCTGCAGACCTGGCCCTGCGGGTACTGGACAAACGCCAGTATTTCGCGGCGCGCCAGTTGCGCACGCGCCTGCATCAGGTCGGTTGCCTCGATCTTGACGCCGTCGAGCCCGGCGATCACGCTCTGGAAGTGCGCGCAGCTCAAGCCCTTGATAAGGTGATGCCAGGTGTCAAGAATCAGTTCCGGGTCCTCGTAATCCACGACCTGCACCGCAATGTGCGGTATGCCAAGCGAGTGCGCCGCGGTCACTCGGTTGGCGCCGTCGAGGACGACATAACGCTGCTGGCCGTCGATCGCGGCGACTATGGGCGGGTTCTTCAAGACGCCGTCGGCGCGCAGGCGCTGCAGCAATGGCTCGCTTCGCTGCGCGTCGTGCTGCTCGTGCAGCAGCAGGTCGGCCACCGGAACGACGCGCAGATCGGGCATTTCAGGCTGGCGTTGATGCATGGTCATGGTTCCGGATTGATCGCTGTCGCGTTTGATGTCATGATGAGTTTTTGCTGGACTGTGTGTTGTATTCGGTATACGATATGCGTTTATCAAGCCGGTGTCAACTGCTTCGATCAAGTTCAAGTTGGCGCCTGAACCCGAGAAGATCCCATGCAAGAAGCCCTGAACAATCCACTGCTGCAACGCCCCGCCCGCAGCATGCCACGCCACCTTGCCGTGATCGGCGCGGGCTCGATCGGACCGGACATCGGCTACTACCTGAAAAGCGCCCTGCCCGAGCTCAAGCTCACGATCATCGACATCTCGCAGGCCGCCATCGACGCCGCACTCGTGCGCTTCGCCGAGTACGCGCGCAAGGCGGTGGCCAAGGGAAAAATGAATCCGCAGCAGGCCGCCGCCGTGACGCAACAGGTGCACGGCAGCACCGACTACGACGCCATCAAGGACTGCGACTGGGTGATCGAGGCCGCCACCGAAAATCTGGACCTCAAGCGGCGCATCTTTGCGCAGGTCGAAGCGCGTGTTGCCAGCGACGCCGTGATCACCTCCAACACCAGCTCCCTGCCCGCCGAGCGCATCTTTTCCGAGCTCAGGCACAAGGAGCGCGCCACGGTCACGCACTTCTTCGCGCCGGCCTGGCGCAACCCGGCGGTGGAAGTGATCGCCTGGTCGGGCGCGGCACCGGAACTGGTGGTCTGGTTGCGCTGGGTGTTCTGCAACACCGGCAAGGTGCCACTGACCACCACGGACGTTCCCTGCTTCATGCTGGACCGCATCTTTGACAACTGGTGCAACGAGGCCGCCATGCTGCTCGAGCGGGCGAGTGCCGCCGAGATTGACAGCGTGGCCAGCGAGTTCGTGCATGCCGGGCCTTTCTTTGTGCTTAATCTGGCGCGCGGCAACCCGATCATCACGGAGACCAACACCCTGCAGGCCGACGAGGAAGGCGATCACTACCGGCCCGCGCCGATCTTCAAATCGGTCGAGAACTGGCTCACCGTGGCGCCCGGAAAACGGGTTGAGGTGCCGGCCGCCGCGGCCGGCGCCATTCGCGATCGCCTGCTCGGAATCCTGTTGTCGCAGACGGTGGACATTGTGGACCGCGCCATTGGCAGCGCCGCCGATCTCGACCTGGGCTGCTGCACGGCGCTGGGCTTCAAGAGCGGGCCGCTGGCACTGTTGCGCCAGATGCCCGAGGCCCAGGCGCAGCGCATACTCGATCGCCTGGCGCACGAGCGCGCCGGCATGCCGATGCCGCGCAAACCGCTGGCCGACTACCTGCGTTTCGAGCGCCACGTGCTGGTGGACGATCTGGACGGCGTCAAGGTCATCACGCTGCGCCGCCCCGAAGCCTTGAACGCCTTGCATGACGAGATGACCGATGAGATTCTGGCGGTGATCCGTCGTTATGAGAACGACCCCGCCGTCGCCGGGTTTGTGATCACCGGCTACGGGCCAAAGGCGTTTTGCGCCGGGGCCGACATTGGCCGCTTCCCCTCCATGCTCGGCGACAAGGGCGCCGCCGCGCAGTATTCGCGCGACTGCTCGCGCTTGCTGGTGCATCTGGACGCGATGCAAAAACCGGTGGTCGCCGCGATCAACGGCATGGCCCTGGGCGGCGGCTTTGAGTTGGCCATGCGCTGCCACGCGCTGGTGGCTCTCGAGCAAAGCTGGATGCAGTTGCCCGAAGTGAGCCTGGGCATCCTGCCTGGCATCGGCGCCATGGTGGTGCCCTATCGCCGCTGGCCGCAGGCCGCAAGCACCTTCCACGGCATGCTGCGCCGCTGCGACAAGCTCAAGGCGAAACAGGCGTTGGCGCTCGGTGTGGTGGATGCTTTGGCGAAGGATTCGTCCGAGCTGATCACTTTGGCTGTCGCGCGCGTGCAGGCACTGGCGCAGGGGCATGCTCGCATCGCCGACGCGCCGGTCGCCTTGCCCGCCTTCGAGCCCATGGATGCCAAGGCGGCGAGTGGCATGGCCTTGAGTCCAACCACGCTCGCCTTGCTCGAGGGTGCGGTGCAGAAGGCAGCGCAGGCGCCGACGCTCGCCGCAGCGCTGGAGATCGGCTACCTGGCTTTTGGTGACAGCGCCTGCACAGCGGCTGCCCGTGAGGGCATCGCGGCCTTTGGCGAACGACGCGCGCCCGACTTCGCTGCCGTGGGATGAGCCGCGTGGTTTCGAATTGAACCAGCAGCCATCCTGGCGGCCACATGATCGCCGCAGCGTGGATCGCAGCAAGACGACTCTGCAAAGGCACTGACCCGGCATTGGCCGGTTTGCGAGCACGGTGCGGGCAAATTCAACCGACCCGTCGCCGACCTTCTGCCAGCCGACTGTTTCTTCCAGGTGGGTGTCGATCCACCGGCACAACTCATCGAAAAGCTGTATCGATGCCCTTGAAGCTGGGGTTGCTTTCAATCACGCCGAATTCTCAATATCGCTTTATGTTTGCCTTCTGAGCGCATTCATGACCGCGGTCCACGCCGGCTTGCGCTGGAACTGATCGTCCAGCGGCAGGACGCGCACCGGCAGGCCGTCACTGCGCGGCGCCTGCCCCGACAGCCACGTCCACCGATCACTCAGTCCCCAGATGATGACCGTACTCACCGCTGGATGCGCCAGAACCGTCGTCAGGAAGGAGCGATACTGCGCCGCCACAGCGGCGTCGCGAACCGCAAGGTCTGAGGCAAGCGCCTGGTCTTTCACGTCCAGTTCCGTGATGAAGATCTTGAGTCCGAGCGCTGCCACGGCGTTCATGAAGGCCGTCAGCCTGGTCGCATTGATCACGGAGTTCGAGCCAATGTGGGACTGCATCCCGAGCGCATGAATCGGCACGCCCTGCTGTTTCAAATTCTGCAGCAGCCGCAACGTGAAATGGCGCTTTCGGTCGGCGGCGGGGGAATCCTCCTCAATGCCAAACTCGTTGTAGACAAGAGTCGCCGAGGGATCCGCCTGCGCCGCAAAGGTAAACGCCTGCGCGATGTACTGCGGCCCGAGCAACTGCATCCAAGGGGTGTGGCGCAGGCCATCCGGGCGCCCATCCGCGGGAAGGACAGCTTCGTTCACCGGATTCCAGGAATGGAACTGCCCCTTGTAGCGCCCCATCAGTGCAAAGATGTGTTCGCGCATGGACTGCGTGGCATTCGCTGGAGTGACGTTGGAGGCGAACCATGCCGGCATATTGGAATGCCAGACGAGGTGTGTGCCGCGCATCGGCAGGCCGACGGACCGAGCCCACTCCCACATCCTGTCCAGGACCGCGAAATTCCACGTCGCCGGCCCGGGATGCGTTTGCGCCCAGGCACCCTGTCCAATGGGTACGCACATCCCCGACTCTTGCACGTGGGCGGCGAGCAGTGCCGGGTCGAGCAAGCCCGGCCCGTTGATGCCGCAACCAAAGACCAGTCCGCGCCCGCGCGCCGACACGACCATTCCATCGTTTGTCCCGGGAGGTGTCAAGGTACCAATCGAACCAGCCAACGTCCCGCCCGAAGTAGATGCTGCGGTTGCGGCGAACGCCGCCAACGCAGCCAGTTGACCCGTGAACGCGCGACGACCCATTTCAAAACGATCCATTCGGATCTCCCATTGCAACGACTTTCCTCACCTCCCGCACCCGGCCAACCTGTGCTGACTGCCCTGGTTTCCTCAACGCATTGTGCTAAACAAGGGCAGACAATTCAATCCATGCATACCATGCAAAGTCGCTTCGCAGCAGCGACGCCACTGCACAGATGCATCGCGGCCAACCGGTGGCATTTGCCCGGCACGATGCTGTCGGCCCGAGCCGCACTCGCCGCGTCCCTGTGTCCGTGTGAAATTTCAAGTGTGTCGCAAATAACCGACACCACGCGCCCGAAAACTGACTTATCTTCGCCCTTCTTTCATTCGAATAGACGGAGATGCAACGATGACCACGCAGCAGCCACGTTCCGATATCGACAACGTGATGGCCGGACGATGAATGCCGCCGATCAGCGCGTGATGCTGGGCAACGAGGCCATGGCCAGGGGGCTGGTGGAATCGGGCTGCCAGTTCATGAGCGCCTATCCGGGCACGCCCAGTTCCGAAATCCTGCCGGCCGTGGTCGCCTTCAGGAATGAACTCGACGTCAAGGTTTACGTTGAGTGGTCGACCAATGAGAAGGTCGCCCTCGAGACCGCGCTGGCCGCCGCCTACGCCGGCAAGCGCGCTGCCGTCGCCATGAAGCAGGTCGGACTCAACGTGGCGGCCGATGCGGCGCTTTCCTCCGCCTATATCGGCGTCGTGGGCGGCCTGATCCTGATCGTCGCCGATGACCCCGGCCTGCACTCCTCGCAAACCGAGCAGGACTCGCGGCTGTTTTCGCTGTTCTCCAAAATCCCCGCGCTTGACCCCAGCACGCCCAGGGAAGCCAAGGACCTGGTGGCGCTCGCCTTCGAACTGTCCGAACGCCATCAGATCCCGGTCCTGCTGCGACCCACCGTGCGCGTCTGCCACTCCGAGCAATCGATCGAGTGCGGGCCTCTGCAGGCCGCGGTTCGAAGCGCCGATTTTGAGAAAAATCCACAGCGCTGGGCGGCCACGCCGCGCGCCAGACTGCAGTTGCACAAGCAGCTCAACGAGAAGCTGGTGGCGATTGAAAAAGAGTTCGAAAGTTGGCCCGGCAACCACGCCTTCTTCCCGCCGGGATCAGGGCAGCAACGCTCGCCGCTGGGCCTGGTTGCGGCCGGCGTCAGCTACGCCTATCTGAATGATCTCTTGCCATCGCTCGGGCTGGCGGATCAGTGTCCGATCCTGAAAATCGCCACCGTCTACCCGCTCCCAAGGGCCTTGCTTGAGGATTTTGCCAGCCGCTGCGAGCGGCTCATCGTGTTTGAGGAAACCGACGCCGCGGTCGAACTCCAGATCAGGCTGCCGATGCCGGTCTGGGGGCGCCTGAGCGGGCACGTTCCGTCGCACGGCGAACTGACCCCCGGCGTCATCGAAAAGCATCTGGTCGCGGCCGCCCGCGAGGCGGGGCTGGTCGCCCAGGAGCGCGCCGCCAACCGCATGCTGCAGGCGGTGGCGACGCTGGAATTGCCGGTGCGTCGTCCGACCTTCTGCCCCGGGTGCGGCCACCGCGCCACGTTTTACTCCCTGCGGCGCGCCTTTCCGGACGCCCTCTTCCCGGGCGACATCGGCTGCTACACGCTGGGGCTGAACCAGGGTGCGGTTGACACCGTGCACGACATGGGGGCCTCGATCTCAATGGCATCGGGCTTCTATCACGCCTACGCCCAGGACGGCAAATCGCCGCCGATCTTCGCCACCATCGGCGACGGCACCTTCTTTCATTCCGGGGCCGCGGGGCTTGAAAACGCGGTCTACAACGGCGCCCGCTTTGTCCTGCTGGTGCTCGACAACGGCACCACCGGCATGACCGGCATGCAGCCGACTCCCGAGTCCGGCCAGACCGCCGATGGCCACAGCGGGGGCATTGTCCAGCTCGAGACCCTGATCCGGGGCTGCGGCATCAACTACCTGGTGCACGCCGACCCGCACGATCTGGCCAGCTTTCATCGCGTGCTGCTGGACGCGCTGGCGCACAGCCGCGCCGAGCAGGGCGGCGTCGCCGTCGTGCTGGCCCGCTACGCCTGCGTCGCCCAGCTCAAAGGCCTGGGTCCGGGCAAGGTGACCCTTGCGGTGGAGGTGCGCCATGGGCCGCGCCCGCGCTCGGCGGGGACCGTGGCGGCGCTGGATGCGCCGTGGATGCCGCGCCATCAGGACCGCTTGTCGCCCTGTTCCGAAGCCTGTCCGGCCGGCAACGACATCGAGCGGCTGATGACGCTGGCGGCGCAGGAGCAATGGGTCGACGCCGCCAACATGCTCTACCAGGAGCATCCGTTTCCGTCCACGCTGGGCCGCGTCTGTCCGCATCCGTGCGAGAGCAGTTGCAACCGGGGCGTCCATGACGGCGCGCTGTCCATCAACGCCATCGAGCGCATGGCCGGTGACCGCGGCCGCTCGGCCGCCGCCTTTGCCAGCCGGGGGCAGGCACTGGGCAAGACCGTGGCTGTGGTCGGAGGCGGTCCTTGCGGCCTGACCGCCGCATACCAGCTGGCGCGCCTGGGCTACGCTGTCGAGATCTTCGAGTCGCTGCCCGAGATCGGCGGCATGCTGCGCTGGGCCATCACCCAATACCGGCTGCCGACCAGCGTGCTGCAGCGGGAACTCGAGGTATTCAAGTCGCTCGGCATCACCGTGCACACCGGTGTTCGTCTGGGCGCGGATTTGGCCTGGTCCGAACTCGAGCGCTTTGACGCTGTCTGTCTGGCCACCGGCGCCTGGCAACAAAGGCGTCTCAAGATTGCCGGCGAAGACCGGGCCGGGGTGCTCAGCGGGCTCGACTACCTGTACCGGCTGCGTGCCGAAGAGTCGCCCGTGCTGGGCGCGCGCGTCGCCGTGATCGGCGGCGGCAACACCGCCATCGACGCCGCACGCAGCGCGCGGCGCCAGGGCGCCGTGGTGGACGTCTACTACGACGTGCTGCTGGCGATACCCGAAGAGGTGAGTGCGGCGCGCGAGGAAGGCATCGTGTTTCATCATGCGCTGGTGCCGGTCAGTTTCGAGCCCGGCGAGACCCATCGCCTCAAGCTGCTGCTGCGCGACCTTGCGCTGGCCACGCCGGAGCTGCCGCCAGATTCGCCGCCCTTCCACAGCGAAACCAATGAGGCCGAGAGCGTGCTGGTGTGCATCGGCGGTGACGCCGACCTGGCCTACCTCGGCGAGCCCGGTTTGGCGCTCAACGGCCGGCTCCAGGTCGACCCGTGGGGACGCACCGCGCAGCCGCGCATTTTTGCCGGCGGCGACGCCGCCAGCAGCGGCGTGGGCACCGTGGTGGGCGCCGTCAACGCCGGCAAGCGGGCCGCCCTGGGGATCCATGAGCGCCTTGGCGGCGCAACGGTTGATGCGCCGGCCCTGCAACTGGCAGCCGGCCCGGGCATCGCCTGCGCGAAGCTGGCAAGCGGCGGCTCGGCGCGCGCGCAGCAGGCCCTGCCGGTCACGGCAGCGCAGGACATCAAGCTGCAGTTCTTCAGCAAGACCGAACGCGCCCAGGCGCCCCATCGCGCGCCGGCCGATTCAATCTGGAACTTCGACGAAGTCAATCTCGGCCTGGGCGGCGAGGCCGCCAGCGCCGAGGCCCGCGAGCGCTGCTTTCACTGCGGTGTCTGCACGCACTGCGACATCTGCGTCCATGTCTGTCCCAGCGCCGCCATCACGCTGGTCGCGGGCAGCTACCAGATCGACGCCGGCAAGTGCACCGCCTGCCGCGTTTGCGAGGCGCAGTGCCCGCGGGGCGCGATCAGCATGCCGCCCACCGGCGTCTGCATTGCCTGCGGCTATTGCACCACCTGGTTCGAGTGCCCCTCGCTCCAGCGCGGCCCCGATGGCCTGGTCGACATTGACCGGCGCACCTGCATCGATTGCGGCATCTGCATCCAGGTTTGCGCGCAGGGAGCGATCCAGCCGCTCTCGATCCCGAAGCAGCAGGCCCACGCATGAGAGCGCAGGCAATCATCGCCGGGGTCGGCGGCCAGGGGGTTCTTTTCACGACCAAGGTCTTTATCGAAATGGCGCGGCGCAAAGAGGTGGCGGTGCTGGGATCGCAGACCTTCGGCATGGCCCAGCGCGGCGGCTCGGTCATGACCCATCTGAAGATCGGTCAGTTCAGCAGTCCCATGGTTCGCGAAGGCGACGCCGACCTGCTGCTCGGACTCGACACCATGGAATCTCACCGCGCCCTGCCCTATCTGCGTTCAAGACAAAACGGCCGGGGCGCGCTGTGCGTGGTCAACGCCCCGGACGGACAGGCCTTTCCCGACCAGCGGGTGCGTGACCTGCTGAGCGAGATGCAGGTCACCGTTCGCACCTGCGATGCCGACGCCGTGGCGCTGCGGATGCACAGCCCGATGATGGCCAACCTGGTGCTGCTCGGCTTTGCTTCGAGCCAGTCAGACTTCCTCTTCACTTATGCCGAGGTCCGCGAGGCCACCGACGCTCTGAGCGGCGCGGCCCAGCGCAGCGTCAATCTTGAGGCTCTGGAACGCGGTCGCGCCCTCAAGTTGTAGACCCCGGCGATGTGTCGGCTTCCATGGGTCGCCGACGCCCGTATTCTGGCAACCCAATCGTTGGGCGACCCACGGCCCCGACAGCGGGCCGAGCGCCGAAGATGTGCAGCGTGAAATCGACATGCTCGCTGCCAAGGGTCCGAAGTGGGTGTCGCTCAGTCCACACGACAGCAGCGACGAAGTGATCGAGGCTTTTCGCAAGACGTTTGGATCGCGCTATCACGACCTGCGAGTTGGAGAGCCTCAGGTGATTTCGGGAGCCCAGCGCTAGAGAAAGTTGTCGCGCCGGATCGCAGCCTTTGCAGTCTTTCAAGTTGAACTGACAGTTCTTGATCCTTGAGAACTAAATGGCGCTCTGACTGAACGGCCAATGGGTGAATAGATGGCAATCAGGAGTCTATTTCGTCAATTCAAAAGCCATGCCTGCAAGTGACAATTTGATTGAATCGCACCAGAATAATCAGTAAGGTCACGCTTTCAAAGACGACCCGGCAACGCAAGCACGATTTCGGGGGCACCTTCAAGCATGGTTCGCTCTGGGGCCTGGCACAAGGAGTTCGCATGAACGATATTGTTTGGTGGAACTCGATCAAAACCAGGGTAACCCTCTTCACTCTGGCCATCTTCATGATCAGTATCTGGTCGCTGGCGGCGTACGTCAGCAGCACGTTGCGCAGGGATATGCAACGGGTGATGGGCGAACAACAGTTCTCAACTGTTTCCATTGTGGCCGCGGAGGTCAATCAGGCGCTTGAGGACAGGTTGAAAGTGTTGAAAAGCGTTGCGGGTCGCATGAGTCCGACCGTCCTGGCAAGCGGTGCAAGCGCAAAGGCGTTTCTTGAGGAGCAAGCGGGTCTCCTCCCACTCTTTAATGGCGGCACCTTCATCACCGGACTCGATGGCACGGCCATAGCGGATTTCCCGGTAGTGGCGGGTCGGGTTGGCACCAATTACATGGACAGGGAGTCCATCAGCGTGCCGCTCAGGCAAGGCAAAGCAGTCATTGGAAGCGCTTACATGGGCAAGACGCTCAAGGCTCCAGTTTTCGCCATGGTGGTTCCCGTTCTTGATGGTCAGGGCGAGGTGGTCGGTACCTTGGTCAGCACCATCAATCTGGGTCTGCCCAATTTTCTGGACAAAATTACGAACGCGACGTATGGCAAGACCGGAGGCTATCTTCTTGTCGAGAACAAGAATCGACTGATTGTCACTGCTACCGACAAGAGTCGAATACTGACCAACTTACCTGCCCCTGGCGTCAACCCGGAAGTTGACCGCTTCGTCGGGGGGGTCAATGGCACGGTCGTCTATAGGAACTTTCAGGCGGTCGATGTGCTTGCCTCAAGAATGGCCGTTCCAGTGGCAGGTTGGGGGGTGGTCGCAACAATTCCTACCGCGGAAGCCTTTGCGCCGATTTACGATATGCAGCATCGTGTCGTCGTGGCGACGATGTTGCTGACGATACTTGCGGGTTCGCTGACTTGGTGGTGGTTGAAGCGTCAAATTGCACCGATTCTTGCTACCGCGAAGATGCTGGCCGCCCAGTCGCAGATGGAGATGGCCACACAACCCCTGCCCATCACCTCTGAGGACGAAATCGGCGAACTTGTCGTCGAATTTAACCGCCTGACGGAGAGGTTGAAAGCAAGAGAAGACGCCCTGCGTGAAAGCGAGGAGCGCTACCGCTCCTTGGTCGAGTTGACGCCGCAGGCGCTTGTCGTCCACCGCGACGGCAAAGTGCTATATGTCAATCCCGCAGCCATGAAAATGTTTGGGGCAGGTTCTGCGGATGAACTTCTGGGCGCACCGATACTTGAATGGGTTCACCCTGACTTTCGTCAGATCATATTGGAGCGCATAAAGTATCTTTCCGAACATGGCGGCGACGCTCGCCTGTTTGAGTTGAAAGCCCTCAAGCTCGATGGCGTCATTATGGATCTTGAGGTCCAGGGAGCGGTGATTTCCTACGACGGAAAGCCCGCCGTTCAGTCTGTGATGAACAACATCACCGAGCGCAAGAAGGCCGAAGCGTTCCTGCAGGCCAGCCTGCGCCTGAGGCAATACGGACTGGGTCATTCCCTGGAGGAACTGCTCACCCAGACACTGGACGAGGCCGAACTTCTGACCGGGAGCGAGATCGGCTTTTTTCACTTCCTGGAGGCCGATCAAAAGACGCTGTGGCTGCAGGACTGGTCTACACGCACGCTGCGGGAAATGTGTACCGCCGATGGCAAGATGCAACACTACTCGGTGGATCAGGCCGGCGTCTGGGTCGATTGCATTCACGAACGCCGTCCTGTCATCCACAACGACTACCCCAGCCTGGCGCACCGCAAGGGACTGCCCGCGGGCCATGCGCCGGTCAGGCGGGAACTGGTGGTGCCGATTCTGCGCGGCGAGCTCATTGTGGGGATTCTGGGAGTCGGCAACAAGCCCGCGAATTACGACCAGAGCGATGTTGAGACGGTGTCCCGGCTTGCCGACATCGCCTGGGATGTGGTGGCAGCCCGGCGGGCCGAGCACGCGCTGCTGCAAAGCCGCAATCTTCTCGCCGAGACCGAAAGAATCGGAAAAGTGGGTGGCTGGGCGTTTGATATCGATAGCGAAAAACAGACCTGGACAGAGGAGGTTTACCGCATCCATGAAGTCGATTCCGACCTTGGTCCGACGGTTGAGAAGGGCATCAATTTCTATGCCCCTGACTGCAGGGCGCTTGTGCAGGAAGCGGTGCGCCGGGCGGTTGACCATGGCCAACCTTTTGATATCGAATCGGCAATCATCACCGCCAAAGGCAATCGGCGCGACGTTCACGCCATCGGAAGAGCGGATCTGGAGCACCGAAGAATCTATGGATTCATCCAGGACATCACCGAGCGCAAGAGGGCAGAGAGGGAACGCAAACGCCTGCTGGCAATCATTGAAGATGCCCCGGATTTCATTGCCACATCGAATATGCAGGCTCATCTCAAGTACATGAACCGGGCCGGTGCAAGGCTGGTCGGGCTTGCTGAGGACGTTGACTTGTCTGCGCTGGAAATCAAGGATATGCACCCGCAGTGGGCAACGCGATTGGTGATGGAGGAAGGCATTCCTGCTGTGCTCAAGCAAGGGTTCTGGCATGGCGAAACCGCCTTGCTGCACAGGGACGGCCATGAGACGCCCGTCTCTCAGGTGTTAATGGTCCACCGCGATGAACATGGAAACCCGGAACTCCTGTCCACCATCATGCGGGACATCACACAGCGCAAACTGGCAGAACAAGCCCTTCAAGAAAGCCAAGGTCGCCTGGCTCGGGCGGAAGCGATTGCGAACGTGGGCAACTGGTCATATGAAGTGGCTGGCGCTGCCATCGAGTGGTCGAACGAACTGTGGCGAATTTTTGGCCGGGAGCCCCACTCTGTCGAATTGAACTACGACACATTCACGTCGTGGATTCGCGAAGACTTCCGTGCTTACCACGCTGACTGCATGAGACGGATGCTTGAACTCAGGCCAGGCCAGACCATCAAGGATATCGTTTACTGCCTGGTTCGGCCTGATGGCGAGCAGCGCTGGACCGAGACCTTCATGGAGACCGAGTTCGATGCAGAAGGCAGGCCGCTGCGCTTCTTCGGCGTCGCAAGAGACATCACTGAGCGCAGAATGGCAGAACAAGCCCTGAGGAGCAGCGAAGAGAGGCTGCGCCTGAGCGAGTCACAGATGGCGGCGTCGCAGCAGATAGGCGGCACGGGTTCGTGGGTTTATGACATTGCGTCGAACGCAATGCGCCCTTCGGCCCACGGCCTCGCCTTGTTCGGATTTCCGCCAGTTGTCCGGGATTACCCCCTGGAGGATTTTCTGGCCTGCATCGAAGACCGTGATCGTGTTGGGCAGATCCTGGCTGCGGGGATCAGCGATGGGATGACGCATGAAGTTGAGTATGTGATTAAGCCCGCCGACGGCTCATCGCCCAAGGTGATCTACTCGGTCGGCCGGCTTGAGAAGGACACACAGGGAAAGCCGCTCAGGGTCTTGGGCTTCATCCAGGACATCACCGAGCGCAGAAATGCCCATGCCAAGCTCCAACTCGCCGCCAACGTCTTCAACCATGCCCGTGAGGGCGTCACGATCACGGATTCCAACGGCAGCATCATTGATGTCAACGCCGCTTTTACGCGAATCACCGGCTACAGCCACGAGGAGGTGCTGGGTCAAAACCCGCGCATCCTGCAGTCGGGGCGCCAGACCAAAGAGTTCTACGTCGCCATGTGGGGCGATCTGCTTGCCAGCGGCCACTGGTCGGGCGAGGTCTGGAACAAACGCAAGAACGGCGAAAT
>CAIMBE010000162.1 GCA_903839085.1 uncultured beta proteobacterium | reverse complement strand
TCGTGCACGTGCCAGCCGCCTCGCTCTCCATGTTTGTGTACCTTGTCATGGCCGGCTGGGCCGGTTTTGGTTTGGCTTTCAACACCCGGCTGTCGGGCATGATGGCTTCGGCGCTCGCCCCCACTGGCGCGATACTGGCGTTTTTGTCCCTGGCCACGGGTTCGCTCTGGGGCAAACCCATGTGGGGCACCTGGTGGGTCTGGGACGCGCGCCTCACGTCGTCGCTGATTCTGCTCTTCCTGTACCTGGGGTTCATCGCCCTGCAGTCGTCCATTGATGACCCGCGCCGCGCCGACAAGGCCAGCGCCGTGCTCGCGCTGGTTGGCGCCGTGAACATTCCCATTATTTACGGCTCGGTGTATTGGTGGAATACCTTGCACCAGGGAGCTTCGGTCACCGTGAAAGGCGCGTCCATTGCACCTGCCATGCTGTGGGGCATGGGACTGATGACCGTGGCATTCTGGATGTACGCCATCACCATGACACTGGTACGTGTGCGCACCATCATCCTGGATCGGGAACGCCATACGGAGTGGGTAAAACATGCAGTGGAATAACTGGAACGAGTTTTTGGCCATGGGCGGCTATGCCCAGTACGTGTGGCCAGCCTTTGGGCTCACCGCTTTGGCGGTGGTCATCGAGGTGCTGCAGGTTCGTGCCAAGCGGCGCGAGGTGCTGCGCAGCCTGCGCGCCCAATTTGAATCGGAAAGAGGTGATCCCCAATGAAACCACGTCACAAGCGCGCCGCCATGATCGTCGGCGGACTGGCTGCCCTGGGTCTGGCGGCCTATCTCGTGCTCAATGCGTTCGAGAGCAATCTGGTGTTCTTCTTCAGTCCGACGCAGGTGGCGGCCGGCGAAGCGCCCAAGAACCGGACCTTCCGGATCGGCGGCCTGGTCAAGGAGGGGTCGGTCAAGCGTGACAACCTGACGGTCGGCTTCATCGTGACCGATACCGCCAAGGAACTTGCAGTCTCCTACACCGGCATCCTGCCCGACCTGTTCAAGGAAGGCAAGGGTGTCGTCGCGCAGGGCAAGTTCGACGCCGGCGGCAAGTTTGTCGCCTCTGAAGTGCTGGCCAAGCACGACGAGAACTACATGCCGCCCGAAGCCAAGGCAGCGCTGGATCAGGCGCAGGTCCAGAAGACCATCAAATCGCTTAAATGACTTGCCATTCTTGTCATCGCGAGCGCAGCGCGGCGATCCAGATTTCTCATCCAAGAGGCATGGATTGCCGCGCTGCGCTCGCAATGACGCAGCAAAGGGATTTTGGCAATTGCTGCATCCATTAGCTCTATCCCCAACTAGGATAAAACATGATTCCTGAAATTGGTCATTTTGCGTTGATTCTGGCGCTCTTCGTGGCGCTGGCGCTGGGCACCCTGGGCGTCATCGGCGGCCAGCAGGGACGCTCCGACTGGATGGCGCTGGCACGACCGGGTGCGCAGGCGCTCTGGGTACTGGCCAGCTTCTCGTTCTGCTGCCTGACCTACGCCTTCTATACCAACGATTTCTCGGTCTCCTATGTGGCGCAGCACTCCAACACCAAGCTGCCCGACATCTACCGCATCGCCGGCGTCTGGGGCGGCCATGAAGGCTCGCTGCTGCTGTGGCTGGTCATGCTTTGCTCCTGGATGATGGCGATCTCCCTGTTTTCCCGTCAGTTGCCCGACGTGATGGTGTCCCGGGTGCTGGCGGTGATGGGCCTGGTGGCGGTCGGCTTCCTGCTCTTCATGCTGATCACCTCGAATCCGTTCCTGCGCCTGAGCGACATTCCCGCCGAAGGACGCGACCTCAATCCCCTGCTGCAGGATCCGGGCCTGGTGTTTCATCCGCCGATGCTCTACATGGGCTATGTCGGCATGGCGGTGCCATTTGCCTTTTCCATTGCCGCCCTGCTCAATGGCCGGCTCGATGCCGCCTGGGCGCGCTGGACGCGGCCCTGGGCCACCGCCGCCTGGATCTGCCTGACCATCGGCATTGCCATGGGTTCCTGGTGGGCCTACTACGAACTCGGCTGGGGCGGCTGGTGGTTTTGGGACCCGGTGGAGAACGCTTCATTCCTGCCCTGGCTGGTCGGCTCGGCGCTGATCCATTCCCTGGCGGTGACGGAAAAGCGCGGACTGTTCCGAAGCTGGACCATCATGCTGTCGATCATCGGCTTTTCACTGAGCCTGCTCGGCACCTTCCTGGTTCGCTCTGGTGTCCTGACCTCGGTCCACGCCTTTGCCACCGACCCCAAGCGCGGTGTCTTCATCCTGCTGTTCCTGGCCGCCGTGGTCGGCGGCTCGCTGACCCTGTTTGCAGCGCGCTCGGGCAAGGTCCGCTCCGGCGGCTCGTTTTCGCTGGTGTCGCGCGAGACCTTCCTGCTGGTCAACAACGTGTTGCTGACCACTGCGGCGGCCGCGGTCTTGCTGGGCACGCTGTACCCGCTGATCGTGGACGCGCTGAACCTGGGCAAGCTGTCGGTCGGCCCGCCCTATTTCAATTCGGTCTTTGCCCCGATCATGCTGCCGGTCCTGTTTTTCATGGTGATCGGTTCCTACGCCCGCTGGAAGAACGACAGCGTGGCGGAGTTGAGCAAAAAGCTGCGCCCGGTGGCCATCGCCTCGGTGCTGCTGGGCTGCAGCGCGCCGCTGCTGGCCGGAGCCTGGTCATGGCTGGTGGCCCTGAGCCTGTCGCTGGTGTTCTGGATCGTGCTGTCCTCGCTGCAGCAGATCTACCGCCAGATCAAGGGCAGCGTCAACCTGAAGGCGATCCCGGTTTCTTATTGGGGCATGCACCTGGCGCACATCGGCATTGCCGTCTGCGTCGTCGGCATCACCATGGTCAAGGGCTATGAAACCGAAAAAGACGTGCGCATGGCGGTGGGCGACACGGTGGAGGTGGCCGGCTACACCTTCAAGCTGACAGGCATCAGCACGGTGCCCGGCCCGAACTACAACGCGGATCGGGGCGTTGTCGAACTGATCAAGGACGGCAAGGTTTTGCGCACTCTGGAGCCAGAGAAGCGGACCTATTTTTCATCCTCGATGCCGATGACGGAGACCGCCATCGACAGCAGCCTGACACGCGACGTTTATGTGGCGCTCGGCGAACGTCTGGAAGACGGGGCAGCGCCAGCCTGGGCGATGCGCGTCTACCACAAGCCCTTTGTCACATGGATCTGGGGCGGCTGCCTGCTGATGGCGATCGGTGGCGCGATGGCGGCGCTGGATCGGCGTTATCGCAGAAAGAGCCTGGCCGGCAAGGCGCTGACCGGCACGGCAAAGGGAGTTGCCGCATGAACAAGAAGGCGCTCATTCCGCTCGGGATTTTTGCCACGCTGGTGGTCTTTCTGGCGATTGGCCTGACGCGCGATCCGCACGAGATCCCGTCGCCCTTGATTGGCAAGCCGGCGCCCCTCTTCACGGCCCCTCGTCTGCAGGGGACCGACCAGCAGTTTTCTGCCCGCGACATGCTGGGCAAGGTCTGGATCCTCAATACCTGGGCCTCCTGGTGCGTCGCCTGCCGCCAGGAACACCCGATCCTGATGGAATTTGCCAAGACCAAGACCCTGCCCGTGATCGGTCTCGATTACAAGGACCAGAACGCCGATGGTCTGAAGTGGCTGGCCCGCTACGGCGACCCCTATGACCTCTCCATCACCGACCGCGACGGGCGCATCGGCATCGATTTCGGGGTCTATGGCGTGCCTGAGAGCTTCCTGATCGACAAGATGGGTGTGATTCGCTACAAGCAGATCGGACCGGTAACGGAAGAGGCCCTGCGCGACAAGATACTGCCACTGGTGCGGGAGTTGCAGAAATGAAATACTGGCTGGCCCTGATTCTGGCGCTGCAATGCGCCTTCTCAAGTTACGCCGGTGAGGCGACGCCGCTGGCCGAGGATCCGGTCGTCGAGCAGCGCATGATCGCCATTTCAGAGGAGTTGCGCTGCCTGGTTTGCCAGAATGAATCGCTGGCCGGTTCGCGCGCCGATCTGGCGCTGGACTTGCGGCGCGAACTGCGCACCCTGATCAAGGCCAACAAGAGCGACGCCGAGATCATGGAATACATGGTCAGCCGTTATGGCGACTTCGTGCGCTACCGCCCGCCGGTCAAACCGCTGACCTGGATGCTGTGGTTCGGACCCTTCCTGCTTCTGATCGGCGCCCTGGTGATCCTGGTGCGCATGGTGCGCCGTAACCAGCGCAGTGACGCGCCGCCCGGGCTCGATGCGGAACAGCGCCGAAAAGCGCAATCCCTTCTCAAAGATACGGAACTTCCCTCATGACAGTCTTTATTGTGATCGCGGTGCTGTTGACACTGCTGGCACTGGCCTGGCTAGTGCGTCCGCTGCTGTGGCAAGCAACCGGGGTCGGCGTTTCGAGCCAGCGCCTGAATGCATCGATCTATCGGGATCAACTCGAGTCGCTGGAACGCGATCTGGAGCGCGGCGTCATCAGCGCCGCCGACTGCGAGGCAAGCCGCGACGAGCTGCAATTGCGCCTGCTCGACGACACCGAGGAGCCGGCAACGCTGGCGTCCCCGTCCGGCACCAGTTTTTGGACCGGTCGGCGCACCGCAGCGCTGATTGCGCTCCTGCTGCCGCTCGGGGCCGCTGGCATGTACTGGTGGCTTGGTTCTCCGGAGTCCATCGACCCGGTCGCAACCCAAAAAGGCCATCAGGACCAGGTCGCGCAGATGGTCGACGCGCTGGCAGCGCGCCTCAAGGCCAGTCCGGACAATCCAAAAGGCTGGGCCATGTTGGCTCGCTCCTACAAAGTGATGGGGAAACTGGCGGAGGCCGAAGAAGCCTTTCTGAAGGCCGGGGACCTGGTCAACACCGAGCCGGACCTGCTGGTTGACTACGCCGACCTGATCGCGGTGCGGGCCAACAACAACATCGAGGGCCGGCCGCTGGCGCTGGTCAACAAGGCGCTGAGCCTGAACCCGCAGCATCCGATGGGGCTGATGATGTCGGGCGTCGCCGCCTATCGCCGCAACGATTTCGCGCTTGCCGTGGCACAGTGGGAGAAACTGCTTCAGGTGCTCGATCCCGGCTCGCCCGATGCCCAGCAGGTGGAGGCCGACATCGCCGAGGCGCGCGCCAAGGCTGGGCTGCCCGCGGCCAGCAGGGCGGCGGCGGGCTCGAACAGCGTGGCTGGCGCTTCCGAAGCGGGCAAACTGCCGGCCGTCGACCCTGCCATAGCGGATGCCATGTCACCCGAAAAGATTAACCAGATGATCGACAATCTGGCAGCGCGCCTGAAAACCAATCCCGACGATCTGGCGGGCTGGGTGCGTCTGGCGCGCGCCTACAAGGTGCAGGGGCGCCTGCCCGAGGCCGAGCAGGCGTTCGGCAAAGCGGGCAAGCTGGTCGACGCCGATCCGGACCTGCTGACCCAGTATGCCGATCTGCTCGCGATGCGAAGCAACAGTCTGGAGGGCCGGCCTCTGGCGCTGGTCACCAAGGCGCTGGCGCTGAACCCCAAGCACCCGATGGCCCTGATGCTGGCGGGCTCGGCGGCCTACCGTCGCGCCGACTACAAACAGGCCATCTCCCACTGGGAAAAGGTGCTTGCGGTGCTGCCCCCAGGGTCGCGTGACGCGCTCCAGGTGGAAGCTGAAATTGCCGATGCCAGAAGCAAGGCGGGTCTGGGCCTGCAAGCCAAGCCCTGAGCCCGGCTCAGGCCATTTGCGCGAGTTGGCGGCCGAAGGCCTCGACTTCGTTCCAGTCGGTGAATTCGACCACCGTCTTGGGGTCGGTCGGTCCATCGGTGATGAGCATGATGAAGCGGATCATCAGGCGGTCGAAAAAGCGGTAGCTCGGATAATCGAGCTTGCCCGCAAAGACCCCGAGAAGCTTCGGCTTCCAACTGATCTGGCGCAGGAACTTGAGCAGGTAGGGATTGTTTCCGGGCCGGTTCTTGTTCGGCTTGCGCGCCACGATGTTGACGGTAAAGAAAGCATTCGCCCGGCAATCCAGGAGCGACTGGTGACGCGCAATGAACTGCCCGACTTCCGGCTGATGCTTGCCATAGCGGATGCTGGCGCCGATGACGATGGCGTCGAAGGCCGACAGATCGAGCGCGTCGGCCTGCGCCAGCAGCACGACCTTGGCACTGTGCCCCTGCTGCTCGATGACCTGCCGCAATCGCTCGCAAATCCTCCCGGTGTGACCGTCGGTGGTCGAGTAGGCCAGGAGAATGCCGCTCATCGGGCCGGCGCGCCGGGCGCGTCGTCATCGAGGTTGACGGCCTTGTATTTGCTGGCGAGTTGCTGCTGCGTGCTGTCGGGCACCGGCGCATAGTGCGAGAACTCCAGGCTGTAGGACCCCTCGCCGCCAGTCAGCGACTTCAGGCGCCCCTGGTAATCACCGAGTTCGGCCAGCGGTATCAGGCCGCTGATGGCCACCGTCCCCACCGGTCGAGGCTGCGTTCCAGTCACCTGGCCGCGCTTGCTGGCCAGATCGCCGGTCAGGTCGCCGATGGTCGCCTCGGGCGCGAGGACCTCGATATTGACGAGCGGCTCGAGCACGATCGGGCGCGCCTGGCGCACCGCGTCGATGGTGGCCTTGCGGCCGGCCGACGTGAAGGCGATATCCTTGCCATCGACCGCGTGGGTCTTGCCGTCATGCACCGTGACACGCAGGTCATGCACCGGATAGCCCGCCACCACGCCTTCGGCCAGCGCCTGGCGCACGCCCTTTTCCACCGCCGCCATGAAAACACCGGGGATCGCGCCGCCCTTGACGATGTCGACAAACTCGAAGCCGGTGCCACGCGCCAGCGGCTCGACACGCAGCATCACCTCACCGAACTGGCCCGCGCCGCCGCTTTGCTTCTTGTGGCGGCAATGCCCCTCGGCGCCGGCGGTGATGGTCTCGCGGTAGGCGATTTGCGGCACGCTGGTGTCGAGTTCGAGCTTGTACTGCTGCTGCATCCTCGAGAGCTTGGCGCGCAGATGCATGTCCCCGAGCCCGCGGATGACGGTCTCATTGGTGCCGGGGTGGCGCTCGACCTTGAAGCAGGGGTCTTCGAGCTCGAGCTTGTGCAGGATGTCGAACAGCCGCTGCTCGTCTCCCTTGCGCCGGGTCTGCACCGCCAGGCCGTGCATCGGTTGCGGGAAGGCGAGCGGCTTGAGGTGGATGTGGTCTTCATCGTGGGAATCGTGCAGCACGCAGTCGAATTCAATCTCGTCGACCTTGGCGATGGCGCCGATGTCACCAGGCACCAGATCGGAAACCTCGACATGGTCCTTGCCCTGCAGCCGGTACAGGTGCGACACCTTGAACGGGCGCTTGGCTGAGCCGACAAACAACTGGGCGTCGCGCCGGATCGTCCCCTGATGCACCCTGAAGATGCCCAGTTTGCCAATGAACGGATCGACCACGACCTTGAATACGTGCGCCAGCACATGCAAGGCATCGTCCGGCTGAGCCTGGAACACCTGCGGTTGCGCGCCGGGCTCGGTGCGATAGAACGGAGGCGGATTGCCCTCGGCCGGATTCGGGGCCAATTTGGCCAGGGCGTCGAGCAACTGCGGCACGCCGGCCCCGGTCTTGGCCGAGGCAAACAAAATAGGGATCAAATGCCCGGCGCGCAGCGCGCGCTCGAACGGCGCGTGCAGTTCGTCCAGCGTCGGGTCAGCGCCGGTTTCCAGGTAGTTGGCCATCAGGCTGTCATCTTCTTCGACGATCTGGTCGATCAGGCTGCGATGCGCGGCGGCCACCGAGGCGAAATCGCTCTCGCCATCCTCGTGCCCCAGCAGTTCCACCACGTCCTGCCCGTTGTGCGTCGGCAAATCCAGCAGCAGACACTGCTTGCCAAAGCGCTCGCGGATGTCATTCACCAGCGCGGGCAGATCGACATTGTCGGCGTCGATCTTGTTGATCACAATCATGCGGCACAGGCCGCGCTCACCGGCCAGCGTGAACATGCGCTCGGTCGCGAGTTCGATTCCGTTCTGGGCGTTGATCACCACCAGCGCCGTGTCGACCGCCGCCAGCGCGCCCATCGACTGCCCCGCAAAGTCCGGGTAGCCGGGGGTGTCGATCAGATGAATCTGGGTGCCGCTCCAGTCGAAACCGACGACCGACGCGTTCAGGGAGTGGCCCAGTTCTTTTTCGATTGGATCGAAATCGCAAACGGTATTGCCTTTTTCAACCGATCCCCGGCTCTTGATCGCGCCGCTGGCGGCGAGAAGACTCTCTGTCAGGGTGGTCTTGCCGACCGCCCCGTGCCCGACCAGGGCGACGCTTCGGATGTGGTTGCTGCGTGATTGACTCATAAAAGACCCTTGAATGCTATAAAGTTACAGATTTCAGCGTACATCTTACTGGACAAAACAGGCGGCTCAGCGACTGCGTCCGGCCTTGTATTTGCCGCTGCCGGCGCCAAGCACCCCATCGGCCAGCGCCAGACGTGCCAGCGCCTTGGCGGCATGCGCGTGCGTGATGGCCAGGCCGAGCGCGTCGGCGGCGTCGGCGCCCGGCAAACCAGGCAAGTCAAGCAGACGGCGCACCATCTCCTGCACCTGCGTCTTGTCGGCGCGGCCATAGCCCACCACCGCCTGTTTCATTTGCAGCGCGGTATATTCCGCGACCGGCAAATCGCAGGTGACCAGCGCGGTCACGCAGGCGCCACGAGCCTGCCCGAGCAGCAGCGTCGACTGCGGGTTGACATTGACAAACACGATCTCGACCGACGCGCCGTCAGGCTGGTAGCGGCCAATGACTTCCCGTACGCCGTCAAACAGGACTTTGAGCCGCGCCGGCAGTTGACCCTTGTCCAGATGGACGGTGCTGATGGTGCCGCTGGCGATGTAGCTCAGGTCGGACCCCTGCACATCGATCACGCCAAAGCCGGTGGTGCGAAGACCGGGGTCAATGCCAAGGATTCTCATGCCGCTAGAGCCCAAAATACCATCGAACCGAGTGAAAGAAGACGGGTGCCGCAAAGCACAGGGCATCGACCCGGTCGAGCAATCCCCCGGCACCGGTGCTGGCGGTTCCCTGACCGCGCCAGATCGGGATGCCACGGTCGCGCTTGAGCGCCTTCATCACCAGATGCCCGAAAGATCCGGAAGCGCAGGCAAGGAATGACAAGGCGAAGGCCTGTCCTGGCACGAAGGGCGTGATTCCGGCAAACAGGGCGCCGACCAGGGCACCGACAGCCATGCCCAGCCACCAACTCAGCCAGTTGAAGCCCTGGCTGATCGCAGGCGCCGCGGGGGGCCTTTGAATCCGGCGCGAAACCAGGTGCTGCGCCATCATGCTGGTCTGCACCACCAGCACCAGAAAGAACACCAGAAACGCATTCTTCTTGTCATAACCGGGGAAGTCGAGCAGCAGCAGGGCCGGCACGTGGCTCATCCCATAAATGCACACCATGATGCCCCATTGCAGCTTGGCGTTGCGTTCCAGGAAACGCTGCGGGTCGTTGGCCAGCGCGCTGACCAGCGGAATGGCCAGAAACACGTAGACCGGAATGAAGACCGTGAACAGATTGAAGAGTTCGTTGCCCACCAGCGCGTACTGGACCGGCAGCACGACGAAGAAGGCCAGCACCAGGCTGCGGTGGTCACCGCGCCGCGTGGGCGACAGAGTCATGAACTCGCGCAGGGCAAAAAAAGAAACCAGACCAAACAGGGACAGCGCGACCCAGTCCCCGGCCAGCCAGCCGACCCAGAACACCAGCATCACGAGCCAACTGGTTCCGAGCAGGCCCTCGAAATTGCGCAGGTCACTGCGTTGTTGTTCGGCACGCTGACTGTCGCCCCATTCGCGCATCGACAGCAGCACCACGGCCACGGTGGCCAGCATCAGCAGGCCAAACACGATGCTGAACAAGGCGCCCACCTGTTGCGTCGTGTCCAGATTTTTCAGGAACTGGTACATGGTCGCTATACGTCCCGCAAGGCGATCACGGCGCCGCGCGCCCGCTGCAGAAAGGCGATGCGCTCCTCGCCCTCCTGCAAATGAATCGGCTGGCCGAAGGTGACGGAGCACAGCACCGGCACCGGCACCACCTCGCCCTTGGGCATGACGCGCTGCACATTGTCGATCCAGGCCGGCACCAGTTCGATCGATGGAAACTTCAGGGCCAGGTTGTAGAGCCCGGCCTTGAAGGGCTGCGGCTCGTCCTGATTGCCGCGGGTGCCTTCCGGGAACAGGATGATGGAGTCGCCATGCTCGAGCGCCTCGAACAGGGGCTCCAGAGGGTCCTCGTCGGCATTGCGCTCGCGTGATACGTAGATCACATTGAAGACCGCGGTCGTGATCCACTTCTTGAACGGGGTCCTGGTCCAGTAGTCCTTCGCCGCGATCGCCCGGGTGGTGGCGCGCAACTCTTTGGGTAGCGCGGCCCAGATCATCACGAGGTCGGCGTGGCTCTGATGGTTGGCGAAGTAGATGCGCTGCTCGGCCTTGGGCGGGCAGCCATACCATCGCGCCTGCGCGCCGGTCAGGATCCGGATCAGGCCCAGCAGAAAGTAGCTCATCAGCATGGCACGCATGAAGGCGATGATACAGAATGAAAATGAGTTGTCGGATGGATTGCCGCGCTTCGCTCGCAATGACGGAAGGAAAGAGGCAATGACGATGCCGGGTTCATGGCCAGTATGCAGTTTCGGCGCCCGAAACAGGGAACTCGCAATGACGGGAGTGGCGTTGCTCCAATGACGTGAGCGATCAGGGCAGTTCGGCACCGCCCAGACGCGCGGCAATGACACCAGCGCGTTCAGCGAGATAGCTGGAGTTGGGCAATTTCTCAAAATACTTCGGCCTTGGCAGCATCACCGCGAGCCGTGCCGCCTCGTAGGCGCTGAGCTGCGACGCCGGCTTGCGAAAGTAGTGCTGCGCCGCCGCCTCGGCGCCAAAGACCCCCTCGCCCCACTCGACGCTGTTGAGGTAGATCTCCAGAATGCGCCGCTTGCTGAGCAGTGTTTCGAGCGCCAGCGTAAGCACGAACTCCTGGCCCTTGCGCAGCAGGGTGCGCTCGCCTGACAAAAAGAGGTTTTTTGCCAATTGCTGCGTGATCGTGGAGCCGCCCACCACTTTCGGTGTTCGCGGCGACTTCCTTTCGCTGGCCGATGCCGCGCCGGTCCTCTTGCCGGCCTGCGCTCTTTCAGCCTGCGCCTGGGCGCGCGCGTTTTTCTGCCAGGCCTTTTCCAGCGCATCCCAGTCGACCCCCTCATGGTTGCTGAAACCATCGTCTTCACTGGCGATCACGGCCTGTTTGAGCGAGTCCGAAATCCGTTCATAGGAAACCCATTGCTGGCGCCATGGCAGACGACCCTTCTCGACTTGCAGGCGCCATGCTTCAGAGCGCTGGAACGCGGTCGACTGCGGGTCCGCCGCAGTCATAACCGCAATTCGAAACACAAAGAACAGCTGCAGCGCCACCAGCGCCAGCAACAGCAAGCCGGCCCAGCGCAGCAAGGATTTGATCTTCATGCTGGGACTCTTGCTCTTGCCAGAATTCAAGACACTTGCTTTTGTCATCGCACTTGCTTTTGTCATCGCACTTGCTTTTGTCATCGCGAGGCCGCAGGCCGTGGCGATCCATGCTGGCACACCAAAGACAAGGATTGCCGCGCTTCGCTCGCAATGACGATCAGGACTGTCATGATTTATCGGGGCTCAATGGGACAGCAGGGCGCGCAATTCGTCGAGCACCTGAGCTGAGGGTGGGCGCACGCCGCGCCAGATCAGGAAGGCCTCGGCCGCCTGCTCCACCAGCATGCCAAGGCCGTCGCGGGCGGCCGCACCCTGCTCGCCAGCCCACTGCAGGAAGCCCCGGGCGGCGGCCCCGTACATCAGGTCATAGGCCAGCGCGCCGTGCCTTAGCAGCCCGGCCGGCACCGGGACCGCCTCGCCATGCAGGCTGCTGCTGGTGGCGTTGATGACCACATCAAAATCACCCGTGAGCTCTTGCAGGTCCCGCACCAACAGCGCGGTCTGCTCCTGTGCCGCCAGCGCCTCATGGCGGGTCACCAGAACGAGCGCCCGCTGCCGGGTCCGGTTGGCCACGGTGATGCTGGAGGGTCGCGCCTGCAGGAGCGGTCCGAGCACGCCCGCAGCGGCGCCGCCGGCCCCGAGCAGCAGCAGGCGCCGCCCGCTCAGGTCGACCCCGGCGTTGCGCTGTATGTCGTTGACCAGTCCGGCACCGTCCGTGTTGTCCGCCAGGATCGTCCCGTCCTCAAAGGTCAATGTGTTGGACGCCATCGCCAGGCTGGCGCGCGCGCTGCAGCGGCAAGCGAGCGCGGCGGCCTCGAATTTGAAGGGTACGGTGACATTGCAGCCACGCCCTCCTTCGGCAATGAAGGCGTGCACTTCGGCGGCAAACCGGTCCAAGGCAACAAGGCGCTTGCCATAGCGCAACGCCTGACCGCTGAGCGCGGCGAAGCGTGCATGAATCCAGGGCGATTTGCTGTGGTCGACGGGATTGCCCATGACGCAATAAAGGTCCATGCAGTGTTTCGCTTTACGGTTTGATCGGGCTCAGTTCAAGGTCGGCCTGGTTTCCAGAGTTTCATCGCGCGTGAACTTGAAACGCGAAACAACCCAGATCTGCTCGGCCTGGCGCAGCATCGCCGCGTTGAAGCGACCAAAAGGAGCGGCGCTTCTGACAATCGCCTGGGCGCGCCGGTCCAGCAGTCGGTTGCCGGAACTCTCGATGATCTCGATCTGATCAATCCGACCGTCCAGATTGACGGTCACCGCCAGCGTCAGCTCGCCGTACAGTTTGCGGCCAGCGGCCTCGGGGAAATTTTCGGTGCCCTTGTCCTCGATGCTGCGTCGCAGATGATCGTAATAGACCGCGTAGACCTGTTCCCTGGTGGACGGGCTGATGTAGCGCTTTCGGGGCCGCTCGTTCTCGACCTTGATGCGGCGCTCGATCTCGGCCAGCAGTTCGCTGAGTTGTCGACGCTTCTCTTCGCGCTGCAACTGGTCGGCGGACGCCGGCGTGGCCTTGCTGGGATCGGGTGCCGGCATGGTCGCCAAGCGCGATTTGACCTCGGTCAGCAGAAGGTTCTGTTGCTCCTGCAACTGCTGCAGTTGCGCTTGCGCCTGCGCCTCGCTTTCATCACCGGCTTGCGACCGGGGCGCCGGTGGCAAAGGGCTGGTGACGCGACCGCGCTCGGCCTCGCCGCCTCCTGCCATGGCGGCCTGTGCGATGGCTTGCGCCTTGAGCGGGCGCTCGCTGGTCCGCGCGTTGACCAGAATCACCTCGAGCGGCGTGTCCTGAAACACGCGATTGAATGCCTCGGGGTCGACAAAGCGCACCGACAACAGCGCGCCGTGCACGACGATCGAGGTGCCAAGCGCCCACTGGAGCGTGCTGATCGACTGCAGTTTCACGGCACGGGATTGTCACTGGCCAGCGGACTGACCTGCGTCTCGCTCTCGCTGATATCGACGGCGATCGCGATCGGTCCGGCGACGGCACTGTCATCATCTTCATCAGCAAGGTTGTCCTGGCTCTCCTTGTCGACGCCGGGCAAGGCATCCAGGCGCGCCAGCACGCTGCCGCTCACATCCAGGGTCACCTCGTCGATCGCCCCCAGCCTGACGCGCAGGCGCGCGCCTCGCGGCAAACCGCTTGCCCCCGAAACCGGCAGCACGAGCGGCAATTGATCGGCCCGCACCATGTTTTCCTTGAACACGGTGGCCGTGATTTCGGTAATGGAATTCTGCTGCAGGTACTTGAGGGTCCAGAAGCGCTCCATCGCGCCCTGATAGCCGTTGTAGGCGGAGTAGGCCGCATCAAAGCTCGAGATGATCGAAAACAGATCGGCATCCCTGGCTTTGAAAGGAGCTACCAGCGCTGCCGTCTTGCCATGGCGCGCGCAGGCGATGATCTGCCACTGGTTCACCAGATCGGTGTAACGGCGCAGCGGCGAGGTACTCCATGCGTAGCTCTTGACGCCAATGCCTGCGTGCGGCAGGGCCTTGGTCCCCATGCGGACCTTGACACCAGGCAGCAGCGATGCCTGGCTACGGTAGATGGCGGGCACCCCAAGTTCGGCCAGCCAGTTGCCCCAGGTGCTGTTGGCCAGAATCATGGCCTCGGAGACGATCAGGTCAAGCGGAGCGCCGCGCTGGCGAACACTGATCAGCACCTGCTCGTTGCCCTGCGGCTCGCCTCCCTCGTTGCCAACCAGCCTGAAGTTGTAGTCGGGACGATTGAAGACTTCCGGTTTGCCGCGCACCAGTTCGCGCCGGGCCTTCAACTCCTTTGCCAGACGGTGCAGGAAGGACAAGGGCGCGCGCCTGGATTGCAGGAACTCGGGGTCGGACCCCGTTTCGGCGACCGGGTTTTCGAGCCACTCGCCGGTGACAATGCCGTCGATCTGGTCATGACGCAGATTGACGTCAATATGAACTTGCTCGAGACGGGTCTCGCTGCGCCTGATCTCCAGGGTCGCCTCGTCCAGCGTGAGGTAGAGCGATACGGCGGGGCAGTCGCGTCCGCTCTGAAGCGTGTAGGCCTGCACCACGTCATCGGGCAACATGGTGACCTTGTAGCCGGGCATGTAGACCGTCGACAGGCGCTGGCGGCCGGTCAGATCGATCGGGCTGCCGGGCAGAATCGCCAGGCCCGGCGCCGCGATGTGAATGCCCAGCACGACCGTGCCCGAGCCCAGGCCCTGCACTGAGAGCGCATCGTCGATTTCGGTCGTGGCCGAATCATCGATCGAGAAGGCGCGCGCCGCCGAGAGCGGCAACTCGTCGCGGATCAGCGCGGCCTCGAGCCGCGGGAAACCGGTGCCCTTGGGGAAGTTTTCCAGCAGGAAGCGCTTCCAGTGAAACTGGTATGGCGAATCGATCGCCCCTGCCCTGATCAGCAGTTCGAGCGGGCCCAGATGCGTGCTGCGCGACGCTTCCACCACCGCCTTGTATTCTGCGGCGCTCTTGTCGGGCTTGAACAATATCTTGTACAGTTGCTCGCGCACCGCGTCCGGACATTCGCCCCGGCTCAGTGCCTCGACCCACTGCTGGGTCTGCAAGGCAAGCTGTCTTTTCTTCTCGATTGCAGCCAGGGCCAGGGCCAGGATGTCGGCCGGCGCCTTGCGAAAACGCCCCTTGCCGGCGCGTCGAAAGTAATGGGGCGCTTCAAACAGGCGCAGCAGCGTGCCGGCCTGCTGCTCGAGCGTGGCCTCCTGGCTTGAACTGCTGCTGAAATACTCGCGCGCGAGCTCGGCAAAGCCGAACTCGTGCTCGGGTGAAAACTCCCAGGCCAGTTCAAGTTCGATGCTTTGGCTGATGATCTGCGCGCTGCCGAGCAAGCGTGCGGGTTCGGGCCTCTCAAACTTCATCAGAATATTGGCGGCCTTCACCTTGACCCGTTTGCCGCTGTCGAGTTCGACCTGAACGGACGACTCTGCCTCTGACAACACGCGCCCGGCCATGAATTTCCCGGCTTCCTCAAACAATAAAAACATAGAGCGCATTGTCCCAGCAAAAAAAGGAACGGCGGGGCGGTCAGTCCAGGCCCAAAAAGGCCATCAGGGCAGGCAAATGAAGCGCAAAGTCGCTCAGCGCGTGATCGCTCCCCTCGATCAGACGCTGCTTCGCACCGGCGTAGCGCGCCTGCATCTCGCGCCAGTCCAGCAACTCATCGCCTTTGGCGATGACCGCCAGGTAGCGCCCGGGCAGGGTCAGCGCCGGAAGCGTCAGATCGCGCAATTCCTGCACGAATTCACTGCGAAAGTAGAAATGGTCCGTCGGATCGTGCCAGTTGCATTGCTCGCCGATATGTTTCTGCAGATCGCGCGCCGGGTTGACGGCCGGGTTCAGCAGCACGCTCCTGCAGGCAGTCTGCTCCGCGACCCAGGTGGCATAGAAGCCGCCCAGCGAGGAACCGACCACCGCCATGCCGCCGCGCGGCCAGTCGGCAAGCCCCCGCATCACCATGGCCATCGCCTCGCGCGGGGACGCCGGCAATTGCGGACACCACCAGGTCAGGTCGGGATGGCTGGACGCCAGCAGCGCGCCCATTTGACGCGCCTTGGCAGACTGTGGCGATGAGCGAAAGCCGTGCAGGTAAAGCAGATGGGTGATCGGTGCTGGAGCAGACATGCCCGCATCATAGTGGCGCTCGCCAAGGGATAATTGCGCCATGGCAGTTGTTTTCAAGGGTCCCTCGATTTGGCAGCGCATTACGCCCTGGTTCCGTGGTTTTGACGGACCCCTGGCGTTTGCCGTCTTCCTGATGGCCTGCGCCGGGTTGCTGACGATGTATTCATCGGGTTACGACCAGGGCAGCCGGTTCGAGGATCATGGCCGCAATATGCTGCTGGCGGGCTTCATCCTGTTCGTGGTCGCTCAGATCCCGCCGCAGCGGCTGATGTCGCTGGCGATCCCGCTCTATGTCGTCGGTGTGGCGCTGCTGGTTGCGGTGGCGGTATTTGGCGTCACCAAGAAAGGCGCGCGCCGGTGGCTCAATATCGGCATCACGATCCAGCCCAGCGAAATTCTCAAGATCGCCGTGCCGCTGACGCTGGCCTGGTGGTTTCAGAAGCGCGAAGGCCAGTTGCGCCCGCTTGATTTTCTGGTTGCCGGATTACTGCTGGCACTGCCGATCGTACTGATCGTGCGCCAGCCCGATCTCGGTACCGCGATCCTGGTTCTGTCGGCGGGTCTGTCGATCATGTTTTTCGCCGGCCTTTCCTGGAAACTGCTTTTGCCGCCGATGCTGCTCGGCGTGCTGGGTGTCGCCCTGCTGGTGGGGTTCGAGCCGCAGCTGTGCGCCGACGGGGTGCGCTGGCCGGTCTTGCACGACTACCAGCAGCAGCGCATCTGCACTTTGCTGGACCCGACCCGCGACCCCCTGGGCAAGGGCTTTCACATCATCCAGGGAATGATTGCCATCGGTTCCGGTGGCTTCTGGGGCAAGGGCTTCATGCAAGGCACGCAAACCCATCTTGAATTCATCCCCGAGCGCACCACCGATTTTATCTTTGCCGCCTTTTCCGAGGAGTTTGGCCTCTTCGGCAACCTGCTGCTGATCGCCGGTTTTTGTTTCCTGATCCTGCGCGGCCTGAACATTGCCCTGGAAGCGCCCACTTTGTTTTCCAGGCTGCTCGCCGGCAGCATCACGCTGATCTTCTTTACCTACGCGTTTGTCAATATGGGCATGGTCAGCGGCCTGCTGCCGGTGGTCGGCATACCTTTGCCGTTCATCAGCTACGGCGGCACCGCCATGGTGACGCTGGGCATGGGGCTCGGGATATTGATGTCGATCGCGAAATCAAAACAGCTGGTGCAGTCGTAAAATCCGTCGATGACCCCTCGTGAACCCACCATCGATCGCCTGGCTATCGCCAAGTCACTGCTGCTTGATCCGTTCGGGCTGAACGAATCCCACTTGACGCAGGCCCTCAACGAAATCAGGGCGCACAAGGTGGACGAGGCAGATCTGTATTTTCAGTACACACGCGCGGAGGGATGGAGCCTGGAGGAAGGCATTGTCAAGACCGGCTCGTTCAGCATCGACCAGGGCGTCGGCGTGCGCGCCGTCAGCGGCGAGAAGACCGCGTTCGCCTATTCGGACGACATTTCGGTGGCATCCCTGCTTGACGCCGCCCGCACCGTTCGCACGATCTCGAGCGCAGCGCAGTCGCCCCGCGTGCGTTCAGTGGCAAGGAAGATGGCGAACGGGCGCTCGCTTTACCCGGGGCTCGATCCGATTGCCACTCTGGACAGTGCCGCAAAGGTCGATTTGCTTGGCACCGTCGAGCGGCTGGCGCGCGCCAAGGATCCACGCGTGGCGCAGGTCATGGCCGGTCTGGCCAGTGAATATGACGTGGTGCTGGTGGCGCGGGCCGACGGCACCCTGGCGGCCGATGTGCGACCGCTGGTACGACTGTCGGTCACCGTCATCGCCGAGCAGGTGATCGGCGGCAAGACCCGCCGCGAGATCGGTTCGGCTGGCGGCGGCGGGCGTTTTGGACTGGCCTATTTCGACCAGCAGCGCATCGCAGAGTATGTCGATCAGGCGGTGCACGCGGCTCTGACCAATCTGGAGGCGCGCGCCGCACCGGCGGGTGAAATGACGGTGGTCCTGGGCCCCGGCTGGCCCGGAATTTTGTTGCATGAGGCCATCGGCCATGGTCTGGAGGGCGACTTCAACCGCAAGGGGTCGAGCGCTTTTAGCGGCCGCATCGGTCAGCGTGTGGCCGCCAAGGGCGTCACCGTGCTCGATGATGGCACCTTGGCCGATCGGCGTGGCTCGCTCAATGTCGATGACGAGGGCAATCTCAGCCAGCGCAACGTCCTGATCGAGGATGGCATTCTGAAGGGCTACATGCACGATGCCATGAACGCGCGCCTGATGGGCGTGGCAGCCACCGGCAACGGCCGCCGCGAAAGCTATGCGTCGGTGCCGATGCCACGCATGACGAACACCTACATGCTGGGCGGTGACAAGGAACCCAATGAAGTCATTGCCAGCATCCGCAAGGGTCTGTATGCCATCAACTTCGGTGGGGGACAGGTCGACATTACGTCGGGCAAGTTTGTGTTCTCTGCCAGCGAAGCGTATTGGGTCGAGAACGGCAAGATCCGCTATCCGGTCAAGGGCGCCACGCTGGTCGGCAATGGTCCTGATGCGCTGACCCGCATCAGCATGATCGGCAATGATATGAAGCTCGACAGCGGCGTAGGAACATGCGGCAAGGAAGGTCAGAGCGTGCCGGTGGGGGTCGGACAGCCGACCTTGCGCATCGACGGGCTGACGGTTGGGGGCACCGCCTGATGCCAGGTATGCGCCGGGCTTGCCACTTCCATGTGCTACATTTAACTCAATGACATCGGCCTGTTTTTACTTTGACTATTTTTGGTTCTCAAGCGCCTGCGGCGGTAGAGAGTTCTGAACGTACCTGAATAAAACGTCCTGATCTTCCAATAACCGCCGGCCACCCCGGCGGTTTTTTTATGCCCTTTTTTTTCTCTGCCTTAATCACCTTAGGAATCACACCATGAAATCAAAAGCAGCGTCGGCGGCAGCCGCTGGCTGGTATGCCAATCCGATTGACCACCTCCATGACCGCACCGGTCAGACCGATGACGAACGCATCAAGGACATCACGGTGTTGCCTCCCCCCGAGCATTTGATACGATTTTTCCCGATTCGGGGAACACCGGTCGAGTCCCTGATCAGCCTCACGCGCCGGCGGATCAACGACATCATGGCCCGCAAGGACGACCGTCTGCTGGTCGTGATAGGTCCGTGCTCGATCCACGACCCGGCGGCCGCGCTGGACTATGCGCGCCGCCTAAGTGAGCAGCGTGACCGCTACGCTGACACCCTGGAAGTTGTGATGCGCGTCTATTTCGAGAAGCCGCGCACCACGGTCGGCTGGAAGGGACTGATCAACGACCCCTACCTCGACGAGAGCTTCCGGATTGACGAGGGGCTGCGCATGGCGCGCCAACTGCTGATTGAAATCAACCGCCTGGGCCTGCCCGCCGGCAGCGAATTTCTGGACGTTATTTCTCCGCAATACCTTGGCGACCTGATCTCGTGGGGCGCGATCGGCGCGCGCACGACCGAGAGTCAGGTGCACCGGGAACTGGCCTCCGGCCTGTCGGCGCCGATCGGCTTCAAGAACGGGACCGACGGCAACATCAGGATCGCCACCGACGCGATCCAGGCCGCCGCGGGCCGCCACCACTTCCTGTCGGTGCACAAGAACGGACAGGTGGCGGTCGTGCAAACCCGCGGCAACCCGGATTGCCACGTCATTCTGCGCGGCGGCAAAGTACCCAACTACGATGCCGCCAGCGTGAGCGCCGCCTGCAAAGAGCTCCTGGCGGCCAGGCTCCCTGCCACGCTGATGGTCGACTGCAGCCATGCCAACAGCAGCAAGCGCCACGAAAAGCAGCTCGATGTGGTGCGCGACATTGCGGCGCAGGTGGCAGCCGGCTCGACCCAGGTCTTCGGCGTCATGGTGGAAAGCCATCTGCACGCCGGTGCGCAGAAGTTCAGCCCCGGCAAAGACGATGCGCAAAAGCTCGAATACGGCAGGAGCATCACCGATGCCTGCCTCGGTTGGGATGAGTCGTGCGCCGCGCTAGAACTGCTGTCCCGGGCGATCACGTCGCGCCGGACGCGCTAATTCATCCGCAGCGCCTGCAGCAGCTTTTGATGAATGCCGCCGAAGCCGCCATTGCTCATGCAAAGGATGTGGTCGCCCGGACGCGCCTGTGCCAGCACCAGCGCCACCAGTTCGTCAATGTGGTCTGCCACCGCTATCTTGGGTCCCATGCTGGCCAATGCCTTCCGGGCATCCCAGCCCAGGCCGCCGGCGTGACAAAAAGCCAGATCCGCATTCTCCAGACTCCAGGGAAGTTGGGATTTCATGGCGCCCAGCTTCATGGTGTTGGAACGCGGCTCGAATACGGCGAGGATGCGTTCGCCCTGCAGCACTTTCCGTCGCAGGCCGTCGATGGTGGTTCGAATCGCTGTCGGATGATGGGCAAAGTCATCATAGACCGTGATATTGCCATCCAACTGCTTGACCAAACCGCTCACTTCCATGCGACGTTTTACGTTAGAAAAGCCCCCCAGGGCGCTGGCCGCATCGGCCGGTGAAACACCAATGTGCTCGCAGGCCGCGATGGCCGCCAGCGCGTTCAATTGATTGTGCACGCCAGTCAGTGCCCACTTCACATGACCCGCCAGCTGGCCCAGAAAGAACACGTCAAACGAATCGGGCTCGCCGCTGGCGGTAAAGTCGCTCACGGTGGCGCCAAAACTGCGCACCTCGCTCCAGCAGCCCACATGCAGAACGCGCGCCAGGCTTTCCTCGAGACCGTTGACCAGAACCCGCCCGCTTGCCGGCACCGTGCGCACCAGATGGTGAAACTGGCGCTCGATGGCCGAGAGGTTTTCGAAGATGTCTGCATGGTCAAATTCAAGGTTGTTGAGGACCGCCGTGCGCGGTCGGTAATGAACAAACTTGCTGCGCTTGTCAAAAAAGGCCGTGTCGTACTCATCAGCCTCGATGACAAAGACCCTGCCGCCCCCCAATTTGGCGGAAACACCAAAATTCAGGGGCACGCCGCCGATCAGAAAACCGGGATGCAGACCCGCGCATTCGAGTATCCAGGCGATCATCGCAGTGGTCGTGGTCTTGCCATGGGTGCCCGCCACGGCGATCACATGCCGGCCCTGCAAGACATGCTCGGCGAGCCATTGCGGGCCGCTGGTGTAGGGCAGTCCGCGGTCCAGAATTGCCTCCATCAGGGGAAACTTGGGGCTGCCGTCGCTCAGGCGCACGCGACTCACGACATTGCCAACGACATAGACATCGGGCGCCAGCGCCAACTGGTCGGCAGCGAAGCCCTCAATCAGCTCGATGCCGAGCGCGCGCAACTGGTCGCTCATGGGTGGATAGACGCCGGCGTCGCAACCAGTCACTTTATGACCCGCCTCGCGCGCCAGCGCCGCGAGACCGCCCATGAAAGTACCGCAAATGCCCAGAACATGAATGTGCATGAGTCGATTCTAGGCCGCTGCGACAGGTGCAGAATGCGAGCCTATGGACACCCTCAAGTCAGCAATTTCGGCCACCGCAGCGCGACTGGTGGTAGAGGAAGGACTTGAATATGGTCCGGCCAAACGCCGCGCAGTCAAGCAGTTGGGACTGCCGACCCGCAGCACTCTGCCTGATAACGATGAACTTGAAGCCGCGGTGATCGAGCACATCGCACTTTTCTGTCCCGACACGCAAGCGCGTGAACTGCTTGCATTGCGGCGCCTGGCCCTGGCCTGGATGGAACGCATGGCTGCGTTTTGTCCACACCTCGGTGGCTCCGTATGGCGAGGCAGCGCCACGCGTCTGTCCGACATCCACCTGCAATTGTTTTGCGAGGACAGCAAATCCGCCGAGTTGTCGCTGATCGATCATCGGGTCGATTACGTCGCACACACGGTCACCGGCCTGCACGGCGAACCGGTCGAGGCGCTCAGCGTGCACGCATTTTGCCAGGACCTGAATGAGGAAATCGGCGTTCACTTGCTGATCTACGATCGGGACAAGGTGCGCGGTGCCCTGCGACCGGATGCCAAGGGGCGCAGCCCGCGTGGCGATCTGGCCGCGGTGCGCCGTTTGTTGCAGAATCCGTCAATATGAACAATTCAGTGCCGGAACATGCGGCTGCAGACAGCAAAGTCGGAAACAGGCGGCACTGGCTGCTTGGCACGGTCGCGGGTGCAGCCGCTTTGGCCGGTTTTACCATCGCTTGGCGCAACCATGGAACGGATGGCAGTTCGCAGGCTGTGGAAGGCAAGCTGTGGGCACGTGAGTTTTCCACGCCCGAGGGGCAGACCATCAAGATGGAGTCCTTGCGTCGCAAACCCCTGCTGTTGAATTTCTGGGCCAGTTGGTGCCCCCCATGCATTGAGGAACTTCCGCTAATAAGCAGCTTCTATTCAGAACATTCGACAAAAGGCTTTCAAGTACTCGGCTTGGCAATTGATGAGCTTGCCCCTGTAAGGCGCTTTCTGAACCACACACCGGTCCTGTTTCCGGTGGCCATGGCGGGCGCATCGGGAATCGAAATAGGCAGATCACTTGGCAATGCGGGCGGTGGTTTGCCGTTTACCGCCGTGCTGAATTCAAAGGGGCAGATAGCGCATCGTAAAATGGGGCGCGTGACACCCTATGATTTGCGCCTGTGGGGCGCTGTGGATTAGGGCAAAATCTCCTGAGTTTCCCTTTTTTTACTTCGGCCAACCACATGCAGCGGAGCACTTGAGCGAATTTAATTTTTTGGAAAATTATTGAAAATAGCCGCTTTTGGTGCTGAATTAATGTAAATTAAGAGGCTATTACACAAGAACGTTGGAGTCACCATGGATCTTAGAAAGCTCAAGACACTGATTGATTTGGTATCGGACTCAAATGTCTCGGAACTTGAAATCACCGAGGCAGAGGGCAAGGTTCGCATTGTCAAGGCCAGCAGCGCCGCAGCACCGCAGCACGCAGCAGCGGTGGCGATGACGCCGCCTCCCGCGATCTTGACCCAGAACCCGACGCCCGGCGAGCCGGTCGCCGCTTCCATGCCGCAGGTTGTCAGTCATCAGGTCAAGTCGCCGATGGTGGGCACTTTCTACCGGTCGGCCGCGCCTGGCTCGAAGTCCTTTGTAGAAATTGGCGACGCCATCAAGATCGGTCAGACCGTGTGCATCATCGAGGCGATGAAGATCCTCAATGAGATCGAGTCGGACAAGTCTGGCGTCGTGATGCAGATCCACTGCGAAAACGGGCAAGCGGTTGAATACGGGCAGCCTTTGTTCACCATCGAATAAGGCCCAACCTCACTGTCTATGTTCAAGAAAATCCTGGTTGCCAATCGCGGCGAAATTGCCCTCAGAATTCAACGCGCATGTCGCGAACTCGGTATCCGTGCTGTCATGGTCTACTCCGAGGCCGACCGCGATGCCAAATATGTGAAACTGGCCGAGGAGGCTGTTTGCATCGGGCCGGCCCAATCAGCGCTCAGCTACCTCAATATGCCGGCCATCATTTCGGCAGCCGAAGTGACGGATGCCGAGGCGATCCATCCCGGTTATGGGTTCCTGAGCGAGAACGCCGATTTTGCCGAGCGGGTTGAAAAAAGCGGGTTTCAGTTCATTGGGCCGACGCCTGAATCAATCCGGCTCATGGGCGACAAGGTGTCTGCCAAACAAGCCATGATCAAGGCTGGCGTTCCCTGTGTGCCAGGGTCGGAAGGAGAACTGCCGGACGACCCCGCGCAGATTCGCCGCATTGCCAAGGCGGTCGGCTATCCGGTCATCATCAAGGCGGCTGGCGGGGGCGGGGGCCGCGGCATGCGGGTCGTGCACACGGAGGCGGCCCTGGTCAACGCGGTGTCCATGACTCGGACCGAGGCTGGCGCCGCCTTTGGCAATCCGGCCGTCTATCTGGAGAAGTTCCTGCAGAACCCCAGGCATATCGAGATCCAGGTCTTGGCGGACAAGTTCAAGAACGCGGTTTACCTCGGCGAGCGTGATTGCTCAATGCAGCGAAGGCACCAAAAGATCATCGAGGAGGCACCCGCACCGGGCATTGCCCGCAAGCTCATCGAGCGCCTCGGCGAGCGCTGTGTGGCCGCCTGCAAGAAGATCGCCTATCGGGGCGCCGGGACATTCGAGTTTCTCTATGAAGATGGCGAGTTCTACTTCATCGAAATGAACACCCGCGTTCAGGTCGAGCACCCGGTCACGGAAATGACCACCGGGGTTGATATTGTCAAGACCCAGATCATGGTCGCAGCCGGGGAAAAACTGCCATTCACGCAGCGCCAGATCCAGATTCGCGGGCATGCCATCGAATGTCGCCTGAATGCCGAAGACCCCTATAAATTCATTCCTTCGCCCGGTCGCATCAGCATGTGGCACGCGCCTGGCGGGCCGGGCGTGCGGGTCGACTCGCACATCTACACCAATTATTTTGTGCCCCCGAACTATGACTCGATGATTGGCAAGATCATTGTGCATGGCGATACGCGCGATCAGGCACTGGCTCGAATGCGAACCGCCCTGGCTGAAACCGTTGTAGAAGGAATCAACTCGAACATCGCCCTGCACCGGGAGTTGATGCTCGATGCCAAGTTCGTCTCGGGTGGCACCAACATTCATTATCTTGAAGAGTGGCTCAGTCACCATCCGCGCTGAGCCCGTAACGGCATGTTTGAGCTAAGTCTGCTGTGCCCGCAAGAACGGGTCGACGCCGTCAGCGATGCCCTTGAAGCGCTGGATGCTTTGAGCGTCAGCGTCGAGGATGCCGACGCCCAGACGGCTGACGAGCAGGCCCTGTTTGGCGAGCCCGGTCTGCCACCCCCTCAAAACAGCTGGCAACGCTCACGGCTGTCGGCGCTGTACGCATCGCAGGCGCTGGCCAATGAGGCGCTGGCGGTGCTGAAAGTCCAGGATTTGTTTTCCGGCTGCAGTGTTCAGGCCATCCGGGAAGTGCCTGCGCAGGACTGGGTGCGCCTGACCCAGTCGCAGTTCACACCGGTCGACATTACGCCAGACTTCTGGATTGTGCCGACCTGGCACGAGCCTCCGGCGCAGGCCCGCATCATGATCCGGCTCGACCCCGGGCTGGCCTTCGGAACGGGAACGCACCCGACGACCCGGATGTGCCTGCGCTGGATTGCGCAGCACAAACAAGCCGGCCGTGTGCTCGACTACGGCTGCGGCTCGGGAATACTTGCCATTGCTGCCGCCAAATACGGCGCAACAGAAGTCGACGCCGTCGATATCGACGCGGCGGCCGTGCAATCAACGATTCTGAATGCTGAGGCGAACACCGTGGCACTGCGCGCCGGCTTGCCCGAAGTCGCGAGCGGCGCCTATCAAACGGTGCTGGCCAACATTCTGGCCACACCTTTGAAGTTGCTCGCACCCCTGCTGTGGTCCTATGTGGCAGAGGGCGGATCGCTGGTGCTGGCCGGCATTCTTGCGCGTCAGGCCGACGAGTTGAAGAAGGCCTATGCGCCCTACTGCCAACTCGATGTGACCGATGAGGAAGAGGGCTGGATTCGGATGACCGCACAACGCTGACTCTCGTCATGGGGGACCCTACAATTGGGCATTCATGAGCCAGATTACACGTTGCCCGGCATGCCAGACACTGTTCAAAGTGGTGCCCGATCAGCTTCGAGTATCGGCGGGATGGGTGCGATGCGGGCAGTGCCATGAGGTTTTCGAGGCCCCGCAAAACCTGCTGACGCAGGCGCCTGCCGCGGCGCTGCCGGTGCTCGAAAGAGAGCGTCATCCTGCCGAAGTTGCGATCGGCAAGCACATCGCGGCGACCGGGTCAGGCCCGGCAGTGCCTGATCTGTCGGCACCGATGGACCTCGTCCGGGATCCCGAACCTGAGCGAATGCCCGAGCCGGCCCGCGTCACTTTCTTGCGCGCCGAGCGTGGCAGATCCTCTTGGCACAAGCCCCTGGCGCGCCTGTTCTTGGCATTTCTCAGTGCGGCGCTGCTGCTTGGACTGGCAGCACAGCTTGTGCTGCATGAACGCGACCGAATTGCCGCTCTGCATCCCGGCCTCAAGCCATGGCTGCTGGCATTTTGCGCTCCCCTCAAGTGCAGCTTGTCGGCGTTGAAGGAAAAAAATTCAATCGTCATCGATGGGGCATCTTTCACCAGGATCGCGGGAGATGCCTACCGCCTGGGCTTCACGCTCAGAAACACATCAAGCATTGCTCTGGCGGTACCGGCCGTCGAATTGACTCTGACTGATTCAACCGATCAGGCGCTCCTGCGCCGCGTCTTTTCACCCACTGAACTCGATCTGAAGTCGGGCACGCTTGCGGCTGGCGCCGATTCGTCCGTTTCGCTGCCCATGGCTGTCAATCAAGCCAGCACCTCCCAGCCAATTGTCGGCTACCGCCTCTACATTTTTTATCCCTGAACCTGATCGGCACATTTATGGCATCCCTCATCTGTGGCTCCCTGGCTTTTGACACCATCATGAACTTCGAGGGTCGATTCGCCGAGCAGATCCTGCCCGATCAACTGCATATTCTGAATGTGTCCTTCCTGGTGCCCGCCCTGCGCCGGGATTTTGGCGGCTGCGCTGGCAATATCGCCTATGCCTTGCGGCAACTCGGCGGCACCGCGCTGCCGGTGGCAACCATTGGCACTGATGGCGCATCCTATCTGGAACGCCTCAGTCGACAGGGCATTTCAACAGAATTTGTTCGCACTGTAGAAGACACCTATACGGCACAGGCCATGATCATTACCGATCGCGACAACAATCAGATCAACGGTTTTCATCCTGGTGCCATGGAACACGCGCATTTGACGACCATCGCGGCGCGCAGCGACTTCAGCCTTGGCATCATTGCGCCCGATGGGCGCGACGCCATGTGGCAACATGCCGAGCAATTTTCCGCCGCCAGGATTCCCTTTGTTCTTGACCCGGGCCAGCAGCTTCCCAGATTTGACGGCGAAGAACTCAGGATACTTCTGAAGCAGGCAAGTTGGGTCACTGTCAACGACTACGAGGGCAAGATGCTGAGTGACCGGACCGGGTGGACCAGCGCCGAAATTTCGCGGCAGGTCGAAGGTCTGATCATCACGTTGGGGGCCGATGGTTGCGACGTCTGGGTCGATGGCAACAAGACGCATGTTCCGCCCATCAAGGCTTCTGCGGTGGTCGACCCGACCGGCTGTGGCGACGCGTTTCGCGGCGCACTGCTGTTCGGGCTCGAACAGGGTTGGTCACTGCCACGTTGCGCTGCTCTGGGCAACCATTTGGGGTCGCTCAAGATTGCCCAGCGCGGGCCCCAAAACTACAGCGTTGATCTGAAACTGCTTGGATTGTAAAAACCAATAAAAAAGCCCGATGCTTTTGGGCATCGGGCTTGAACCAGAACCTTGTTAGGGGTTCAAGGCTTGCTGGCCGTCGGAAACGGCCAAGCGGCCTGCGGACTCAAAGTCGTTTGAGCAGCAGGGGCAGCCGGGGCAGGCGCTGCCTTGGCAGCGGGTGCTTTCGCGGCTTTCTTCGCGGCCGGCTTCTTGGCTGCTTTCTTGGCGACGGGCTTCTTGGCAGCAGGTTTCTTTGCTACAGCGGCTTTCTTGGCGGGTGCCTTCTTGGCCGGCACTTTCTTTGCCGGTACCTTCTTGGCAGCTACCTTCTTGGCGGCTGGCTTTTTCGCCGCAGCGGCTTTTTTCGGAGCTGCTTTTTTCGGCGCAGCCTTCTTTGCCGCTACTTTCTTCGCTGGTGCCGCTTTTTTCGGCGCAGCCTTCTTTGCCGCTACTTTCTTCGCTGGTGCCGCTTTCTTGGCCGGCGCAGCCTTCTTTGCCGCTACTTTCTTAGCAGGCGCGGCCTTTTTTGCGGCCGGTTTTTTTGCAGTTGCCATTATTTTCTCCTTGATCAATTTGCAAAGAGCACTTCATGCGAGTTGGAAAGCATGAAGCGATCCATGGTGTTGGGCTCAAGCCCAGCATCATGAACTCGGGTGCACAAAGGGTCCCGGCCCAATCCAGGGCTAGCAACCATCTGCATCATTCTTGTCAGCATCGGATTCAATCACACGGCAGCGCAGCGCCAGATTGATACTCGATGACACGGGTCTCAAAGAAGTTTCCCTCCTTCTTAAGATCAATCGTTTCTCTCATCCACCCAAACGCATTTTCCTCATTGGGAAGAAGACCATCAGGGCCGATCTGCGTCGCACCGCGATTGGTGCTATCGCACAGGCAGTAGTTGAACTTGGATGCATTGATGGGTTGGCCAGCTGCGTCAGCGCGACGCGGCGAGGCTGAAGGGGACGCCTTGGCCACCGGTCGTTCCGCGATGGCGGCGCCATAGTGAAAGGTGTGAACTGCAGTGGCCGCAGGAGGCGGCTCGACCACGCGGCTTTCAGATGAGCCGCAAGAAAAAGGTATGTGCGCAGAGGGCTTGATTTCGTCTTCCCAGTTCAACATTGATGGTTCCGATCTGCGCATTATCCGAGCAGCGAAATGAAATGGAAAGCATTCGTTCACTTCAGCGCCGGATTGACGCGCGAAGTGTTGTGCAGCAGCATCGCAGGACCAGATGAAAGACGACCCTCTGGAACTCATTGGCATGACTCACAACCCGGACCATCCACCGCGCAAAGCCCGATGTCAACCGGAACACGATCGACCGAATGCAAGGAGCCCTCAAGGTGCTTCAGATTCTTGACCATCATGTCATCCCAAAGCCCCAGGCGCTTGAGGTTTTGCAATTGGAGTGCGCGTGCCGTCGCTGGCAATCTTGACGCACAGCGCTGTCGAATCAAGTGTCGATCTGCGATCTGCCTGGACGTCGTCACCGCGCTCGCGCGCCAGTTCGGCTGACGCCCCGCAAGCGCAATGGCAGACCGCCTCCATCGACTGGCCGGCAATATCCACCATGGTCAAAACATCGGGCATCAATTACTTCCCTTTAGCCGTCCGGCAATTGAATTCTGAGTCCCCCGCCACAGCCGTTGCAGCGTCGCGCCAAGAAATTCAACGTGAACAAGGAAGACACTATATATGGTGTCTGCATGGATTACAAGCCGCTACCGGTAGTGTCCCTGACCGGCGGTCGGATTTATTGGAAATCTTCAGGAAGCTCGGCTCAGCGCCTGACTGTCGGGACCTCGACGGCGAGAAAGCACGGGGCTGCCAGACCCAGGTTCTGCTGCAAACGCGACCAGCAAACGCTCGATACGCTTTAGACAGGCGTGCTGGTAACAGTCGTCGCGCTGGGGCATCGATAGCGTCGACGAATCAGCCGGGCTCGTCAAGATCATCCCCGCTGACCGGTGCATCGATACGCAATCGGGCAATTCGATAGCGAATCTGGCGCAAGCTCAATCCCAAACGGGCAGCAGCCGCGGTCCGGTTGAAACCAGTCTCGCGCAAAGCTTTGATCAGGATGGTGCGTTCTGCTCCATCGAGATAACTTTGCAGATCAGTTGGAAGAGCAAGCTGTTCATCTTCCGGCGCCGCAGCGGCGGTCCCCGCAACCGCAGTCTCCCGCAGCAGCGCCTGCGGCGACGACGGTTCGAACTGAAGTTCATTTTCTTCGCTCAAGGCAACTGCCCGATGCAACAGGTTCTCCAGTTCGCGCACATTGCCGGGCAGGGGGTCAAGCGCGAGTTGATCAAGCACTGCGTCGGGCAGTGACGGTACCGCGATCCCGGAATCGGCAGCGATCCGGCGCAACAAGGCGGCGCACAATGCGGGCAGATCCTCGCGTCGTTCGCGCAGCGGCGGGATCAGGATCTGGATCACATTCAGCCGGTAATAAAGGTCCTGCCGAAAGCGCCCCGCCTGCACTTCGGCGGCAAGGTCCTTGTGCGTGGCACTGATGATCCGCACATCGACCGGCTCCTCCTGCGTCGAGCCGATCGGACGGATGCAGCGCTCCTGAATGGCGCGCAGCAGTTTGGACTGCATGGCCAGCGGCAGGTCGCCTATTTCATCGAGAAAAAGCGTGCCGCCGCCGGCCGCCTGGAAAAAGCCGTCGCGATCCTGGCTGGAACCGGTGTAGGCGCCCTTCTTGGCTCCAAAAAATTCGGTTTCAAGCAGATTCTCGGGGATGGCGCTGCAGTTCACCGCAACCCATGGGCCACCGCTTCGGTGACTGTTGGCATGAATCGCGCTGGCGACCATCTCCTTGCCGGTACCGGACTCGCCGGTAACCATGATGGGCGCCATGCTGCGCGCCACTTTGACGACGCGTTCTTTCACCAGGCGCATGCTGGCCGACTCACCTGCCATTCGGGCCAACGCGGCTTCACCGGCGCCACCCTGTGTAGGCGCGCTGCGCGCAACAGCACTGGCGCTCGTGCTGGCCTTGGCGTCCTGCACGGCTGAGGCGATGACACCGCGAAATTGCCTGAGGTCCACTGGCTTGGTCAAATAGTCAAAGGCGCCCGCCTTTAATGACTCCACGGCGTTCTCTGCCGAGCCATAGGCCGTGATGACGACACAGCGTTCCCGGCGCTGCTGCGCCTTGACGTAGCGCAGCAGTTCCACACCCAGACCATCGGGCAGACGCATATCGGCAATGATCACATCAAAGCGGCAGGCGCTCAAATGCTCAAACGCCTGCGCCAGGCTCTCGGCCGTGGACACCTCGAAACCGTCACGCACCAGTGACAACTCATAAAGCGTCCGCAAATCCGGTTCGTCATCGACAACCAGGATGTGAGCACGGGCAGGCGTTGTGTTTGAAGTCATGCGTTTAAGGGTATCTTGTCAATTCCCGTTGACTACCGACCTGACGCGGGCCTGAAAAACGACAGTGAATTCGTTTCCATCGGTCACTTCGTCGCCGACTTTGCGTGATGTCCTGAAATAAGCGATCGACGCCCCGTGCTCTTCGCACAGTTCGCGACAAATGTAGAGCCCCAATCCGCTGGATCGGCTCTCGGAGGAAAAAAATGGTTCAAACAAATGCCGCTCAACTGACTGCTCCAAAGGCTCTCCCGCGCTCCAGACGCGAAGCACTCCCGGCTGCAATTCCGACATGCCAACGGCAACCTCAATGGCTCCAGCGGAAGTCCCGGCGTAGCGTCGTGCGTTGTCAAGCAGGTTGACCAGAATCCGGCGCAGATGCTCGGACTCAAACCTTACGGTGACCTCCTGCTTTGCCAGGTCAATGCGCAGCGGGTGCTCGCAGTTGGTCTGCTGCTGCCAGTCATGGCATATTCTGGTGACGGCTCCATTGAGTTCCATCACACGCGAAACAATCGTATTGTCGCGCCAATGCACCCGGGAGACATCCAGCACGTCTTCCACAATTTTCCCCAGACGTCCGGCATTCTGGCTGACCATCTTTGTGAGTTGCTTGTGCCGCGCATCGGAAAGGTCTTCATCGAGCAAGGCATTGGCCTGCACGATGGCCGCCAAAGGGTTTCGAATCTCATGGGCTACAGCGGCCGACAGTCGGCCCATGCTGGCAAGCTTCTCGGTTCGCATGCGCGCCTCGATCTGACGCTGGTCCTGCATGAACATGACACACAGACTCTGACCGCCGGTCCCCGTTGCGGCGGTCAATTGCGTGCGGACCCGCAGTCGCCTGGGACCCTGGCCCGCATGATGAATGCTGACATCGGCCTGCTTGCTGGTGTGGTCGGCCAAACTGACTCTCAATAAATCGACCAATCCCTGCCATCCGGCCAAAGACCGAAGGCTGAAGGAGCTGCCACCCAGGGCGCTCTCGCCGCCCAGCATCCGACGCGCCGCGGGATTAGCCGCCCGCACCGTGCAATCCTGTTCCAGCACAAGAATACCATCAGTCAAAGTCTCGATCACCAGTTCGTTGATTTTTCGTTGCACTCGTACCGCGGTCTGATTGCGCTGCGCAGCCAGTTCCACATTGGCCAGTCGGCTCAAGATCTGGCTGGCAAGAAATGCAATGACAAAACCGCCGGCGCCGCTGAGCGCCGCCTGCAAGAAATAGGTGGCCGCGTCGGCTGGAGCCTGCACCGACATCCAGGCTGCCTGTAGCAACAAAATAAGCGTCACGACCGCCGCACCGGCCATTGACAATAACAAGGAACCCAACACCGAGGTCATCAAAATGGGCAAGGCAAAAAGGGGCGCGTAATTGATGTTGCTGCCTTGCACCATCTGCAGCACGGCAATGACGACGATGTCAACACCGCTGATGGCCAGCCACTGGGTGTCAAATGTCTTGCGCAAGGGCCGCGCGCCGGTCCGAAGGCGCACAGCCAAGGCGAGCACGCAGTAGCCGGCGCAGAGCACGGTCAATGTGATGTCCTTGCCAGCGCCAATCTCATAGATGACGCCCTGGAGCAGCAGCAAGCCCAGTCCCAGCATGACGCGCGCCGTCATGAAGCCACGCCACAACCTCTCAATTTCTTCAGGTTTGTCGGGGCCATCCGGTTCCGCTGAGGCGCTGTCAAACCAGGTGGTTGTTTCTGGCTGCGGGATCACTCAGGGCTCCGCGCGCTGGCGATGATCAAGGCTGCAATAGAAACCTTTTCCCCCCTGCACCGCATCTTCCCTGGAAACATGTACCGAACACAGGGGGCAACTCACCATCTCGAGTGGCGCCTGCGGCGTCTGCGACTTTTGACGTTTCAGTTCAGGTCTGGCGGTCCGCTTTGAGCGCCAGAGCCAGACGCCAAACAGCAGCAGAGCCAGGATCAGGAGCAACTTCATGGCGACCGTCCAAGAATGATCTCCATGACAAAACGCGAACCGACATAGGCCAGCAGCAACAGCCCGGACCCCATATACAGGACGCGGACGGCGCGTCGACCACGCCAGCCGAAGCGTGCCCGGCCCACCAGCAGCACCGCAAAAGTCAGCCAGGACAATACCGAGAATGCGGTCTTGTGATCGAGCTTCAATCGGACTGTCGATCCATAAAGCTGGTTGCCGAACAGGGTACCGACCAGCAGTGTGGCGGTCAATAGCAGGAAACCGGCCGCAACAAACCTGAAGGTCAGGCGCTCCATGGTCAATAGCGGCATGCCGCTGTGCGGATCAGCGGCCAGTCGGAAGCGCTCTTCGGCGCGCGTCATGAACCACGCATGCACCACCGCCGCGCCAAACAAGCCATAGGAGGCGATGCCCAGCGCCCAATGCAACGGAAGCCAGGGCGAGGCCGTCGGGTGCAAGAGATTGCCCGGGAACAAAACCGCCAGCAGCACGGCGATGGCACCCAGCACCGACAAGGTCCAGCGCGTCTGCAACAAGGGATACAGATGGCTCTCAATGGCATACACCGCAGCGATCAGCCAAGCCGTCACCGACAGGGCCGGCGCAAACCCGAAGCGCGGTTCCTGGCCGAAAAGGCCCAGCGCCAGCAATGCGCCGTGCAGCAGCCATGCCAGCCAGACCGCCCCCCGCACCGCACCGCCACCGAGTCGCTCGGCACCCAGGGCCGAGACCGAGTAGGCGAGAGCAACCACAAGCGCCAAAGTCAGGACAAGTGGTGAAGCACTGGCTAAAATCATGCCCACAGTTTAGCGTTTTGCATATCGCCAATTCCGATTGGCATCCAACCAAGGCTCCGTTCAGCGGAATACCCCCTATGGCCTCCGCCCTCAGCGACAAACTCTCCCGCCTGGTCAAGGAAATACGCGGGCAGGCGCGCATTACCGAAGGCAACGTCAGCGACATGTTGCGTGAGGTGCGCATGGCCTTGCTGGAGGCGGATGTGGCCCTGCCTGTGGTGCGCGACTTCATCGCCCGCGTCAAGGAAAAAGCATTGGGCCAGGACGTGCTGGGGTCGCTCTCACCCGGGCAGGCGCTGGTCGGCATTGTGAGCAAGGAACTGGCCGCCACCATGGGCGAGGGCGTGGCCGATATCAATCTCGCCGCGCAACCCCCCGCGGTGATCCTGATGGCCGGTTTGCAGGGCGCTGGCAAGACAACCACCACCGCCAAGTTGGCCAAATACCTGATCGAAAAGCGACGCAAGAAGGTGTTGACGGTATCGAGCGACGTCTACCGACCAGCCGCCATCGAGCAATTGAAGACCGTAACCGCCCAGGCCGGAGCCGAATGGTTTGCCAGCACGCCTGAGCAGAAGCCGGTGGCCATTGCTCTGGCCGCGCTCGACTATGCGCGCAAGCATTTCTTTGACGTCCTGCTGGTTGATACAGCCGGTCGCCTGGCCATCGATGAGACACTGATGCACGAAATCCGTGAACTTCACGGTGTGCTGCGACCGGTCGAGACTTTGTTCGTGGTCGACGCCATGCAGGGCCAGGACGCCGTCAATACCGCCAAAGCCTTCAAGGAATCGCTCCCGCTGACCGGCATCATCCTCACCAAGCTCGACGGTGATTCACGCGGCGGCGCCGCCTTGTCGGTGCGCCAGGTGACGGGTGCACCGATCAAGTTTGCCGGCACCAGCGAAAAAATCGACGGCCTCGAGGTATTCGACGCCGAGCGCCACGCCGGGCGCATTCTGGGAATGGGCGACATTCTGGCCCTGGTCGAACAGGTCACCTCGGGCGTGGACGTGGCGGCAGCACAAAAACTGGCCGCCAAGGTCAAGAGCGGGGCCGGCTTTGATCTGAATGACTTTCTTGCCCAGATTCAGCAAATGAAGCAAATGGGCGGTCTCTCCAGTCTGATGGACAAGATGCCGGCGGCCATTGCGGAGAAGGCCGGTCAGATGGACATGGGACGCGCTGAAAAAGATATGCAGCGCAAGCAGGGCATCATTCACAGCATGACGCCGCTGGAGCGCCGCAAGCCCGAGATCATCAAAGCCACCCGCAAGCGACGCATCGCCACGGGTGCCGGCGTGCAGGTGCAGGAGGTCAACCGCATGCTCAAGGAATTTGAGCAGATGCAGGACATGATGAAGAAGATGAAGGGCTCGGGCATGATGAAAATGATGAAGCGCATGGGCGGCATGAAAGGCATGCCCAAGATGCCCTTCTGATTTCCTGCGCGCAGATCGCAGCGGCAGCCCGATCGCCCCTGCCCCGCACAGACCCGACTAGGTGGGCAGTTCCCCGCGCAGCGTATAAGGGCGCGCTTCGCTAATTCTGACATCCACCAGTTGCCCAATCAGGGTTGCCGGTCCGGCAAAGTTGACCACCCGATTGCATTCGGTGCGGCCCATCAGTTCGGTGTCATCGCGCCTGGCGTGCCCCTCCACCAGAATCCGCTGCACCGTCCCCAGGCGGCTTTCGCTGATGCGCCGAATGCTGTCATTGATCACTCCCTGCAGGTGCTGCAGGCGCCGCAGTTTGATCTCCTGCGGCGTATCATCGGCCAGATTGGCCGCTGGGGTGCCCGGGCGCGGACTGAAAATGAAGCTGAACGAGTTGTCAAAACCGACATCGTCAATCAGTTTCATCATCTTGCCGAAATCTTCTTCCGTCTCACCCGGAAAGCCGACAATGAAATCACTGCTGAGCGCGAGTTCCGGTCGGATGGCGCGCAGTTTGCGCACGGTCGATTTGTATTCCAGAGCGCTGTAACCACGCTTCATCGCCATCAGGATGCGGTCCGAGCCATGCTGCACCGGCAGATGCAGGTGGCTCACGAGTTTGGGAATCCTGCCGTAGGCAGCAATCAGCGCCGGCGTGAACTCGTTGGGGTGACTGGTGACGTAACGGATGCGCTCAATACCGGGAACCTCGGCCACATACTCCAGCAGGGTGGCAAAGTCAGCGGCCTCACCCCCAGCGGCCATTGCGGCGCGGTAGGCGTTCACATTCTGCCCGAGCAGGGTGATCTCTTTGACGCCCTGATCGGCCAGACCGGCCACCTCAACCAGCACATCATCGAACGGTCTGGAGACCTCCTCGCCGCGCGTATAAGGCACAACGCAATAGCTGCAGTACTTGGAGCAGCCTTCCATGATGCTCACGAACGCGCTGGCGCCCTCGACACGAGCCGGCGGCAGATGGTCGAACTTCTCGATTTCCGGAAAACTGATGTCCACCTGCGAGCGGTTTTGCAACTCCCGGGCTGCCAGCATCTGCGGCAAACGGTGCAAGGTCTGCGGGCCGAACACCACGTCCACATAGGGCGCCCGTTCAAGAAGGGCCGCGCCTTCCTGGCTCGCCACACAGCCGCCAACGCCGATCAACACGCCCTTCTTCTTCAGGTGCTTGACGCGACCAAGGTCCGAGAAGACCTTCTCCTGCGCCTTCTCGCGCACCGAGCACGTGTTGAACAGGATCAGGTCGGCATCCTCGACCCGGTCCGTCGGCTCGTAGCCCTGCGCAGCATTGAGCACGTCGGCCATCTTGCCCGAGTCATACTCGTTCATCTGGCAGCCAAAGGTTTTGATGAAAACTTTCTTGCTCAAGGTGTTGGTCCAAATACTTTGTGACAGCGCGCCGGCGACCGTCAGATCCTCAATCGGCGACGGCTTCCTCATGAAAACCGTGCACGCAGGCACGCAGGACCAAACGGATCGCGGCCACATTTTCCGCCGCGGCGGCCTGCTGCAGTTGATCGAGTTGCTCAGCCAGTTCGGTCCATGCCATGAAATCTTCATGCGCCTTCATGATGCGGGGATGCGCGGTGGCGCTCGGGTTGTCGCCAATCAGCAATTCCTCGTAGAGCTTTTCGCCAGGGCGCAGTCCGATGAAGGCCAGTTCGATGTCGCCATCGGCATGTTGCGCGTCACGCACCTTGAGGCCGGAGAGATCGACCAGGCGCCGCGCCAGATCAAGAATCCTGACAGGTTCGCCCATTTCGAGCACGAAAACCTCGCCGCCAGTCGCCATGGCGCCGGCCTGCAAGACCAACTGGGCGGCCTCCGGAATGGTCATGAAATAGCGCGTGACCTCGGGATGCGTTATGGTCAGTGGACCGCCATGCGCCAACTGCTCGCGAAACATCGGCACCACGCTGCCGCTCGATCCCAGCACATTGCCAAAACGGACCATGCTGAAGCAGGTTCCATGGGCTTCGCTTTGGCTGGCCAGGGCCTGTAATACCAGTTCAGCCATGCGCTTGCTGGCGCCCATCAGGTTGGTCGGGCGCACTGCCTTGTCGGTCGAGACCAGCACAAAACTCGCCGCTCTGGCCGCGCGCGCTGCCTGCGCCATGTTCAGGGTGCCAAACACATTGTTGAAAACACCTTCCGACGGATTGCACTCCACCATGGGAACGTGCTTGTAGGCTGCCGCGTGATAGACGGTATCGGGCTGGTAGGTGGCGCAGATCCAGTCCAGTCGCCGCCGATTCGCCACACTGGCCAGCAAGGGAACGAGTTCGATATCCGAGGCCTGAGCCTCGCACCACGCCTGCAGTTCACGGTGCAGCGTGTACAAACCGAACTCATTGTGATCGAGCAAGAGCAGGCGGCGCGGACGCTCCTGCAGAATCTGGCGGCACAGTTCGCTGCCAATGCTGCCGGCGGCACCGCTGACCAGAATGGTTTGATTGAACAGGCTGCAGGCCAGCAAGTCGGCCTGCGGCGTGACGGCGGCGCGCCCCAGCAGGTCCTCGACGTCGAGTTCGCGAAAATCCTTCACCGTGACACGCCCGCTGGTCAGATCGACCAGACCCGGCAGGGTTCTCGTATGCACCGGCAAGGCGCGCAGTCCCTGGATGATCTTGTTGCGCCGGTCGCGGCTGGCGCTCGGTATCGCGAGCAGAATATCCGTAATCCCGAGGTCTTTCACGACCGCCGGAACGTCGACCGCCGAAAAGACCGGAACGCCATTGATCGTCTGTCCAATCTTGACCGGATCTTCGTCGACAAAGCCGAGCAATTTCAAGTGACCGGTCACCGCCATGGCCAGGGAAGTCTGGACCCCGGCCGCGCCCGCTCCAAATATCAGCATTCGCCCCTGATGGTGTTGCCTTCCGAGGCTGATGCCGGCAAGCCAGTAGCGCGCCAGGACACGGCTGCCGGCCACCAGCATAAAGAAAATAATCGGTTGCAGGACACCCAGGGTGAGGGGGAAAACCGGCCACTTCTGCCAATACAGGATCACAATGCGCAGCAGCGCATACAGCGCTATCGCCTGTCCGGTGGCGAACAGGACGTCCAGGCCGGTGTAGCGGAAGATGGCGCGATAAAGTCCGAAGCGGACGAAGATCGGCAACGCCAGCAGCGGCCCCAACAGATAGACCCACCACTCGCCGCTCTGGGGCCAGTGCAGCGTTTCGTAGCGCAGCGAGTAGGCGCCCCAGGTTGCCAGAAGAGCCAATACCGCGTCGACCGCGATGACGACCAGGCGCTTGACCGGACGCGGCCAATCCAGCACTTGTTTGAACCGATGCATCACAGGCTCTCTTCAGGTGCCGCGGTATGTTTGATAAACACCTGGGCTGCCAGAATGCCCAACTCGTAAAGCAGGATCATGGGAATCAGGAGCGCGATCATGGAGACCGGGTCGGGCGGAGTGACCAAGCCGGCCACCGCGGCGGCGCCCACCACGAAATAGGTGCGAAAGGTCTTGAGCTGTGAAATTGTCACGATGCCCATGCGCGCCAGAATCACGACCGCAATCGGCACTTCGAAGGCGACGCCAAAGGCAATGAACATGGTGACGACAAAATCAAGATAGGCTTCGATATCGGGACTGACCGCCACCGACATCGGCGCCATTTTCTGGATCGCCGGAAAAGCCTGTCCAAAGACAAAGAAGTAGCAAAATGCGGCCCCCATGTAGAACAGCACGGTGCTGGCCGCGACCAGCGGCAGCACCAGCCTTTTCTCGTGCTTGTAGAGGCCAGGCGCGACAAAGGCCCAGATCTGATAAAGAATCCATGGCAGGGACAGTGCTATCGCCGCCATCACCGACACCTTGATCGGCACCAGAAAGGGCGACACCACGCCCACTGCAATCATGCGCGAGCCTTCCGGCAAGGCCTTCACCAGGGGCATCGCCAGCAGGTCATACAGCCTGGAAGGACCGGGGAAGAACAGCAAGACCGCCAACACGGCGGCAATGCCGTACAGCGAGCGCAACAGCCGGTCGCGCAACTCGACCAGATGCTGCACAAAAGGCTGTTCGGTGCCAGCCAGTTCGTCTTCTTTTGGGGCGCTATCTGCCATCAGCTCAATCTGGTGGGGCGAAAACGCGCCACCCGCGCAGCTCCGGACAGGGCGTTGCTGCGAACGCCATTGCGCGCTTTGTACCAGCGCGGCGTCGCGCTCTGCTTGCTGCGCCATTTCTTGCCGGGGTGTTTGTATTCGGGGAAAACCGGATTCACTTCACCGCCGAGTGTGACGGCGGCCGGTTCGGTGCTCGCGGTCCAGTTTTTCTCGAAATCGGCGGCGCTGGTCTGAATCGAGCTTTCTACATCGCGCGCGGCGTTGTCCACCGTTTCCTTCATTTTCTTGAGTTCATCGAGTTCCATCGACCGATTGACTTCGTCCTTTACATCGGCCACGTAGCGCCGCGCGCGGCCCAGCAAAGTCCCCATGGTCTTGGCCAGACCGGGCAGCTTTTCGGGACCGATGACAAGCAATGCGATGCCGCCGATGATGGCCAGCTTGGTGACCCCAATATCAATCACTTACGAAAATCTCGTCGACTCGCGGGCCTGCGGCATCAGGCTTTGGTCTTGGCTTCAACATCAATCGTTTCCTTGACCGGGGCTGCGGCGGAAGCCACCTGCTGCACCGGCGCTGGGGCGGCCGGTGCATCCGACGCTTTGTCGGCACCGTCTTTCATGCCATCCTTGAAGCCTTTGACCGCGCCGCCCAGGTCAGAACCGATATTGCGCAGTTTCTTGGTGCCAAAAATCACCACGATGATGACCAGGAAAATAATCAGATGTGTTGTCGAAAGTCCCATGAGTATCTCCTAAGGAATTGCGCCAATTTTAGTCGGCGAAGTAATTGACTGGAAATCAGCCCCTGAGCCAGGGCCGTGCACCGCCCATGACATGAATGTGCAGATGCTGCACTTCCTGTCGTCCTTCAGCGCCGGTATTGCACAATATCCGAAAGCCGCCCTGGGGATAGGGGTTGCAGCCTTGCTGTAGCGCCAGTTCAGGCGCCAGCACCAGCATGCGCCCGAGCAGCGCGGCGTGCTCATTCCCGACCTGCGCCATGGACGGGATATGAATTTTCGGAATCATCAGGAAATGCACGGGCGCCCAGGGATGAATGTCGTGAAAGACAAAAATCTCGTCATCCTGAAAGACCAGCCGGGATGGAATCTTGCCAGCGGCGATCTTGCAGAACAGGCAATCGGGATCGCTCTGGACAATGCGTTCGATCACGACGCGAACTCCATCGCAAGCCCTTTGTTCATTCGCGCCAGGCCGCTCACGATACGGTACAGAAACCAGATTGAAACGAGGCACCAGGCAATCCAGCCCGGGACGATAAAGACCAGCCACAAGGGGGCGGTGACGAGGTAGAGCACCGCAGCAATGACGACGGTGCGGATGCGCCAGCGAAAATGCGAAGCGTGCCATGTTCCCTCGGCGTCGGCGCGCTTGGCCAGGTCGATGATCAAGGCGGCGATCAGCAGGACCGGACCAAACTGACCGCCGGGAATCAGCGCACCCACGGCCACGATCAGGTGCAGGACGTAACTGATGGTGCCGATGGTGCTGAGCGACTGCAGATCCTGCAGATTGGCCGGATCCGTCGCCGGGACGCTGCCCACTTTGCCGAAGTCGTCGGTCATGAGTCCTCTCCTTCACGCGAGCGCGCCTTGCGCATGGCTTTTTCCTCGATGCCGCTGGTACCCACCCGTCGTTCGAGTTCGGCCAGCACCTCGGCCGGCCCGAGCCCGTAATGGACCAGGGCGATCATGCAATGAAACCACAGGTCGGCGACTTCATTGACGATCTTCTGCCGGTCGCCGCCGACATCGGCATCCTTGGCTGCCATCACAACTTCAGTCGCCTCCTCGCCAATCTTCTTGAGAAAAGCGTCTGGCCCCTTGTGCAACAGGCGCGCCACATAACTGCTGTCCGGATCACCCCCGTTTTGCGGGAGACGGCTCTCAATCACCCGGCACAAGGCTGCGAGTGAGTCACTGGCGGAAACGTTGGCAGACATGGGCGCTTACTTGTAGATGGTTTGCGGGTCTTTCAAGACCGGTTCGGTCACTTTCCAGACCCCATTGTCCAACAAGCTGAAGAAGCAGCTATGGCGCCCGGTGTGGCAGGCAATGCCCGGTTTGTGTCCAGTCTGCGTCACTTTGAGCATGATCACATCATGATCACAGTCCAGCCTGATTTCATGCACCATTTGTACATGGCCCGACTCTTCGCCCTTGAACCAGAGCTTGCCGCGCGAACGGCTGAAATAAACCGCGCGACCGAGCTCCGCCGTTTTTTGCAGCGCCTCGCGGTTCATCCAGGCCAGCATCAGCACATCGCCTGAACCGGCCTCCTGCGCAATCACGGGCACCAGGCCCTGCGCATCCCAATGGACGGCATCCAGCCAGTTCATCATGCCATTCGCACCGGAATGCCGCGCTCGGCCATTCTCGCCTTGGCCTGCGCGACGGTGAACTCACCGTAGTGAAAAATGCTGGCCGCCAGCACCGCATCGGCGCCGCCAATCTGGATGCCGTCAGCCAGATGATCGAGCGTGCCAACGCCACCGGAGGCGATCACCGGGACACTGACGGCATCGCTGACCGCGCGCGTCAGGGCCAGGTCGAAGCCCGACTTGGTGCCATCACGGTCCATGCTGGTGAGCAGGATCTCGCCTGCACCGCGACGCGCCATCTCTGTGGCCCAGACCACGGCATCGAGGCCGGTGTTCTTGCGCCCGCCATGGCTGTACACATCCCAGCCAGGTCCGATTGGAAGGCCGTTGACAGCGGGGCGGCTGCCGTCCGCTTCCGAGCGTCGCTTGGCATCGATGGCGACCACAATGCACTGCGCTCCGTACCTTGCGGAGGCCGCATCGATCACCTGTGGATTGGCAATCGCGGCAGAATTGAAACTGGTCTTGTCGGCCCCCGCGTTGAGCAGACGCCGCACGTCGTCCACGGTGCGCACACCGCCACCCACCGTGAGTGGAATGAAGACCTGGGAGGCAACGGCCTCGATGATGTGCAGGATCAGGTCGCGCTCGTCGCTGGTGGCAGTGATGTCAAGAAAGGTCAGCTCGTCGGCACCCTGCTCGTTATAGCGAGCCGCAATCTCGACCGGGTCGCCCGCGTCACGCAATTCAACAAAATTGACGCCTTTGACGACGCGCCCGCCGGTAACGTCCAGACACGGGATGATGCGCTTCGCTAGCACCAGAGCCAACCCGCTTCAACGGTTGGCCAATTTTTCGCCGGGCCGCCCCAAGAAAAATTAGCTCCCTCGGGGGGCAGCGGCGTGCACGAAGCGACAGGCGTGGGGGCCATATTCCTAGCCGTTCAACTCGTCAGCCCGCCGCTGCGCGGCGGCAAAGTCGAGATCGCCCGAGTAGATCGCGCGGCCGCAAATGACACCTTCGATGCCCTCGTCCTCCACCGCGCAAAGGGCCTCGATGTCGGCCATGCCGCTAAGGCCGCCAGAGGCAATCACCGGGATCGTCAGCGCCTGCGCCAGCCGGACCGTCGCCTCGACATTGATGCCGCTGAGCATGCCATCGCGCCCGATGTCGGTATAAATGATGGATTCAACGCCGAAATCCTCAAACTTCTTGCCCAGGTCGATGACATCGTGCCGCGTCAACTTGCTCCAGCCGTCGGTCGCGACCTTGCCCTCGCGAGCATCCAGGCCGACAATGATATGGCCACCAAAGGCGGTGCAGGCGTCCTGCAAGAAGCCGGGGTTGCGGATCGCAGCGGTACCGATGATGACGTATCGCAAACCGGCATCCAGGTATCGCTCTATGGTGTCGAGATCGCGGATGCCGCCGCCAAGCTGCACGTCCACCGCGCTGCCGACTTCCCTCAAGATCTTGCGAATCGCCTTCTCGTTGATCGGATGACCGGCGAATGCACCGTTCAAATCCACCAGGTGCAGGCGGCGCGCGCCCTGCACGGTCCAGTTGCTGGCGACGGCGAGCGGATCCTCGCCGAAGGTGGTGGACTGCGCCATATTGCCTTGCTGGAGGCGAACACAGTGGCCGTCTTTGAGATCAATTGCGGGAATTAAAAGCATGATGCTTCAGGGTTTGATAGGAAGGCGGGCGATTCAAAGCTCGGGCCGAGCCGGGACGTCAGGGCTTCCAGTGAAGGAAGTTCCGGTAAAGCGACAAACCGTGATCGGCACTTTTTTCAGGATGAAATTGTGTGGCGAAAATATTATCGCGCGCAATGGCCGAACTGAAGCGGGCGCCGTAGTCAGTCTCGCCCACGCTGTGGCGCGCATCAGACGGTCGGGCATAGAAACTGTGGACGAAGTAGAAATAGCTGCCGTCGGGCACGTCCCCCCAGACCGGATGCGAAGCGCCACCATGGTTTTCCCGATAGACCTGGTTCCAACCCATTTGCGGCACCTTGTAACGACTGCCGTCAGCCTGACGCTGGCCGGTCAGGTCAAACTTGAGCACTTCGCCGTGAATCAGGCCCAGACCCGGCGTGTCGCCTTCGGCGCTATGGTCAAGCAGCATCTGCATGCCAATGCAGATACCAAACAGTGGTTTGCTCGCGGCCGCCTCCTGCACCGAGGCCAGCAAGCCCGAATCGCGCAATTCACGCATGCAATCGGGCATCGCGCCCTGCCCCGGCAACACAACACGTTCACAGGCACGCACCTGATCCGGGTCCGCCGTGATCAGCACCTCGTAGCCAGTTCCGGTCGCGGCCGCCTGCAGCGCCTGCGATACGGAGCGCAGGTTGCCCATGCCGTAATCCACCACCGCAACGGATTTGCTTCCTGCACCACGCCGCGCTGAACTCATGGCTTGTTCGCTGCCGGCATTGGCGCTAAAGCGTGCCCTTGGTCGAGGGCACCGTGCCGGCCGAGCGGGGATCGAGTTCCAGCGCCGAGCGCAGGGCGCGGGCAAAGGCCTTGAACACGGTCTCGGCCTGGTGGTGGGCATTTTCGCCGCGCAGGTTGTCGATGTGAAGGGTCACAAAAGCATGATTCGCAAAAGCCTGAAAGAACTCATGCGCAAGCTGACTGTCAAAGGTGCCGATCATCCCGCTGTTGAACGGCACATTCATGACCAGACCGGGACGGCCTGAAAAATCAATCACGACCCTGGACAGCGCTTCATCGAGCGGCACGTAGGCATGGCCGTAGCGGCGAATGCCGGCCTTGTCACCGACCGCCTTGTGGACCGCCTGACCAAATGCAATGCCGACGTCCTCCACCGTGTGGTGGCCATCGACATGCAGATCGCCATCGGCCATGACTTCGAGGTCAAGCAGCGCGTGGCGCGCGATCTGATCGAGCATGTGGTCAAAAAAGCCGATGCCGGTACGCAAACCGGAGCGTCCGCTCCCGTCCAGATCGACTTTGACCGTAATCTTGGTCTCGGCCGTCTGGCGGGAGACTTCAGCAGTGCGATTCATGGTTAGAGTGATTCCTTCAGGGCGGTCAGCATTTGCGCGTTTTCATCGGCCGTGCCAACCGTCAGGCGCAGACAATTGCTCAGCAATGGATGCATTTTAGAAACGTTCTTGACCAGAACCTTGCGCATTTTCATTCCGGCAAACGTTTTCTCGGCGTCCGGCACGCGCAGCAAGATCATATTCGCCTCGCTCTTGAACGTCGTGACGCCCGGCAGCATCGACAAGGCCCCCAGCAGCATGCTGCGCTGCGCACAAAGGGCAAGCGCCTGCGCCGCAAAAACCTCCTTCTGCTCGAGCGCAAAGCGGGCGCACTCGCAGTTCACAACGCTGATGTTGTAGGGCGGCCGCACCTTGTCGATCTCCGCGATCAGCGCCCTGGGCCCGATCAGGTAACCCAGGCGCACGCCCGCCAGGCCAAATTTCGAGAGCGTGCGCAGCAGCAGCACGTGGCGGTGGCGCTCGAGCCGATCGATATAGCTGCGGCTGGCAAAGGGCTGGTAGGCTTCGTCCAGCACGATCAGACCGCCAACCGCGCCAACCGCGCAGATGATGCTTTCCATGACGTCATCGTTCCATAGATTGGCGCTCGGGTTGTTGGGATAGGCCAGATAGGTGATGGCCGGCTTGTAGCGCTCGACCGCCGTCAGCATGGCCGACTCGTCGAGCTCGAAATCGGCGGTCAGGGGCACGCCATGGAATGCCAGACCCTGCAACTGCGCGCTCATGGCGTACATCACAAAACCGGGCACTGGCGACATAATGCTGGCCCCCGGCAGGTCGCACGCCATGGCCAGCAGGCTGATCAACTCGTCCGAACCATTGCCCAGCATGATGTCAAAGCCCTTAGGCATGCGGGCGTAGCTGGCCAGCGCCTGGCGCAATGCATCGACGCCGGCGCCCGGATAGCGGTTCAGCGCCAGCGCGCCCAGGCGCCGCCCCAGTTTCTCCTGCAAATCAGGCGACAAACGGTACGGATTTTCCATGGCGTCGAGCTTGACCATGCCGGTCGAATCCTGAATCGCGTAGGCGTGCATCGACAGTATGTCCTGGCGGATACGCAGCAAGCAGGGCGCGCTGACGGTGTTCATTCCAGCACCCGACTTGACGGCAAGGAAGTCAAACGCATCTCCGCCGCCCGCGCATGGGCCTGCAATCCTTCCCCATGCGCCAGCACCGAGGCTATCTTTCCAAGAACCTGTGCACCCGCCTCGCTCACCTCAATCAGGCTGGAGCGTTTCTGGAAGTCATAGACACCCAGGGGTGAACTGAAGCGCGAGGTGCCGCTGGTGGGCAGCACATGATTGGGTCCCGCGCAATAGTCACCCAGGGATTCACTGGTGTAGGCGCCCAGAAAAATCGCACCGGCATGCCTGAGCAAGGGCTCCCAACGGTGCGGATCGCGGCTGCTGACCTCCAGGTGTTCGGGCGCAATCCGGTTGCTGATCTGGCACGCCTGCTCCATGCTTTGGGTGAGAATCAGCGCGCCACGGTCGGTGAGCGACCTGGCGATGATCCCGGCGCGCGGCATTTCATTGAGCAATCGATCGATCGACGCCTGCACCTGGTCAATATAGTGCGCGTCCGGGCACAGCAAAATACTCTGTGCCAGTTCGTCATGTTCGGCCTGGCTGAACAGGTCCATCGCCACCCAATCGGGCGGCGTACTGCCATCGGCCAGTACCAGAATCTCGCTCGGACCGGCAACCATGTCGATGCCGACGGTGCCAAAGACGCGGCGCTTGGCCGCCGCCACATAGGCGTTGCCGGGACCGGTGATCTTGTCCACGTTGGGAATGGTGGCCGTGCCATAAGCCAGTGCGGCCACCGCCTGCGCGCCCCCGATGGTGAAGGCGCGGGTGACGCCCGCCACGTGGGCGGCAGCCAGCACCAGTGCATTCTTTTCACCCCCGGGCGTGGGCACCACCATGATGATCTCGGCCACGCCGGCGACGTGCGCCGGAATCGCGTTCATCAGCACGCTCGAGGGGTAGGTCGCTTTGCCGCCGGGCACATAGATGCCGACACGGTCCAGCGGCGTCACCTTCTGCCCGAGCAGCGTGCCGTTGTCATCGCGGTAGCTCCAGCTCTCGCCACTGGCCTTCTTCTGCGCCTCGTGGTAGCTTCGCACCCGGGCGGCCGCCGCCTGCAGGGCGTCGCGCTGGGCCGGCGCAATCGAATTAAAAGCCGCTCTGAGTTCAGCTTGCCTCAACTCCAGCGCGCCCATCGTGCCCGCCTGGACGCCATCAAAACGTGCCGTGTAGTCAAGCACGGCGGCGTCGCCGCGCTGTCGCACATCGGCCAGGATGTCGGCCACGCGATGCTCGATTTCGGCGTCCGCCTGCGCCGACCAGTGCAGGCGGGCCTTGAATTCAGCCTCGAAGCTGGCACTGGCGGTTGACAGGCGGGCGGGAGAAGCTTTGAGCGTCATGGCAGTGCTTTGGGTATAACAACTGATGAAATCGTCATTGCGAGGAGCGTAGCGACGCGGCAATCCACGATGTCATGGATCGCCACGCTTCACTCGCGATGACGAACAAGGCGGCCTCGCGGTGACGAGCAAGCAAAGTAAATCATTCCTTCTTTTCCAGCGCCAAGGCAAAGGCGTCGATGATGCGGCGAATCGGCACCTGCTTGAGCTTGAGCGCCGCCTGATTGACAATCAGGCGCGAGCTGATGTCCATGATGTGCTCGACCTCGACCAGATGATTGGCTTTGAGCGTATTGCCGGTGGAGACCAGATCGACAATCGCGTCGGCCAGCCCGACCAGCGGCGCCAGTTCCATGCTGCCGTAGAGCTTGATCAGGTCCACGTGCACGCCCTTGGTGGCGAAGAACTCGCGCGCAATCGCCACGTACTTGGTGGCCACCTTCAGACGCGAGCCCTGCCGGACCGCCGATGCGTAGTCAAAATCGGAACGCACGGCGACGCTGATGCGGCATTTGGCTATTTGCAGGTCGAGCGGCTGGTACAGCCCGTCGCTGCCGTGCTCCAGCAAGGTGTCCTTGCCAGTGATGCCCAGATCGGCGCCGCCGTACTGCACATAGGTGGGCACGTCGGTGGCGCGCACCACCAGCACCCGCACCGCGCTCTGACTCGTTGCAAGAATCAGTTTGCGCGATTTTTCAGGATCTTCCAGAACCTCGATGCCGGCGGCTCGCAGCAGCGGCAGCGTTTCTTCGAAAATTCTGCCCTTGGACAGCGCCAGCGTGATCATCTTGTTATTTCCATACCGCTCGGTGGCCGGGCCCTCATTGCGACACCGCGGCCCACTCGGCCGGTGTGTAGGTCTTCATGGACAGGGCATGCACCTCGTCATTCTGCATTTTCACCCCGAGCGTGGCATAGACGCGCTGGTGGCGCTGAATGGGCCGTTTGCCCTCGAATTCGCTCGACACAATGGTGGCAAACCAGTGGCGGCCATCACCCTCGAGTGTAATGTGCTCGCACAACAGGTTGGCGGCAATCATGTCCCTGATCTGGTCTGCATTCATATCATCACTTCCAAAAAAACCCACCCTAAACGCGAACCTTGTAGCCGACGCGAAGCAGCAGCAGCGCCACCGTTGCGACAAGGGCCAGCGCGACGCCCACCACCGCCAGGCTAAGCCACGGTGATACATCGCTGGCGCCGAAAAATCCGTAACGAAACCCGTCAATCATGTAGAAGAACGGATTCAAATGGCTGACCTTCTGCCAGAACGGCGGCAATGAGTGGATCGAATAGAAGACGCCACTGAGGAATGTCATCGGCATGACCACAAAATTCTGAAAGGCGGCCAGCTGATCGAATTTTTCAGCCCACAGTCCGGCGATCAGGCCCAGCGTGCCCATCAAGGCCGCGCCAAGCACTGCAAAAGCCAGGATCCAGACGGGCGCTACAAAACCGATGTCGGTAAACAGCGCAGAGACCCCAAACACACCGAGTCCGACGACCAGCCCGCGAATGACGGCAGCCCCGACATAGGCGACGAACCAGTTCAGATAGGACAGCGGGGTCAACATCAGAAAAACCAAATTGCCCATCACTTTGCTCATGATCAAGGATGACGAACTGTTCGCAAAGGCGTTCTGCAGCAGACTCATCATCGCCAGACCCGGCACCAGAAAAGCGCTGTAACTGACGCGGTCGTAGACCTTGACGTGCGCTTCCAGCGCGTGGCCGAAAATCAGAAGATACAGCATCGCCGTCAGGACCGGACCGGCAATCGTCTGGAATGCCACCTTCCAGAAGCGCAGCACTTCCTTGTACAGCAGGGTTTGCCAACCGCTCACGATCCGACCCGCATGCTGGCAGCATCGCGCATGGCGCCGCCCTCCGAGTGGGCCTTGGCGCCGCGGGTCGTCCCGGCCTGGGTCAGGTTGCTCGCCGAGGAATTGTTCATGACCGCAAGGAAAACATCTTCCAGATCGGACTTGCGAATCTCGACATCCTGCGCCACCAGACCGGATTCGCGCACTGCCGCCAGGTAACGTTCGATCTCCAGAGCGTCATGTGCTGGAAACTGCACTATGCGCCCGGTAATGCGTGCCTGCTGGGCCAGCACCCTGGGCAAATCGCCATCGACCTTGAAGCGCAGCACGTTGCTCGACGCCGTCTTCAGCAACGCGCTGGTATGGTCGAGCGCCACGATCCGCCCGGCCTTCAGCATCGCAATGCGCCCACACAGCGCCTCGGCCTCCTCCAGGTAATGGGTCGTCAGCAATACGGTGTGCCCTTGTTTGTTGAGTTTGGCAATGAATTGCCAGAGGGTTTGACGCAATTCAACGTCAACCCCCGCCGTCGGTTCATCGAGCACGATGACCGGCGGCTTGTGGACCAGCGCTTGGGCCACCAGCACGCGACGCTTCATGCCGCCCGAAAGCTGCCGCATGTTGGAGCCCGCCTTGTCGTTCAGGCCGAGGTTGTCGAGCAATTCATCGATCCAGGCGTCGTTGTTCCTGACACCGAAATAGCCGGACTGGAAACGCAGCGCCTCCCGCACGTTGAAGAAAGGGTCGAAGACCAGTTCCTGCGGCACAACGCCCAGACTGCGGCGCGCAGCGACGTAATCATGCACAACATCGTGTCCCAGCACCGATGCTTTTCCGGCACTCGCACGCGAAAGGCCGGCCAGAATGCTGATCATGGTCGTCTTTCCCGCGCCATTGGGCCCCAGCAGCCCGAAAAATTCACCTTCTTCAATGTCGAGGCTGACGCGGTCCAGTGCCAGGAAGGTGCTTCCCTTGGGTCCGCGCGAGGCAGGGTAGGACTTCGATACCGACTGAAAAGAAATGGCGGGCATAAGGACGCCTATTGCGCTGGCAGCAGATCCATGATGCCGTACAGGGCGGCCAGATCACGCAAACGAGCGGGCAGACCACGGATCGAAAAACGCTTGCCCGCCGCCAAAGTCTCGCGCCTGAGTTCAAGCAGCACCGCCAGCGCCGCGGAATCAAACCGGCCCAGACCGGTGGCATCAATCACCACCTCAGAACCCGCCTGGGAACGCAAGCCCTGCACCAGCATGCGCAGGCATGCCGTGGCCTGCGAGTGGGTCAGTTCATTTGGCAGCACCAACACCGTTGCCCCCCTTTTTGGCGTTCGCCTTGTTGCGCTCAGCCAGTGATGTGATCAGGCCATCAATGCCCTTTGTATTGATCTGCTGGGAAAAATCGCTGCGGTAGGTTTCCACCAGCCAGGCGCCCAGAACATTGAGGTTGTAGATCTTCCAGCCTGCCCCTTCACCAGGGGTTTTCTCGAGTCTGTAATCGAGCTGAATGGCGTCGCCACGGCCTTTGACTTCAGTACGGACCACGACCTCCTTGTCCTCGGCGGCGGCGCGCATGGGCTTGACGAAAATGGTCTGGTCACTGACCTGGGTCAATGCGCCGGCATAGGTGCGCACCAGCAAAACCTTGAACTCTTCCTGCAGGCGCTTTTGTTGCTCGGGACTGGCCTGGCGCCAGGCCGGACCGACCGCAGCGGCCGTCATGCGTTGAAAGTTGACGTTGGGCATGATCTTGCCATCCACCAGAGCCACAATCCGCGCCACATCGCCAGACTGGATGGCTTTGTCCGTCCTGATGCTGTCAAGCACGTCCGTGGACAGGCGCTTGATCAAGGCGTCTGCGGCCTCGTCCGCCGCCTGCACTGGCAAGGTCAGCAGGCTCGACAGGCCCAGCACGGTAACGACCAGCAATCGCTGCAACAAATGTGTCATCTTGGGACTCCTTCGCGTGTTAAGGGGTGTCTGCCCGGTCTTCATCCGGTGGGTTGCCATCAAAAATGACACTGCGCCGCCTCTGCAGGAACGCTTCCCGGATAAAGGTGTATTGATCCAGCGCCGCTTCTTCCAGCATGGTGCTGGCTTTGAGCAGGTCTGACCTCGTGTCAATGGCCCTGACGACCGTGGCGGTATTGCGTGTGGGCACATGCCCGACTTCAGCCACCAGGTCGCCCTTCCAGTCCACCGGCAGAGCCAGGGTATCGCGCAAGGTCGAAGAGCCAAGCAAGGGAAGAACCAGATACGGGCCGCTGCCAATTCCCCAGGAGCCCAGCGTATGACCGAAATCCTTCGTGTGCTTTTCAATGTCCATTTCTGTAGCGACGTCGAACACCCCGCCCCAACCGAGCACCGTGTTGACACCCACACGTCGCAAACTGTCGAGCGCCGCCTGGCCCTTGAACTGCAGCACGTTGTTCACGAACGACCAGACATCTTCCAGATTGCCGAAAAAATTACCGATACCCTGGCGCACCCGCACCGGCGTCACATCCCGATAGGTGCTGGCGACCGGTTTCAAGACGGCCTCATCTATCGCGGTATTGAAACGGTACACACCGCGATTGAAAGGTTCCAGCGGATCCCTTGGATCCCGGTTCGGGCCGCTGGCACATCCCGTCAGCAGCACCGAAACCAACGCCACGGCGACGCCGGCAAAGCGGGCAGCGCGCCCGCCGGATTGAGCGTGCCAGACCGGACCGGGCATCATTTCTTTCCCTTGGCGGCATCCGGACTTCCTCCCTCGGCCGCCTTGCTGTACAGGAACTGCCCGATCAGGCTCTCGAGCACCATCGCCGACTGGGTGCTGGAAATCACATCGCCCGGCACCAGCACCTTCTCGTCGGCGCCGGGTTCCAGACCCAGGTATTGCTCGCCCAGCAGACCGCTGGTCAGGATCTTGAGAGAACTGTCTTTCGGGAATGCATAGCGGCTCTCCAGCGCCAGGGTGACCCTGGCCTGAAAGGATTTATCGTCAAAAACTATTTTCTCAACCCTTCCGACAACGACGCCCGCGCTGCGCACCGCGGCTTTGGGCTTGAGCCCGCCGATGTTGTCGAACTTGGCCTGAACCAGGTAGTCTTTCTGAAAACTCAGGGTCAACAGATTGGCCGACTGCAACGCCAGGAACAGGACGGCCGCGGCGCCAACCAGCACAAAAAGGCCAACCCACACATCATTTTTTGAACGCTGCATAAACACTCGCTAAATCAAATCGGGACAGAGCTTGTTGGCTTCGCGTAACGGCGATTTGTCCACAAGGTATTCAAATGGTAAACATCATGGCGGTCAGGATGAAATCCAGCCCCAGCACGGAAAGCGATGAAACGACCACCGTGCGGGTCGTCGCACTGGCTACACCTTCGGGCGTCGGCTGGGCTTCAAAACCCTGCAGCAACGCGACAAAGGTGACGGTGAAGCCAAACACGATGCTCTTGATAACGCCGTTGCCAAGGTCTTGCCAGACATCGACGCCTTCCTGGATCTGGCTCCAGAACGAGCCCCCGTCGACGCCGATCATCAATACACCAACGATCCAGCCGCCAATGATGCCCATCGCACTGAAGACCGCTGCCAGCAAAGGCATGGTGATGACACCGGCCCAAAAACGCGGTGCCAGAATGCGCTGCACCGGATCGACTGCCATCATCTCCATGACGCTGATTTGCTCGCCGGCCTTCATCAGGCCGATCTCCGCGGTCAGCGAAGTACCTGCCCGACCGGCAAACAAAAGCGCCGTGACCACCGGCCCCAGTTCGCGCACCAGCGTCAGGGTGACCAGCAGGCCCAAGGCAGATGACGAGCCATAACGCTGCAAAGTGTAATAGCCCTGCAGGCCAAAAACGAAACCGACGAACAGGCCCGACACCGCAATAATCGCCAGAGAATAGTTGCCCAGAAAGTGAATCTGGTCACGAATCAGCCCGAAACGCTTCAGGCTGCCCCCCAGCGTGGTCAACAGGCGAATGAAAAGTCGGGCGCCCAGCCCCAGGTCAGCCAGTTGACGCCGAACGGCAAAGCCGACATCGGCCAGCTTGTACCAGCTCATGCCGCCACTCCCACGTCAAAATCCTCGTTGATGCTGGATCCCGGGTAATGAAAGCGCACCGGACCGTCGATCTGCGCGTTCACGTACTGATAAACCAGCGGGTCCGTGCTGTGAAGGACCTGCTCGGGAGTACCTTGCGTCGCGACCCTGCCATTGGCCAGAATAATCACGTGGTCGGCAATGGCCAGCGTCTGCTCCAACTCATGGGAGACAAAAATGCTGGTCAAGCCCATCGAATCATTGAGTTGTCGTATCAGGCGTGCTGCGGTGCCCAGAGAAATTGGATCGAGACCCGAAAATGGCTCGTCGTACATCACCAACTCCGGATCCAGTGCAATCGCGCGCGCCAACGCAATGCGCCTGGCCATGCCGCCCGAGACCTCGCTCGGCATCAGGTCGCGCGCACCACGCAGGCCCACCGCGTTGAGCTTCATCAAAACAATATCCCTTACCAGCACTTCGGGGAGGTCCGTATGTTCACGCAGTGGAAAAGCGACGTTTTCAAATACCGACAGGTCGGCAAACAAGGCGCCAAACTGGAACAGCATGCCCATGCGGCGCCGGGCCGCGTAGAGTTGCGCCTGATCCATCGGTGTCACGTCCTGCCCGTCAAACAGCATTTGGCCCGATTGCGCCTGGTTCTGACCACCGATCAAGCGCAATATGGTCGTTTTGCCACCACCTGAGGCGCCCATCAGCGCCGTCACCTTGCCGCGCGGCACCGACAGGCAGACGTCGTCCAGAATGACGCGCTCGCCATAACCGAAGGTCAGGTGACGCAGTTCAACCAGGGAATCAGACGGTGAGGGCATGAGAAAATGACAAGGCTCGGGTCAAACCCGGACCTGGGGAATCATAAGGGATTACACCTATCAACGTGGCAGCAAGGTTGTTCCCATCAGGAATTCATCGATCGCGCGCGCCGCCTGACGGCCTTCGCGGATGGCCCAGACCACAAGGCTCTGGCCGCGCCGCATGTCACCGGCGGCAAACACCTTGTTCACGCTGGTGGCATAACCACCTGTGACTTCGGTACTCGCCCTGGCATTGCCACGGGCGTCCTTTTCGATGCCGAAGGCCTCCAGCACGGACGCCACCGGTTTGACAAAACCCATCGCCAGCAACACTAGATCTGCCTTCAGAACCTGCTCGCTACCGGGAAGTTCAAGCATTTTCCCCTCCTGCCACTCGACGCGGACGGTCCTGACGCCGCTCACTTTGCCCTTGTCGCCGACGAATTCCTTGGTCGAGATCGCAAACTCGCGGCTGCAACCCTCTTCATGGCTGGAACTGGTGCGCAATTTAAGTGGCCAGTAAGGCCATGTCATCGGACGATCTTCCTCAATCGGGGGGCGCGGCATGACTTCAAACTGGGTCACGCTCGTCGCGCCCTGGCGCCGACTGGTGCCGACGCAGTCGGACCCGGTATCGCCGCCGCCAATCACAATGACGTGCTTGCCGTCGGCCCTGATTTGACGGATTCCTTCAGCCTTGAGCTTGTCCCCGGCATTGACCTTGTTTTGCTGCGGCAGATACTCCATCGCGAAGTGAACACCGTCGAGTTCGCGACCCGGGACCGGCAAGTCACGCGACTGCTCGGCGCCGCCGGCCAGCAGCAGCGCATCAAAGTCGTTTTGAACCTGCTCCGCCGAGATCGTTTCCCGAGACCAGTTGATCACCCTGGAGCCGGCTTCGGGAGGTGGCATCCGGCCCACCAGAACGCCTGTGCGGATCGTGACACCTTCTTTTTGCAATTGCGCGGCGCGCCGGTCGATGTGTGATTTGTCGAGTTTGAAATCCGGAATGCCGTAACGCAACAAGCCGCCGATGCGGTCATTCTTCTCGAACAGCGTCACATCATGCCCGGCTCGCGCCAGTTGCTGCGCGGCTGCCATGCCGGCCGGACCGGAACCGATGACTGCCACTTTCTTGCCGGTCTTGCCTGTCGGCGACACTGGCTGTACCCAGCCCTCAGCCCAGGCGCGGTCAATGATGGCGTGCTCGATCGATTTGATGCCAACCGCGCCGTCGTTCACGTTGAGCGTGCAGGCGGCCTCGCACGGTGCCGGGCAGATACGGCCGGTGAATTCAGGGAAGTTGTTGGTGCTGTGCAGAACTTCGGCCGCGCTTCTCCAGTCCCCCCGATAGACCAGATCATTGAAATCCGGAATGATGTTGTTGACCGGGCAGCCGTTGTTGCAGAACGGTGTGCCACAGTCCATGCAGCGGGCGGCCTGAATTTTGGCCCGCGATTCATCCAGGCCCAAAACAAACTCCTCGTAATTCTTCAGGCGTGCGGCGACAGGCTTGTAGTCCTCTTCGAGACGCTCAAACTCCATGAAACCAGTGACTTTTCCCATGATTTGCGTCCTATTCAATTGCGACTTTTCTTGCGTGGATCTCGGCCAGGGCCCGCTTGTATTCATTCGGGAACACCTTGACAAACTTCAGCCGTGACTGCGCCCAACTGTCCAGAAGTTCCCGTGCACGCTTGCTGCCGGTCCAGCGGTTGTGATCACGCAGCAAACTGACCAGTTGCGCTTCGTCGCTCTGGCCCCGGTGCCACAGGCCGATGTCAAGGGCGGCCACCTGCTCGGCCGTCGACAGGACCTTTTCCAGCGAGACCATGGCCGTGTTGCATCGTTTGGCAAACTGTCCGTCCTCGTCGTAGACGTAGGCAATGCCGCCGCTCATGCCGGCGGCAAAGTTGCGACCGGTGCATCCGAGCACCAGCACGGTGCCGCCCGTCATGTATTCACAGCCATGGTCACCGGTCCCTTCGACGACGGCGGTAGCACCTGACAGGCGAACGGCGAACCGCTCGCCACCGACGCCGCTGAAGAAGGCCTCACCACTGGTCGCGCCATACATCACGGTGTTGCCGACGATGGTATTTCGAACCGCTTCACCCCGGAAATCGATGCTCGGACGCACCACCACACGCCCGCCCGACAGGCCCTTGCCGGTGTAGTCATTGGCATCACCAATCAGGTACAGGGTAACCCCGCGCGCCAGGAAGGCACCGAAGGACTGACCGCCGGTGCCTTCAAGCTGGATGTGAATCGAGTTGTCGGGCAGGCCCTCCGGGTGGACCCGGGTGATGGCGCCCGAAAGCATCGCCCCAACCGACCGATTGACGTTGCGGGCAATCTCGATGAACTGAACCTTTTCACCCCGGTCGATGGCCGGACGCGACTTGGCAATCAGCACATTGTCGAGCGAACGCTCCAAGCCATGCTCCTGGCTCTCGGTCTGGTAGCGCGCCACATCCTTGGGCACATCGGGCTGCGCAAACAGGCGGCCAAAATCCAGGCCTCTGGCTTTCCAGTGCGCGATGCCCTTGCGGGTATCGAGCAGATCGCTGCGCCCAATCAGATCGTCGACTTTTCGAATGCCGAGCTGCGCCATGATTCGTCGCACCTCTTCTGCAATGAAGAAGAAATAGTTCACCACATGCTCGGGCTTGCCGGAAAACTTCTTGCGCAGCACCGGATCCTGCGTGGCAACACCGACCGGGCAGGTATTGAGGTGGCACTTGCGCATCATGATGCAGCCCTCGACCACCAGCGGCGCTGTGGCAAAACCGAACTCGTCGGCCCCCAGCAGGGCGGCGATCACCACGTCACGCCCTGTCTTCATCTGCCCATCGGCCTGGACCCGGATGCGACTGCGCAGGCGGTTCAGCACCAGCGTCTGCTGCGTTTCGGCCAGACCAATTTCCCACGGGCTGCCGGCATGCTTGATGGACGACCAGGGCGAAGCGCCGGTGCCGCCGTCATGTCCGGCAATCACCACGTGATCGCTCTTGCACTTGGCAACGCCCGCAGCGACGGTGCCGACGCCAATTTCACTGACCAGCTTGACACTGATGCTGGCGTGCGGAGCCACGTTTTTCAGGTCGTGTATCAGTTGCGCCAGGTCTTCGATGGAGTAAATATCATGGTGCGGCGGTGGCGAAATCAGGCCAACCCCGGGCACCGAATGGCGCAGGCGACCGATGTACTCGGACACCTTGCCGCCCGGTAGCTGGCCGCCCTCGCCCGGTTTGGCGCCCTGCGCCATCTTGATCTGAATCTGATCGGCGCTGGAAAGGTACTCGGCGGTGACGCCAAAGCGCCCGGACGCCACCTGCTTGATGCGTGAGCGCAGACTGTCGCCATCCTGCAGCGGCAGGTCGACTTCAACCACATCGGCGCCGATCACGCTCTTTAGCGAGTCGCCGACTTTGATCGGAATGCCGCGGAGTTCATTGCGGTAGCGCGCCGGATCTTCACCGCCCTCGCCGGTGTTGCTCTTTCCGCCCATGCGGTTCATGGCGACCGCCAGCGTGGCGTGCGCCTCCGTGCTGATGGAGCCCAGTGACATGGCGCCGCTGGCAAAGCGTTTCACAATGTCCCGGGCTGGCTCAACCTCTTCCAGGGCGATCGCTCTGGCGGGATCGAGCCTGAACTCGAACAGGCCGCGCAGGGTCATATGACGGCGACTCTGGTCGTTGATCAGTTGCGCGTATTCCTTGTAGGTGTTCCAGTTGTTGGCCCGCGTGCTGTGCTGCAGTTTGGCGATGACATCGGGCGTCCACATGTGTTCTTCACCCCGGGCGCGCCAGGCGTAATCACCGCCGGCATCGAGTTGACTGGCAAGCACTGGATCCGCGCTGAACGCAGCCTGGTGCATGCGAATGGCCTCTTCGGCAATGTCAAAGACGCCGATGCCGCCCACCCTGCTCGGAGTCCCGGCAAAGTACTTGCCGACGGTCTCGGCGGACAAGCCGATGGCTTCGAACAACTGGGCGCCACAGTAGCTCATGTAGGTCGAGACGCCCATTTTTGACATGATCTTTGAAAGACCCTTGCCGACCGCCTTGATGTAGTTGTAAGTCGCCGTCTCGGCGCTCAGATCGCCGCTCAGGCTCTGGTGGATGCTGACCAGTGTTTCGAGCGCGAGATAGGGGTGAACCGCCTCGGCCCCGTAACCCGCCAGCACGCCAAAATGATGGACTTCGCGCGCGGTGCCGGTCTCGACCACCAGACCGGCAATGGTTCGCAGGCCTTCCCCGACCAAGTGCTGGTGGATCGCCGAGAGAGCGAGCAGGGCCGGAATAGCCACCTGTGTGGCGCTGACGGCGCGATCGCTGATGATCAGTATGTTCTTGCCGCCCCTGATGGCGTCCACCGCCTCCGCGCACAGGGATGCCAGTTTGGCTTCCACCCCTTCGTGGCCCCAGGCCAGCGGGTAGGTGATGTCCAGCGTGTAACTGCGAAACTTGCCTTGCGTGTATTTCTCGATGTCGCGCAACTTGGCCATGTCGGCGAAGTTCAGCACCGGCTGCGCCACTTCGATCCGCATGGGCGGATTGACCTGATTGATGTCCAGCAGATTGGGCTTGGGGCCGATGAAGGACACCAGGGACATCACAATCGCCTCGCGAATAGGGTCGATCGGCGGGTTCGTCACCTGCGCGAACAATTGCTTGAAGTAGTTGTAGAGCGGCTTGTTGCGGTCGCTCAGAACCGCCAGCGGGCTGTCGTTGCCCATCGAGCCAATCGCCTCCTCACCCAAGGTGGCCATCGGCGCTATCAGGAACTTGATATCTTCCTGCGTGAAGCCGAAAGCCTGCTGACGATCCAGCAAGCTTGGTGCCGCCGGGGTCGCAACGGAATCCAGCGCGCCGGCAACAGTCGCTGCCCGGCCAGTCAATTCGGATCCAGCCCCGATCTCACCCACGTCCCTGGCGACATCGTCAAGCTTGATGCGAAGGTTCTCAATCCACTGCTTGTAGGGTTTGGCGTTGGCCAGATTGGCCTTGAGTTCCTCGTCATCGACCATTCGCCCCTGTTCGAGGTCGATCAGAAACATCTTGCCCGGCTGCAGACGCCATTTGCGCACAATCTTGTCCTCCGGCACCGGCAGCACGCCAGACTCGGACGCCATGATGACCAGATCGTCATCGGTAATGCAGTAGCGCGACGGTCGCAGGCCATTGCGGTCCAGCGTCGCGCCGATCTGGCGACCGTCGGTAAAGACAATCGAGGCCGGGCCGTCCCAGGGCTCCAGCATGGCGGCATGGTATTCATAGAATGCCTTGCGGCGCTCGTCCATGGTGCTGTGCTGCTCCCAGGGCTCCGGGATCATCATCATGACG
>CAIMBE010000161.1 GCA_903839085.1 uncultured beta proteobacterium | reverse complement strand
GCTGTGTCCGGACACCATCGGGCGCGGCCTGAGCCAATGGAGTCCGGCGCCCGCGCAGGAATACTGCCTGGCCTTTTATGCGCGAATTGCGCGCGAGTTCTTTGAGCAGCTCGGCATCCAGAGGGCGCACTGGGTCGGCACTTCGATGGGTGGCTCGATCGGCACGGTATGCGCCTCCGGCCTGCTCGAGCCGGGCATGAAGCAGCGCATCCTGAGCCTGACGCTCAACGACAACGCGCCGCAACTGGCCGAGGCTGCCGTGGCCCGCATTCGCGCCTATGCCGGCAGCCCGCCCGCCTTCGACACTGTGCTGGAGCTCGAAGCCTTCTTCCGCCAGGTCTACAAGCCTTATGGCTGGCTCAGCGACGCGCAGTGGCGGCGCCTGACCGAGACCTCGACGCGGCGGTTGCCCGATGGCCGGGTCACGCCGCACTACGACCCGGCGATGGTGCAGCAATTCATCAGCCACCCGGACGACTATCTGATCTGGGATCACTTTGACGCGCTCACCATCCCGGTGCTGTGTTTGCGCGGCGCCGAGTCCGACCTCGTGCTGCCTGAAACCACCGCGGCGATGATGCAGCGCGGCCCCGGCGCGCGCGGCGCGCTGCAGGTGGTCGAGATTGCCGGCTGCGGCCACGCGCCGGCCCTCAACGTGCCCGATCAGATCGAGCGGGTGGCCGCCTTCATCGCCGCTGCTGATTGAGTCTGTTGCCGCGTTATTGACGGGCACCGAGCGCCAGCGCCGCTGCGCGCGACGCCGCCAATGCCTGCGCGTCGGGCGCGGCCCGTGTCGGCCAGCCAGCCAGATGCTGTTCTGCCAGTCCGCCCAGCGCCTTGACCCAGGCGCTGTCGTCGTTCAGGCAGGCGATGTAGTGGAACTGCTGGCCGCCAGCCTGCAGGAAGGCGGCACGGCCCTCCATGGCGATTTCTTCCAAGGTCTCCAGACAATCGCTGGTGAAGCCGGGGCAGACCACGTCGACGCGTTTGACGCCCGCTTGCGCGAGGGCGATCAGGCTCGGTTCGGTATAGGGCTGCAGCCACTTGGCGCGACCCAGGCGCGACTGGAACGTCACCTGGACCTGATCCTGGCCAAGACCAAGATGCTCGCTCAGCAAGCGTGCGGTCTTGAAGCATTCGCAGTGATAGGGGTCGCCGAGCTGCAGCGTGCGCTGCGGCACGCCGTGAAAACTCATGACCAGCTTGTCGGGTCGGCCGTGGCTCTGCCAGTAGCGCGTAATGCTGTCTGCCAATGCGGCGATGTAGCCGGGGTCGTCGTGATAGCGGTTGACGAAACGCAGCTCGGGCAGGTTGCGCACCTGCGCGGCCCAGGCATAGACCGCATCGAACAGGCTGGCCGTGGTGGTGGCCGAGTACTGCGGGTAGGCCGGGACGATCAGGATGCGACTGCAGCCCTCGGCCTTCAAGGCATCGAGTTGTTCGGCGATCGAGGTTTGCCCATAGCGCATCGCGTAGCGAACCTGAACCTGGTGGCCGTGC
>CAIMBE010000160.1 GCA_903839085.1 uncultured beta proteobacterium | reverse complement strand
CGCGTGTCACGCCCAGAACCTCGGCCAGCGTCAGCACGCGCACATTGTCAAAACCGCGTTCCACCACCGCTTTGAAAGCCGCGTCGAGCCAGTCTTCCCGGGTCAGTCTTGACGCGTCGGTACGTTTTCTGGCTTTGCTCGTTGATTTCATCTGCTTCCTGATCTTTCAAATATCGGCCGATTCTCCAACAACTCCCTGTCCGGCCGCCGACAGCGGCCTAGCGAAAACCCTGACATACAGGATGGCCCGAGGCTGCTACATTAATCTTACCGTACATACGTGTACGGAGCACGAGCCATCGCCCTGCTCGCCCCTTACAAACCGGAGACGACAATTGAAAACCCAAGTGCATCGCAACAAGACCAGTGTGACTCTTTTCAAGGCTGCTTCATGCCTGACCTTGCTCGCGACCGGTCTGGGTGCCAGTGCGAGTGAGGGATCCAAGTTGCGCCAGGCGCCGGTCGGGGCTTTCGGCGGTGAAATTGCCGCTCCGGCAGACAACCCTGGCCTCTTCGGGACCGCAAGCCTGACCTTCCTCGACATCTACAAGGTGGTTGATGGTGCCGGCGACAACATCGGCCTGCCCGCCAAGAACGTGCCCCTGCCGACTGGCACGCCAACCGGAGGCGCCGTTGCCAATGGTACTTTCACACTCAATGTGCCGGCCGGAACCATCGATTTCGACCAGAGACAGACCCAGTTGAATCTGGTGGGGGGTTACCTGACCGAGAGCTTGTATGGCGAGGGCCGGTTGGCGTTTGCCATCAATGTTCCGTTGATCAGGCAGAGCCGCACTTTCGTCGCCGTGCAACCGGCCGGCACGGTCTCGCCGACACCGGCGGCCGCTTTGCCGGCGCCCCTGCGTGGTGCCATCGCCGCTGTCGCCGCTGCCGTCAACGCACAGGTGCAGGCCGGCGTGGCCGCGGCGGCCGCGACCCAGAACGCCGAGGTCTCCGGCTTTGGTGACACCGAACTGTCGATGGTCTGGGTGCGCCACCAGGATCGGCTCAAGGTGGCAGCCGGCGTGTCCCTGTTTGTACCGACCGGCGTTTATGACAAGACGCGCGGACCGAACCCTGGTTTCGGCGACTTCTACACCGTACGCCCCGGTGTGGCTGTGACCTATGCGCTCAATCCCAACCACACCGACTCGGCCTGGGATGCCGGTGTCACGGTGGCGGGCCGCCTGTCCTACGGCATCAACACCACCAACAAGGAAACCGACTACCGAAGCGGCAACTTTGTCTATGCGGAAGTTGCGGTCGTCAAGGTCATGGGCAACTGGGCCGCTGGCACCAACCTGCTGACCACGCAGCAGGTCACCGATGACAGCGGCACCGGTGCGCCGGCCGATGGCAGCCGCTACCGCACGTACGGTTTCGGTCCGTTCCTGTCGTACAAGCTGCCTGGCAAGGACGCCGGCTTCAACCTGCAGTACAGCGACAACTTTGGTGCCCGCAATGCGCTGGTCGCCAAGTCCCTGCAGCTGCGCTTTGTCAAGGCCTGGTAGGGAAATTACCGGTCGCTAGCGGGAACGAGGAATGTCGCTCAGAAGCTGGCTGATGCCCGCCATCAGCCAGCGTCTTTTGTCCAGGGAGCGCCTGCTCAAGCGCCGCGCCAGCGCGGAGCGGCGGCGGGTCAGGCAGGGGGCGCGGCATCAGCTGCACTACTTTCACCAGGTCGACGATCCCTACAGTGCGCTGGTGGCGTCGATCCTGCCGCGTCTGGCGGCGCGTTACGACGTCGATATTGCCGCCCACGTGGTCGGACCGCCACCCGACGAGGCGGCCCCCGAGCGACAGAAATTGATCGACTACAGCCGCAAGGATGCCCAGTTGCTGGCGCAGCATTGCGGTCTTGAGTTCAACGATGACGGCAAACAGCCTTCGGTCCAGGCTGTGCAGCGCGCCACCGGCCAGCTGGTCGACGCGGCCTCTGACGGCACCTTTGTCGCGCGGGCCGGCACGCTGTCGGCTTCGCTCTGGGACGGGTCACATGCTGACCCAGCTGCTTGCGGCCCGACACCTGCGACCCTGGCGCACATGGCACGCGCCAACGCCTTGCGCAAGCGCCTGGGCCACTACCTTGGCGCCACGATCTACTATGGCGGCGAGTGGTACTGGGGTATCGACCGCCTGCATCATCTGGAGCGGCGCTTGCAGGAGTTGGGCGCGGTGCGCGATGGCATTGATGGCCCGATGTTTCCTGCCGATCCCGACCTGGATCACGCAGTGTCTCTGGCCAGCCCGGATACCATCGATTTTTTCGTATCCCTGCGCAGTCCGTATTCGGCGATTGTTGCGCCGCGCGTTTTCAGGCTGGCCGCGCTCACTGGAGCGCAGGTGAGGCTGCGCTATGTTTTGCCGATGGTGATGCGCGGTCTGTCGGTGCCACCGGAAAAGAGAAGTTACATCAGCCAGGATGCGGCGCGCGAGGCGTTTATGCGGGGCACCGCGTTTGGCCGCGTCAACGATCCGGTCGGGCGACCGGCCGAGCGCGGCCTGGCACTGATTCAATACGCTGAGCGCGTCGGCAAAGGGCAGGACTATTTGCTGTCGTTCATGCACGGCGTTTGGGCTGAGGGCATCGACGCCGGCAGCGATCGGGGCTTGCGCAAGATTGTTGAGCGTTGCGGCTTGTCTTGGGAAGTGGCCCGCCTGGCCCTGAAAGACGAGGGCTGGCGTCAGGTGGCCGAGCAGAACCGTCAGGAGATGTTCAGCCTGGGCCTGTGGGGCGTTCCGTCCTTCAGGGTGGGCGCTACGGTGGTGTGGGGACAGGATCGCCTGTGGGCAGTCCAGCAGGCTTTGCTGAAAGGCGCGAAGTGATGCGCAGAGGCGATCACATGAGGACCAGGG
>CAIMBE010000159.1 GCA_903839085.1 uncultured beta proteobacterium | reverse complement strand
CTGGTGTTTTCCGCGGTCAACATTTCCCGCACCACGGGTCGCCCGACCATGGTGGTGGCGCGGGGGCTGCGCGACGGCCGCGGTGCCTTCCTTGGCATCGTGATCGCCTCGGTCGAGCTCGAGTATCTGCAGAAGCTTTTCCAGTCACTCGAACTGGGCGCGGACGGCATCGTGGCGGTTCACCGGACCGACGATTTCAGGCGCGTGGTGCGCTGGCCCGTGGGCGACGGCAAATACAATGCGCCGCTGCCGCCGGACAATCCGTCGCGACTGCTCTTGAGCGCCGGCACCCGGATCGCAACGCTCGCCTATGCCTCGTCGACCGACGGCACGGTGCGCATTTACAGTGTTCACGCGCTTAAGCGCTACCCGTTTTTTATCTCCGTGGGCATCGCGCAGGCCGCCGCCCTGGCCGATTGGCGGGCTCACGTCTGGCGCACCGCCGCCGCCGTGATCTTGCTGGTGGGACTGCTGATCGCTTTGCTGCTGGTGCTGTGGCGCGCGCAGGCCAGACAGGGCGAGACCACCGCCGCCCTGGAGCACAGCGAGGAACGCTGGCGCCTGCTGTTTGATCGGGCTACTGAGGGCATCCTGATCCTGTCGTCGACCGGAAAACTGGTGGCGGTCAACGCCGCCTTTGCCCGGATGCACGGCTACAGCACGGCCGAGATGGCGGGCCTGCGCCTGCAGGATCTCGACACCCCCGAGGTGCGCCAAATGCTGCCCGAGCGCATGCGCCGGGCGCTGGCGGGCGAGGACCTGACTTTCGAGACGGAGCACTATCACAAGGATGGTCACACCTTTGCGGTCGAGGTCTCCGCAAGCCTGGTGGTTTCAAACGGCGAACCGCTGATCCAGGCATTTCACCGCGACATCAGCGAGCGCAAACAGGCCCAGGCCGCGCTGCGTCAGAGCGAAGAGCGCTACCGCACCGCCTTCCAGACCAGCCCCGACGCCATCAACATCACCCGCCTGGCCGACGGCATGTACCTGGAGGTCAACCAGGGCTTTGTGCGACTGACCGGATGGACCCGCGCCGAGGTCATCGGCAGGACCTCGCAGGAACTCAATTTCTGGCACAAATCCGAGGACCGCGAGCGCCTGGTTCAGGCCCTCAAGCAGCATAATTTCTGCGAGAACATCGAGGTTGATTTTGTCGCCAAGGATGGCCGGGTCATCTCGGCGCTGATGTCGGCGCATATCATTCAGATTGACGGCGTGTCGTGCCTCCTGTCGGTCTCGCGCGACGTCACCGAGCGCAAGGAGTCGCAGCAGATCATCCAGGGCCTGGCCTACTCGGACACGCTGACCGGCCTGCCCAACCGCCGGCTGCTGCTCGACCGGCTGCAGCAGGCGCTGGTGACCAGCGCGCGGCGCCAGCGCCTGGGCGCCCTGCTGCTGGTCGACCTGGACGATTTCAAGATCATCAACGACACGCTCGGGCACCAGCAGGGCGACCGTCTGCTCGAGCAGGCGGCGCGGCGCCTGACGAGCTGCGTGCGCGAGGGCGACACGGTGGCGCGTTTCGGCGGCGACGAGTTCGTTGTGATTCTCGAGGACCTGAGCCAGGATGCGCCCGAGGCCGCCGCCCAGGCGCAGGCCGTGGCGGAGAAAATCCGAAGCACCTTGGGCCAGACCTATCAGCTTGACAGTTGCACGCATCACAACAGCGCGAGCATCGGCGTCACCCTGTTTGGCGAGCATTCCGAAAGCCTCGATGAGCCCCTGAAGCGGGCCGACCTGGCGATGTACCAGGCCAAGCTGGCCGGGCGCAACACGCTGCGCTTCTTCGACACCGGGATGCAGAGCGAGGCGAACTCGCGCGACGCAATCGAGGCCGGCCTGCGCGAGGCGCTGCTGAAAAATCAGCTCGTCCTGCATTACGCGGCGCAGGTTCGCGGCCAGGGCCAGTTCACCGGCGCAGAGGCCCTGGTGCGCTGGCAGGATCCGAAGCGCGGCCTGGTCCTGCCCGCTGCGTTCATCCCGGTGGCGGAGAAGTCCGGCTTGATCTTTGGCTTGGGCCGCTGGGTTCTGGAGAGCGCCTGCGACCAGTTGGCGCAGTGGGCCACGCAGCCCGCCCTGGCCCATCTGACGATGGCGGTCAACGTCAGCGCGCGCCAGTTCCACCAGAGCGACTTTGTTGCGCAGGTGCTCGGGGTGCTCGAGCGCAGCGGCGCCCGCGGCGAGCTGCTCATGCTCGAGCTGACCGAGAGCGTGCTGCTCGCCAACGTCGAGGCGGTGATCGGCAAGATGGGCGAGCTTGCGGCCCGCGGCATCCGATTTTCGCTCGACGACTTCGGCACCGGTTATTCCTCGCTCGCCTACCTCAAGCGATTGCCGCTGCATCAGCTCAAGATCGGCCAGAATTTTGTGCGCGACATCGTGGGCGACACCGATGACGCCGCGATTGCCCGGATGGTGATCGCGCTGGGCCACAGCCTCAATCTCGATGTCATCGCCGAAGGGGTCGAGACGCCGGCGCAGCGCGATCTTCTGGCCGACCTGGGCTGCCACGCCTGCCAGGGTCATTTTTTCGCCAAACCCCTGCCGATCGACGAGTTTGAAGCGGTGGTAACGTATCGGGCATGATGCTCCGAAAATCCAGACCCGCAATTTTGGCGATCGACGACGTCCCGGCCAATCTGCAGGTGCTCAGCGCCGCCTTGGCGGCGGACTTCAACGTGCAGATTGCCACCTCGGGCGCCGTTGGACTGACGCTGGCGGCTGCGACGCCGCCCGACCTGATCCTGCTCGATGTCATGATGCCCGGAATGGACGGCTTCGAGGTTTGCCGGCGGCTCAAGGCCGACCCGGCGCTGCAGGCGATCCCGGTGATCTTCCTGACCGCGCTCTCGGCAGGAAGCTATGAGAGCGAGGGCCTGGCGCTGGGCGCCGCCGACTACATCACCAAGCCGATCAACGTCGGGGTGGCCCGGCTGCGCATTGGCAACCTGCTTGAGCGCGAGGGTCTGCGCAAGGAGGTCTTTGCCCAGCGCGACAGCCTGGCGCAGAGCGTCAGCCAGCTCAGGCAGGCGGCGCAGCAGTTGCAGGAGGCGCGCCTGCGCGAGCTTGAAATCGGCAACGCGATCCAGCGCGACCTGTTGCAGGGCGAGGTGCCGGTCGGCATCAAGGGCGTCTGCCTGAGCAACCTGAGCCGGCCGTCGCAGGTGGTCGATGGCGATTTTTCCGTCATTCACCGCCTTCAGGCCGATTGCTTTGACGTGCTGGTCGGGGACGTCATGGGCAAGGGCGTGCCGGCCGCGCTGATCGGCGCCGGCATCCGGGCCACCTACCACCAGGTGCTGGCCGACCTGCTGATCGGCGGGCCTGGCGGGCAGTCCCTGCCGACGCCGGCGCAACTGGTCAACCAAATGCATCAGGCGCTGACGCCGCGCCTGATCGAGCTGGCCTCCTTCGCCACGCTGGCGCTGTACCGCTTTGACCTGGGCGCGGGCACGCTGAGCTACGTGAATGCCGGCCACACACCGGGCCTGCTGCTGCGCGCGGCGCAGTCGCGGGTGCAGCCGCTGGCGGGCGAGAACCTGCCGATCGGCGTGCTGCTGGCGGAGCGCTACAGCCAGTCCGAGCTGCCGATCGCGCCGGGCGACGCCCTGCTGCTGTTCTCCGACGGCATCACGGAAGCGCGCGACGCGCAGGGCGAGGAATTCGGCCAGGCGCAGTTGTCAGCGCTGTTCGAGTCCTGGAGCAGGGACGGCGTGCGTGCCGCCAGTCTCGCGTCCGGGCACAGGGACGGCGTGCGTGCCGCCAGGCTTGCGTCCGGGCACAGGGACGG
>CAIMBE010000158.1 GCA_903839085.1 uncultured beta proteobacterium | reverse complement strand
GATCGATGCCGCGCCGGCGGGTCCCAATGCGCAGCAGCGTCAGCGTGGCGCCTCGCACCTGTGGGGTGAAGTGCGCAATGCGGCCGGTCAAACCGCCAGCGCACGGCTCGACACGGTGGAAGGCTATGCGCTGACCGCGCTGACGGCCTGGGATATTGCCAAACGAGCAGCCAAAGGCGAGGCCCAGAGCGGCTATTGCACGCCGTCCCTGGTTTTTGGCGCCGACTACATCCTGAACTTTGCCGGGACCACGCGCACCGATTTGTGAGGTGGCGATGAATCCAGTGGCGGGCCGCCGGGCTAGGCCGTGCCGTACCGGGTTTCAACAGCAATGCCGAGTTCCTTGAGCATCGGCGTTGGCAGGACACCGCCAACGCAGACCAGCACCGCGTCATTGTCGATCGAGACCGAATCGCCATCGCGATCAAGCAGCACCTGCTGCCCGCCAATTCGCCTGACCTGCGAGCGCAGTGCCAGTAAAGGCAAGCAGGGCCTCCTTGGAGACCTCGCCCAGCTTGACCTTGCCCACCAGCGCCAGCGTGACCGAGATGCCGGCCGGACCGGCGCCGACAATGAGCACATCGAGCTGCTGCGGCTGAGCGCGCTGCAGAGCGATCGACGCCATCGCCTGGCGCCCCTGCTCGGCGGCGTTGCGGATCAATCCCATGCCGCCGAGTTCGCCGGCGATGTAGATGCCAGCCACGTTGGTCTCGAAGCTGGGCTTGACGAAAGGGATGTCGATGCCCCGGCGCGCCGTGCCGAAGACGAGTTTTATGGCTTCCACCGGGCAGGAGGCGGCACAGGCGCCATGCCCGATGCAAACCGTCGGGTTGATCAGGCGCGCCTTGCCCTTGACGATGCCCAGGGCGCCCTCCGGGCAGGCTCGGGTGCAGCCGCCTGCACCGACGCAGATGTCGGGGTCGACCACCGGGTGCAGGCTCGGCGGGTCGGTCAGGCCGCTCTGGACCGAACGCTGCAAGGCGATGGGCTTCACCTGGACTTGGTCGGAGCGTCCTGATTGATGACGTGGCGCCAGTTGTCGGGCAGGTGGCAGCGCTCGCATTGGGGGCCTTTGGTGTCGAAGTGAATGTCGTCCTGCCGGTGGCAGCTCTTGCAATCGACAGCCAGTGTAACTTTGTCGGTGACGGGCTTGATGTGGCAGGCCAGGCACTTGACCTTGACGTGTTTCTCGACGAGCTTGAAACGCGAGCGCAGCGTGTGGTCAAAATCTGCGTCCTTCCAGCTGCGCGCGCTGTGGCACTGTTCGCAGCGCGGCCCCAGGCGCTGCTTGTGAACGTCGTCCTGCGCATGGCAGGAGGCGCAGTCGGCCTTGGCGTCCTTGAACGCCGGGCTGGCGTGGCACTTCTTGCAATCGAGTTTGGTGTGGCGATCGCGCAGCGGGAAGTTGGAGCGGTTGTGATCGAATGAGCTTTCGTGCCAGCTGGTCTCGCCATGGCAGCGCGCGCAATCGCTGCCGAGCTGCCCCTTGTGCTTGTCGTCGCGTTCATGGCAGGTAGAGCAGGCGGTCTCGAGCTTGTCCCGGTAGAGGTTTCCCTTGTGGCAGGCGTCGCACTTGACCTGCTGGTGCTTGCCGCGCAGCGCGTAACGCGTGTCGCGCGCATGCTCGAAGCTCACGCTCCTGAATGCCTTCTCGGCGTGGCAGGTCTGGCATTTCTCGCCGTAGCGACCCTTGTGGCCTTTCTCGCGGTCATCTCGCTCGTGGCAGCCAAAGCAGGTCGACGTCGGCTTGTCGCCGAACAGGCGCGTGCTGGCCTTGTCGCGCAGCGTGCCGGCGTCCTTGTGGCAGGCCTCGCATCGGGCCTTGCGGTGGGCGTCGCGCAGCGCAAAGCGGGAGTCGCGCTCATGGTCGAAGCGGGCGGCCTCCTTCCAGGTCTTCTCGTTGTGACAGGTTTCGCATTTCTCGCCCAGGCTGGCTTTGTGCACATCGTCCTTGCGGTGGCAGGCCAGGCACTTGAGCGGGGTGTTGGCAAGGTG
>CAIMBE010000157.1 GCA_903839085.1 uncultured beta proteobacterium | reverse complement strand
TGGCCAGGACGAAAACAGGAATATCGGACATGGTGCATTCTTTCATTGAAGTGTTGAAAACCAGGCGGCCACCGCACGGCCGATCTCGGCGCCCGAGTCTTCCTGGATGAAATGAAGACCTTTGACCGTCACTTCAGTCTGGTTCGGCCAGCTGCGGCAGAACTCTCGCTGTGCGCCGACCAGGATCGAACCCGGCTCGGCATTGATGAACAGCTTGGGAACGGGACTTTGGCTTAACCAGTCAGCGTACTGCTGCACCAGTGCCACCATGTGTGGCGGTTCACCGGCAATCGGAATCTGGCGCGGCCAGTTCAGCGTGACCTGCCGATCGGCCTCGGCGACGAACGGGGCGCGGTAGTGCGCCATCTCATCGTCGCTCAGCTTGCGCAGGATCGAGCTTGGCAATACGCCTTCGATGAACATATTGCGCTTCAGGATCAAGTCCTCTCCCTTGCCTGAGCGAAAGCCCTGAAAAATGCCGCGCGCTTTCTCCGGCCAATCGTCCCAGCTTGGCAGCGGCATCACCAGGCCCTCCATGTAGGCGATGCCGCGCACCTGCTGTGGGTGCAGACGCGCCCAATGGAAGCCCAGCGCCGAGCCCCAATCGTGCAGCACCAGTGTCACCTTCTGATTCGCCCCCAGGGCGTCAAGGAGGCCGTCGAGGTAAGCGTAGGCCACCGCGAAGCTGTAGCGATCGGGCCCGTCTGAAGCCGGGAGTTTGTCGGAATCACCCTGGCCAATGAGATCGGGTGCGATGATGCGGGCGCAACCGGCCAGGTCGGGGATGACATCGCGCCACAGAAAACTGGAGGTGGGGTTGCCGTGCAGCAGCACGATGGGATCTCCGGAGCCAGTCTCCACATAGGCCAGACGGCGTCCGTTGACCTTGCGGAACTTCCTGGCGGGCAGTTGGGAACCGTGCGTCATGCGATGGCACTCCTCAATAAGCGAAAGGCGGTTTCAATCGGGGCCAGCTGCTGCCGTGATGACAGCTTTCGGCGACTGGCGACGCGAACGCCTTCGTTCACCAGCATCAGCAGCGCCGCCAGTTCGCCAGCGCGCGCCGGCCCGCAGTTGGCGTCAAGCAAACAGTCTTCAAACGCGGCCTGCATATCGGCAAGGTGGGAGCTTGCGCGGGCGCTGAGTTCGTCATCGACGTCAGCCATTTCAAGGACCGTGTTGACCAGCATGCAGCCCCAACTGGCCCGGGTGCCTCGCGTACCGATGAGGTTGCGCTCAAAGAAACTTTGCAGCGCGTCCACTGGGGGCATCTCGGTGCGAGCGCGGCGCACCAGATCCTGCGTGCGCTGGGCAAACAGGTCCAGGCAGTCCAGGAACAGGCCGCGTTTGTCGACGAAGGTGGCGTAGAAGCTGCTGCGGCTGATCTCCATCGCTGTGATGAGATCATCGAGCGTCGTGGCCTGATAACCCTTGCGCCAGAACAGCACCAGCGCCTTGTCCCTGGCGCTGGAGTGACTGAATGCAAGCGTTCGACCCATGGGTGAATTCTGGACCAATCGGTCCAGAACGTCAAGCTGCAGCAGGTAGCTGCAGCAGGTAGCCTTAGAAGCGTTGGGCGAAGTCAGTCAACCCCGGTCTTGCACAAGCGCCAGCACCTCGCGCCTGACGCGCAAGTCAAAGACCATGGCAACGTGGGAGACGCCGTGCAGGAATCGGTTGTCGGCACCTGGCCAGGCGGCGCTGGAGGCCGGAAAGACGATGTTGTCGCAGTTCGCGTAGTAGCAGATGAACAGGGCGCGACGCGACGCAGGCTCCTGCTGGGCCAACTGCGCCAGCCAGCGGCTGCCCTGGCGCATCTGGCGACCGTTGACACTTTGACCGAAGCGGCTGAGCCAGGTGCCATGGTGCGGGGTGCCCAGCGTCACCACCCGGTGCACCAAATGCTCCGACGAACATGCCTGCATCCACGCGCGCGCCGCCAGCCCACCCATGCTGTGGCAAACAAGCACCGGGGGCATCCCGGTGCAGGCGTGCACGCGTCGCACGGCAGCATCAATCAGCGGCGCATAGGCATCGATGGAGCCCAGCAGCGGCTCCATGTCGATCGCGCAAAACACGTCGCCACGGGCTGTGAGCTCGACCAGCCAGGGATTCCACAAGCCGCGGTTGCCTACAAAACCGTGGATGAAGACGAAGCCCCGGCGGGCGCTTGCCATCGGCAAGTGATCTGCCAGCGCGCGCGCGCGAAAGGGCTGCTGCCACGCAAACACGCGCGGGGCCACCCGGGCCTCATGCAGCCAGGCACGCAGCATCGCGCCCACGGAGGCGGCTGGCGCGGGGTCGAGGCGGTTGTGTCGCCAGGCAAGGCCAAACTCCATCAGCAGGAAAGCCGCGTGGCCAAAGAGCAGCATCGCCCCAGCCAGCGCCCAGGCGCTCGAGTGCCCGGAGTCAAGCGCCAGCCAGAGCACGAGCAGCGCCAGCCAGGCCGCCACCATGAGACGCTGTATACGCGCCAGCATCAGGCCTCGTCGGGTCGGGTGGGCCTGCCCGGGCACAGGTGGGCGATCGAGTTGGCGTAGTAACGCAGCACCGCGAGTTCATTCGGGCTGGCGCGAAACAGTCCCTCCTGCTCATCGACCATGTGACGCAGCGTGAGCATGCGCAAGCCCACGTTCAGGGCGTAGTCGCGGTCGCCACGCGGCACGTAAACATGCCCGCCAGCGGACTCTATTCCTTCTATCAGCGTGTTGACGGCCACTTTGAGCTCCAGCTCCGAGAACGCCTTGTGCGGCTCGCGCAGCAGCACCGTCGCCACCAGAGGCACCGGCAGCACCGGCACCACCTGGCCGATTTCCCGCATCAGCTCAGCGCCCACTTGCGCCACCAGCGGGCGGCGTCCGGCATCGTCCAGGGCCCGAAAGTCGACGCCCATGCGCCGCACCTGCGCACGCATGGAGATCGGCTGTCCGAAATTGACGCAGGCATAGCCATAGCGATAGCTGTTGCCGCGCAGGCGCAGCCACAGGTGGCGACCCAGGTAAGCCAGGGTGATGCGCAGCGTGTGCCACAGGGTCCGGCGCGCCGGCGCGGGGTCGAGCTTGCTCAGAAGCGAGCGGTCTTCAACCACCCGGTCGTAGTTGATGCCCACCGGGATGAACACCAGATCGCGTTCACCGGCGGCGTCGAACGTTTTGAGCATGTAGTCCAGCAAACCAAGTTTGGGCGAGCGCAGCAAGCCATCGTTGGTGAGTCCGCCTTCCGGGTACATGGCTTGCGGGACGCCGCCTTCGGTGGCCATTTGCACGTAACGCTGCAGCACCATGCGGTACAGCGCATCGCCCGAGTTGCGGCGCACAAAGTAGGCGCCCATGGCCCGAATCAGCCCTTGCAGCGGCCAGATGCGCGCCCACTCGCCGACCGCGTAACTCAGCGCCACTTTTTCCGCGGCCAGGAACGAGACCAGTATGTAGTCCATGTTGCTGCGGTGGTTCATGACAAACACCACGGTCGACTTGGGGTTGATGGCCGCCAGCGCCTGCGCGTCGGTGTAACCCAGGCGCACGCGGTAGACAAAGCGGGCGAAGTTCTTGGACAGCCAGTAGCCCAGGCGAAAGTACACATAGGCGTTGAAGGCCGGCACAATTTCGCGCGCGTAGCGGTACACCATTTGCATGGCGACCTGACGCGATATTTCTTCTCTTTCGGCGTAGTCCTCGACGGCACCGATCACGCGCGGGTCGCTCATCAGGCGATCTATCAGGGCTTGGCGGCGCGTCAGCTTGAACTGCGGAATGTCGATCTTCAGGCGCACGCTGATCTCATCGATCACGCCACG
>CAIMBE010000156.1 GCA_903839085.1 uncultured beta proteobacterium | reverse complement strand
GGCAAGTCAGCTTTATGGACTACGATCTGGGCTACTTCGATATGGACAGTTGCCGGGTCGAACCCGGGCCCAATCCATTTGGGCCTAGGGTGTTAACGATGTGATCGGTATAAACTGTCAACAATGTCTTCAGTATGTACCCTCAAATTTTGGTGGGACGTGAAGGACTTGAACCTTCGACCAAAGGATTATGAGTCCTCTGCTCTAACCAACTGAGCTAACGTCCCGACCGAAGCCGGATTGTAGTGGCCTACTTGTGGTGGCTCAGGGCGTTGCTGACGAGTTTGGAGGTGATGTCGACGATCTGGATCATGCGGTCGTAGGCCATGCGCGTCGGGCCGATCACGCCCAGCGTGCCCACCACCTGGCCGTCGACCTCGTAGGGTGCGCTGACGATGGACAGGTCTTCGAAGGGAATGATCTTGCTCTCGCCGCCGATGAAGATCCGCACGCCGTCGGCCTGCCCGGCGATGTCGAGCAGGCGCATCAGCTGGGCTTTCTGTTCGAACAGTTCGAAGGCGCGCCGCAGGTGGCCCATGTCGTTGGAGAAATCAGAGACCGCCAGCAGATTGCGCTCGCCCGAGATAACCACCTCGTCCTGGGTCTCTGACATGGCATCCGAACTGGCCGCCACGGCGGCCTGCATCAAGCTGGCGATCTCGGAGCGCAGGCTCTCGACCTCGCGCTGCAGGCGCTCGCGCACCTGCTCGATCGTCAGGCCGATGTAGTGGCTGTTGAGAAAACTCGCCGCCTCCACCAGTTGCTCCTGCGAATAATCCACCTCGGTAAAGATCACGCGGTTCTGCACGTCGCCTTCGGGCGACACGATGATCACCAGCAGGCGCCGCTCGGAGAGCCGCAGGAACTCGATGTGGCGAAAGACGGACGAGCGGCGCGGCGTCATGACGACGCCGACAAACTGGGACAGGCTGGAGAGCAGGTTGGCGGCGTTGGAGATGACTTTCTGCGGCTGATCGGGCGCCAGGCTCTGGGCCGCAATCTGTCCGCGCTGCACCGTCAGCATGGTGTCGACAAACAGGCGGTAGCCGCGCGCCGTCGGAATCCGTCCGGCCGAGGTGTGCGGGCTGACGATCAGGCCAAGGTCCTCCAGGTCGGACATGACGTTGCGGATGGTGGCCGGCGAGAGGTCGAGTCCGGACGCCTTGGAGAGCGTGCGCGAGCCGACCGGTTGGCCATCGGCGATATAGCGCTCGACGAGCGCTTTTAGCAACAACTTGGAACGATCATCCAGCATTCGGTCATTTTAGTGATGTAATTTGCGGATGAAGTCAAAATTCCCGCTGGTGGCGCTGATCGGCAAGTACCAGACCGTTGCGTCGGGGTCGTCGGGCGCCTCCTCGCGCAGCGTGCTCGAAGACATCGCAGACTTCCTGCATGCCCAGGGCTGCGAGGTGGTTTTCGAGCGCCACACGGCGAGCAACATGGGGATTTCGGGCTACCGCGCGCTCAATGTCGAATCGATTGGCGAACAGTGCGACCTCGGCCTGGTGGTGGGTGGCGACGGCACCATGCTGGGCATCGGGCGCCAGCTGGCGCAGTTTGGCGTGCCGCTGATCGGCATCAACCAGGGCCGCCTCGGGTTCATCACCGACATCCCCCTGGGCAGCTTCAAGGCGACGCTGGCGCCGATGCTGCGCGGCGAGTTCGAGGAGGACCATCGCAGCCTGATCCATGCCAGGGTCATGCGCGACGGGCATTGCGTGTTTGATGCGCTGGCCATGAACGATGTGGTGGTGAACCGGGGCGCCACTTCGGGCATGGTTGAACTGCGGGTCGAGGTCGACGGCCATTTTGTTGCGAGCCAGCGGGCCGATGGCCTGATCATCGCCACGCCCACCGGCTCGACCGCCTATTCGCTGTCCGCCGGCGGCCCCATCCTGCACCCCTCGATTCCGGGATGGGTGCTGGTCCCGATCGCGCCGCACACCTTGTCGAACCGGCCGATCGTGCTGGCCAACGCGACCGAGATCGCGATCGAGGTGGTCGCCGGGCGCGACGCCAGCGCCAGCTTCGACACCCAGTCGCTGGCCTCGCTGCTGCATGGCGACCGCATCGTTGTCACGCACTCGGAGCACCACGTTCGTTTCCTGCATCCCAAGGGCTGGTCCTACTTTGACACTTTGCGCCAGAAATTGCACTGGAACGAGGGAGTACCCTGATCGTGGGCCTGCGGCGTATTGTCTTGCGCAATTTCGTTATCGTCAGCGAACTCGATCTCGACCTGGCCGGCGGATTTACGGTTCTGACCGGTGAAACCGGTGCCGGCAAGTCGATCCTGATCGACGCGCTGCAGCTGGTCACGGGCGGGCGCTCCGAGGTCGCGCTGGTTCGCGAGGGCAGCGAGCGCAGCGACGTCAGCGCCGTGTTCGACGCCACGCCGGCGCTGTCGCTCTGGCTGGAGGCGGCCGGCTTCGAAGTGGACGATGGCCTGTTGCTGCGGCGCACGGTCGATCTGCAAGGCAAGAGCCGCGCCTGGATCAACGGCAGCCCGGCAACGGCAGCGCAGCTGCGCGAAGTTGGCGAACAGTTGCTCGACATCCACGGCCAGCACGCCTGGCAAAGCCTGACCCGTCCGCAGGCCGTGCGCGAGCTGCTGGACGCTTACGCGGGGGTGTCGGCGACGGCGCTGGCGGGCCTGTGGCAGCGCTGGCGCCTGTCGCAGGAAGAATTGGCACAGGCAAGCGCCGCGCAGCATTCCCTGCAAAGTGAGCGCGAAAGGCTGGCATGGCAGATGGCCGAGCTTGATAAGCTGTCGCCCCAGCCTGGCGAGTGGAGTGCGCTCAACACGGAACACGGTCGCCTGTCCAACGCGCAGGCGCTGCTCGACGCCGCGCAGGGCGCGCTGCAGACGCTCGACGACGATGAGGCCTGCGCCCGCAGCGCGCTTCATGCGGCCCTGCAGTCGCTGCAACAGCAGCAACAGCACGAGCCCGATTTCATTGGCTTGACCGAAGTGCTGTCATCGAGCCTGGCCCAGGTCGAAGACACAGTTCATGCCTTGCGCAGCTATTTGCGCCGGGCCGATCCGGACCCGCAGCGGCTCGGGGAACTCGATGCCCGGATGGCCCTGTGGCTGTCGCTGGCAAGGCGCTACAAGCGATCGCCGGCGGAGTTGCCGGACCTGATGGCGAACTGGCAGCAGGCCTTGCAGAAACTCGATGCCGCCGCTGATCTGGCCGGACTCGAGGCGAACCAGAGCGCCGCGCAGCAGGCCTATCTGCAGGAGGCCGAAGTCCTCTCCAAGGCGCGCAGCCGCGCCGCGCCGAAGCTGGCCCGTGCCATCACCCAGGCGATGCAGGGTCTGGGCATGCAGGGCGGACAGTTCGAGGTGGCGCTGCAGAAGTCCGGGCAACCCATGCAGCACGGCCTTGAGGAAGTCAGCTTTCTGGTGGCCGGGCACGCGGGCAGCACACCGCGATCGGTCGCCAAGGTGGCCTCGGGCGGCGAACTCTCGCGCATGGCGCTGGCGATTGCCGTCACCACCAGCCAGCTCGGCACCGCGCAGACGCTGATCTTCGATGAGATCGACGCCGGAGTCGGCGGCGCCGTCGCAGAGACCGTGGGCCGCCTCATGAGGCAATTGGGCGTCGACCGCCAGGTGCTCGCGGTGACGCACCTGCCGCAGGTCGCTGCAAGCGCCGACCACCATCTTGTGGTCACCAAGAAGACCCAGGGCCAGAGCACACTGAGCTCGGTCGCCGAGGTGCGCGGCGAGCGGCGCGTAGCCGAGGTCGCGCGCATGCTGGCCGGCGAGCGCCTGTCGGACACGACCCTGGCGCACGCCCGCGAAATGCTGCAACTGCAGGAGTGATGCGATGCATATCGAGCCCGCCGAGCTGCAGATTGTTCTGATCACGGGCATGTCGGGCTCCGGCAAGTCGGTCGCGCTGCACGCGCTCGAGGACGCCGGCTTTTTCTGCGTTGACAACCTGCCGCCCGAGCTGCTGCTGCCCTTTGTATCACTGGAGCGGCAGCACAACGCGAGCCGGGTGGCGATCGCCATGGACGCCCGCAACGCCGGCGCCCTGCCCCTGCTGCCGGCGCAATTGGACCTGCTCAAGGAACAGGGGGTCTCGGTCAAGTCGCATTTTCTGGATGCCACGACGGAAACGCTGGTGCGCCGCTACTCGGAAACGCGACGCAAGCATCCGCTGTCGCAACCATTTGCCGACCCATCAGCGATCGACCTGCGCCGGGCCCTGGTCGACGCCATTGAGCTCGAACGCGAACTCCTGAGCGAGTTGCGCAGCCAGGCCCATGTCATCGACACCAGCAGCATTCGGCCCCCGCAGTTGCAGGCCTACGTCAAATCGCTGATCTCGGCCGCTGGCGAGCAGATGACGCTGGTGTTCGAGTCCTTTGCATTCAAGCGCGGCGTGCCGATCGATGCCGACTATGTGTTCGATGTGCGCATGCTGCCCAATCCCCACTACGAACCCGGGTTGCGCGGGCTGACCGGTCGTGATGACGCGGTTGCCTCGTTTCTGGCCGGGCAGAGCGATGTGATCCGGATGCGCGACCAGATCCGGGCTTTCCTGGACCACTGGCTGGATGCGCTGGCGCGCGATCACCGCAGCTATGTGACGGTGGCCATCGGCTGCACCGGGGGACAGCACCGCTCGGTCTATCTGGTGGAGCAACTGGTCGGGCTGTTCGAGGCCAAATGGGTCACGCTCAAGCGGCACCGGGAACTCGAGGGCGACTGAGCCCGATCAGCAATTTGCGCACCGGCGCCGGCAGGCCCAGAGGCGGCCACTGATCGGCGCCAACCCACATGCCGTCAGCCCCCGGCTTGACGGATGCCGGCAGCCGAACCTGAACCGGATGCAGGTGCAGGTCCTTGTGGGTCAGCACATGAAGAAAAGGCGCCATCTCACGCAAGGCCGAGCGGTAGCGTGCAGGCACGGCCGCCGCCAGCGCAGCGTAATCGTCGAACAGCGGGAAACAGTGCAGGCCGCCCCAGACGCCCGGGGTCGGCCGCCGGCCGAGCCAGACCGAGCCGCTCTGGGTCTGTGCCCACAGCAGCCAGATCGACTCGGAACTGCGCCGGGCCCTGCGTGTGCGCACCGGGTATCGCTCGACCTGTCCAATGCGGCGCGCCACGCAGGCCTGCGCCAGCGGGCAGACTCCGCAACCCGGGTCTCTGGCGCTGCAGACGGTGGCTCCCAGGTCCATCATGCCCTGCGTGTAGCGCGGCATCGCTTCACCCAGGTCGTCTATCGGCAAGCGTTGCGACGCCAGGTCCCAGAGCCGGCGCTCGTTGGCCACAAGCGAGAGGTCGGCGTCGAAACCCAGAACCCGTGCCAGCACACGCCGGACGTTGCCGTCCAGAATGGCAACGCGCTCCGAAAAACACAGGGCCGCAATCGCCGCCGCGGTGGAACGCCCGATGCCCGGCAGGGTCTGCAGAAGCTGCGCCGTGCGCGGGAAAGCGCCACCGTGCCGAGCCATCACCTCGATCGCGCAGGCGTGCAGGTTGCGGGCGCGGCTGTAGTAGCCCAGGCCGCTCCACAAACCGAGCACCTCGTCCAGCGGCGCCGCCGCCAGCGCGGCGACGTCGGGGAAGCGCTGCAGGAAACGCACAAAATAATCCAGAACAGTCACCACCTGCGTCTGCTGCAGCATGATCTCCGAGAGCCAGACCCGGTACGGATCGCGCGTGTTCTGCCACGGCAAGTCATTGCGCCCGTACGTTTGCTGCCATCGCACCACCTTGCCGGCCATATCTTCAGTGTCCATCGCCATCATCTTGTGTCCGTCGCCGTCATCCCGTCACCGTTGCCATCATCTTGTGTCCGTCGCCGTCATCCCGTGTCCATCGCCGTCATCCCGTCACCGTCGCCGTCATCCCGTCACCGTCGCCGTCATCTTGTGTCCGTCGCCGTCATCTTGTGTCCATCGCCGTCATCCCGTCAACGTCGCCGTCATCCCGTCACTGCGAGGAGCGCAGCGACGCGGCAGTCCATGCATGGATTGCCGCGCTTCGCTCGCAATGACGGGAGGCAGGGCGCAATGACGGGAGGCAGGGCGCAATGACGATACCGG
>CAIMBE010000155.1 GCA_903839085.1 uncultured beta proteobacterium | reverse complement strand
TTGCGCTGCTGAAGATTCCGGTGCGCGGCGTCAGGACGACGCAATAGGGGAGCCGAAAATGCGCATCTACGAATTTCGTCATGGCGACCGTGAGGCGGCTGTCCTTGCCACGGTCAGGCGGCAGTCATTGCCACGGCCAGGCGGCTGTCCTTGCCACGGCCAGGCGGCAGTCATTGCGAGCCCGCAGGGCGTGGCAATCCAGGCATGGATCGCCACGCTGCGCTCGCGATGACGAAGGTGGCGTGGCCGCGACGGCAAAGGCGGCTGCCATTGCCACGGCCAGGCGGCTGTCATTGCCACGGCCAGGCGGCTGTCATTGCCACGGCCAGGCGGCTGTCATTGCCACGGCCAGGTGGCTGTCATTGCGAGCCCGCAGGGCGCGGCAATCCAGGCATGGATCGCCACGCTGCGCTCGCGATGACGAAGGTGGCGTGGCCGCGACGGCAAAGGCGGCAGGCTCGCGATGACGAGAGCGGCGGGCTTGGGATGACGAGAGCGGCGGGGCTGCGATGACGGCGGCAAATAATTTAGGAGACAACATGGGCGCTAGCAACACATCAGAAATCGGGGTCAGCAAGGGCGGCGGGGCCGCCAGCTACTTTGACCAGCACGCGGAGACCATGCCGCGCGAGGCGCTGGCGGCGCTGCAGTTCGAGCGCCTGCGCAAGACGCTGCGCAACGCCTACGACAACGTGCCGCTGCATCGCCGGCGCATGGATCAGTCCGGCGTCATACCCGAGGAAGTGCGCACGCTCGAGGACCTGCGGCGCATTCCGTTCACCTACAAGAACGACCTGCGGGACCACTACCCGTTTGGCATGTTCGCGCGGCCGCTCGCCGGCATCGCCCGTCTGCACGCCTCAAGCGGCACCACCGGCAAGGCGACCGTGGTCGGCTACACGCGCGACGACATCGCGACCTGGGCCGAACTGATGGCGCGCTCGCTGCAGGCGGCTGGCGCGCGAGCCGGCGACGTGATTCACAACTCCTACGGCTACGGCCTGTTCACCGGGGGTCTGGGCGCGCACTACGGCGCCGAGCGGCTCGGCGCGACCGTGGTGCCGATGTCGGGCGGCTCGACCGAGCGCCAGATCGCGCTCATCATGGACCTTGGCGCCACCGTGCTGTGCGCCACGCCGTCCTATGCGCTGGCCATGGCCGAGGTGGCGGAGCAGCAGGGCATCGACATGCGCAAGAGCCAGTTGCGCGTGGGCGTCTTCGGCGCCGAGCCCTGGAGCAGCGCCATGCGCGCCGAGATCGAGCAGCGCCTGGGCGTCAGGGCGATCGACATCTACGGCCTGTCCGAGATCATGGGCCCGGGCGTCGCCTGCGAATGCGTGGCGCAGAGCGGCCTGCATGGCTGGGAGGACCATTTCCTGTTTGAGCTGCTGGACCCCGAAACCCAGGGCCCGGTGAGCGAGGGCGATGCCGGCGAGCTGGTCATCACGACGCTGACCAAGCAGGCGCTGCCGATGCTGCGCTACCGCACGCGCGACATCACGCGGCTCACCACGGCCCCCTGCGACTGCGGTCGCACGCACCTGCGCATCCTGCGCATCACCGGACGCAGCGACGACATGCTGATCATCCGCGGCGTCAATGTCTATCCATCGCAGATCGAATCGGTGCTGGTCGGTCGTCCCATGATTTCGCCGCACTACCAGCTGGTGGTCGAGCGGCGCGGCACGCTCGATCACGTCACGATCGAGGTCGAGGCGCTGGTCGGCGTGGACGCCGAGGCGTTCCCGTCGATCGCGCGTGACGTTGCGCGGCACGTCAAGTCGCTGATCGGCATCACCACCGATGTCGAGGTCAAGCTGCCGGGCGAGATCCCGCGCTCGCAGGGCAAGGCGGTGCGCGTGCGCGACCTGCGGCCCAAGGAGTAAGCAGTGGCCAAGCGACTCGTCAATCTGAGCGTCAACGGCCGCGCGCGCGAGGACGCGGTGGCCGATCACACGCTGCTGCTGGACTACCTGCGCGAGCAGCTCGGCCTGACCGGCACCAAGCGCGGCTGCGACGGCGGCGAGTGCGGCGCCTGCACCGTGCTGGTGGACGGCCAGCCGCAGCTTTCGTGCATCACGCTGGCCTGCCGCTGCGAGGGCCGCGAGGTCAGCACCATCGAATCGCTGGCGCAGGACGGGCGGCTGAGCGCGCTGCAGAGCGCCTTTCATGAAAAGCTCGGGACCCAGTGCGGCTTTTGCACCCCCGGCATGGTGATGGCGGCGCACGCCCTGCTGCTGAGCAACCCGCAGCCGGACGAGGCGCAGATCCGGCAGGCCCTGTCGGGCAATATCTGCCGCTGCACCGGCTATGTCAAGATCATCGAATCGGTTCAGGCGGCCGCCGCCACGCTGGCCGGCGCCAAAGGAGAAGCAGCATAAATACCGCGTCCGACTCCACAGTGCCGCAGCGCGCGATTGGCGTGCGCCAGCCGCTGATCGACGGCGTCGAAAAGGTCGCCGGCCAGGCGCTCTACACGGCCGACCTGCCGGCGCGCGATGCGCTGGTCGGCGCCATCCTGCGCAGCCCGCTGGCGCACGCCCGGATCCGCTCGATCGACATCAGCCGGGCCCAGGCCATGGCGGGCGTGCGCGCCGTCATCACCGGCGACGCCTGCGACGTGCCTTACGGCGTGATTCCCATCGCGCAGAACGAGTTTGCGCTGGCGCGCGGGTCGGTGCGCTACTGCGGCGAGCCGCTGGCCGCGGTGGCGGCGGTCGACCAGGCCACGGCGCGCGCCGCGCTGGCGGCCATCACCCTGGATCTGGAGCCGCTGCCGGCCTATTTCGACGCCGCCAGCGCGCGCGCCGCCGGCGCCTTCCAGCTGCACGAAGATCAGCCCGGCAATATTGCGCGCGATGTCGACCACAGCTTTGGCGATGTCGAGGGCGGCTTTGCCGCTGCCGATCTGGTGCTCGAGGAGCGCTTCCATTACGCCGAAGTGACGCACGCCATGATGGAGCCCAACGCGTCGCTGGCCAGCTGGGACGCCGAGCGCGGACGCCTCACCTTGCACACGGTGTCGCAGGTGCCGTACTACGTGCATCTGATCCTGGCGCAATGCATGCGACTCGACGCCTCGCAGATCCGGGTCATCAAGCCCTTTGTCGGCGGCGGCTTCGGGCACCGCACCGAGACGCTCAATTTCGAGATCATCGCCTCGCTGCTGGCGCGCGCCGCGGGCGGCACGGTCAAGCTCGAGCTCTCGCGCGAGGAATCGTTCATCACGCACCGCGGCCGGCCCGAGACCGACGTGCGCCTGAAGATCGGCTTGTCGAGCAGCGGCGTCATCCGCGCGGTGGACTGCGAGGTGGTGCAGCGCGGCGGTGGCTATGCCGGCTATGGACTGGTCACGATCCTGTATGCGGGCTCGCTGCTGCATGCGATGTACCAGCTGCCGGCCTGCCGCTATTTTGGCGTGCGCGTCTATACCAACACGCCGCCCAACGGCGCGATGCGCGGACACGGCTCGGTCGACGTGCGCCATGCCTTCGAGTCGATGCTCGACAGCATGGCACAAACGCTCGGGCTCGATCCCTTCGCTGTGCGCCGGGCCAATCTGCTCGCTATCCCGCACCGCACCATCAACGATCTGCAGGTCAACTCCTGCGGCTTGGGTGAATGCCTGGACAAGGTGCAGGCCGCTTCCGGCTGGAACGAGCGCCATGCCCGCATGCCCAAGGGACGCGGCCTGGGGCTGGCCTGTTCGCATTACGCCAGCGGTTCGGCCAAGCCCGTGCACTGGAGCGGCGAGCCGCATGCGGTGGTCAACCTCAAGCTCGATTTCGACGGCGGCATCACCGTGCTGACGGGCGCCGCGGACATTGGCCAGGGTTCTTCGACGCTGCTGGCGCAGATGGTGGCGGAGGTGCTGGGGCTGTCGATGGAGCGCCTGCGCGTTGTCGCCAACGACAGCGCGGTGACGCCCAAGGACAACGGCTCCTATTCCTCGCGCGTGTCGTTCATGGTCGGCAATGCCGCCATCAATGCCGCCCGGGCGCTGCGCCAGATCCTGCTGGCGGCCGCCGCGCGCAAGCTCGCCGTGCCGGTCGAGAACGTCGATTGCCTGGGCGAAAGCTACGCCGTCGCAGGCAGCGACAAGGCGCTGAGCTACAAGGAGGTGGTGACGCTGGCGCTGCAGCCCGGCGGCACGGTCACGGCGAGCGGCAGCTGGTCGACGCCGCGGGAAACCCAGGGCGGCAAGTTCCGCGGCGCGGCGGTCGGCACCAGTGCCGGCTACTCCTACGCCGCGCAGGTGGTCGAGGTCGAGGTCGACGAGGACACCGGCATGGTGCGGGTGATCAAGGTCTGGGTCGCGCACGACTGCGGGCGCGCCATCAACCCGCTGGCGGTCGAGGGGCAGGTGCAGGGCTCGGTCTGGATGGGCATGGGGCAGGCCCTGTGCGAAGAAACCCAGTACCACCAGGGCCTGCACATGCGCGCCAATTTTCTGGACTACCGCATTCCGACCATCGTCGAATCGCCGCCGATTGAAACCTACATCGTGGAGGCGCCCGATCCGAACGGCCCCTTTGGCGCCAAGGAAGCGGGCGAAGGCTCGCTGTCGGGTTTTCTGCCGGCCCTGACCAATGCCATCGCGCATGCCACCGGCCTGCGCCTGCACGAATTGCCGGCCTCGCCGGACCGCGTGCTCGACGCTCTGGTGGCGCGCCGGCGCGCGCTCAAGCTCAGCGCAACCAAGAGCGGCGCCGTGAAGAAAGAGCAGGTGTAGCGTGGATGCAATGACTCCTTTTGTCCTGCGCTCGCCAGGGTCGGTGGCAGATGCTGTGGAAATGCTGGCTGCCGAGCCGCGCGCGCGCGTGATCGCCGGGGGCACCGATCTGATGCCCAATCTGCGCCGCGGCATTGGCGCGCCCGAGCAGTTGATCGACCTCGGCGGCATCGCCGAACTGCGCCGCCTTGAGCGCCAGGGGCAGGGCTGGCTGATTGGCGCCGGTGTCACCCTGAGCCGGATCGCCGGCGACGCGGACATCGGGTCCGGACTGCCGGTGCTGGCCCAGGCCGCCGCCGCCGTCGCGGGGCCAAGCCACCGCTCGGTGGCGACGCTGGGCGGCAACCTGTGCCTGGACACGCGCTGTGTTTTTTACAACCAGAGCGAGTGGTGGCGCCAGTCCAACAACTACTGCCTGAAACACCTGGGCGAGGTCTGCCATGTGGCACCGCAGGGCGCGCGCTGCCACGCCGCCTGGAGCGGTGATCTGGCGCCGGCCCTGATCGCCCTGGATGCCAGCGTCGACATCCGGCGCCAGGAGGGGTCACGCAGCGTGGCGCTGCACGAGTTCTACCAGGACGATGGCGCCAGACCGCTCAAGCTGCTGCCCGGTGAACTGGTCACCGGGGTGCGCATTCCGGCGCAGCCCGAGGGCATGCGCTGTGGCTACCGCAAGGCGCGAGTGCGCGGCGCGGTTGACTTTCCGCTGGCCGGCGTGGCAATGCGCGTGCGGCTGACGCAGGGTCTGCTGACAGAATTGCGCGTCGCGCTGACCGGCTCCAACTCGCAGCCCATCTTGCTGCAGGGCACCGAGGCGCTCTGCCAGAAGGCAGTGGGCGCCGAGGTTCTGGCGGCGCTGGGCAAGCTGGTGCAAAAGCAGGTCAGTCCGATGCGCAGCACCGTGACCGCATCCAACTACCGGCGTCAGGTTGCGTCGGTGCTGACGCAGCGCCTGCTGGCCGAACTGACCGCGCAGTGAGCATGGGCACCGTCGCGGCGCCACACGGTGCCGGCGAGCACTGGAGCGAGGCCGACGGCCTGCACCTCGAGGTCCGCGGCATGGCGCCGCCGGGGCCGTTTGTGGCGATCATCAGGCTGATCGAATCGATCGGCGGGCAGCCGGTGCCGGTGATCGTGCACCACGATCGCGAACCGGTCCCGCTGTACGCCGAACTCGCCGAGCGCGGCTGGCTGGCCGAGCGCATCGACGGCGCCGACGGCGAGTTTCGCCTGCGCCTGAGCAGGGCTCCCTGATGGCCTCGGCCAACACCTTTCTGGGTGGTGCCGCGGGGCGTTTGCTGGCGCCTTCGATTGTGTTTCGCTTCTTTGCCGCGGCGCTGCTGTTTCATCTGCTCGGCTGGTTGGTGCTGCTTCTGGCGGCGCCCTCCCTGCCCGATTTTGCCGGCGGGCTGGGCCCGGCGCTGGCGGCCCTGCATCTGTTCACGCTGGGCGTTCTGCTCATGACCGCCATCGGCGCCAGCCTGCAACTGTTGCCGGTGGCGACACGGCAGTCGGTTACCGCGGCGCGCTGGCCGTATGAGCTGATCTGGGGTCTCTACACGCTGGGCGTGCTGGTCGCGACCTCGGGCATGGGGGCCGAGTTGCCGGCGCCGCTGGGCTGGGGTGCGCTGGCGCTGGCGGCGGCGCTGCTGCTTTACCTGTTCCTGCTGGCGCGCAATCTGCGCGGCGCCAGGGGGATGCGCCTGGTCGTGCTGCACGGCTGGGGCGCCGGCCTGTCCTTGCTGCTGCTGCTGGGCAGCGGGCTGTCCCTGGCCGGTGCCTACAGCGGCTTCTTCCTGCTTGAGCGCATCGCCGCCGTCGGTGTGCACATCACTTTTGCCGGCTATGGTTTCATGGGCTTGCTGGTCATGGGCTTCTCCTACATTCTGGTGCCGATGTTCGCGCTGTCCGATAACCCGGCGCCGGCCTGGTCCCACCTTTCCCTTGGCCTGGCGCTGGCGGCGCTGCTGCTGGCCCTGGCGGTCTGGCTTGGCTGGCTGCCGGCATGGCTATTGGGCGGGGCGCTGGCAGCGCTGGGCCTGGCCTGGCTGATGCATGTGGCGCTGATGGAGCGCTCGCTGCGCAGCGGCATGCGGCGCGGGCTCGGTTCCTCCTTTGTGCTGGTGCGCATCGGCTGGGGCTGCCTGATCGCCAGCCTGGCGCTGGCGCTTCTGTCCGAATTCGGGTGGCCGATCCGACGCGCCCCGGTCCTGTTCGGGCTGCTGCTGGTCGGAGGCCTCTTGACCCTGCTGCTGGGCATGCTGTCGCGCATCGTGCCCTTTCTGGCCGCCATGCACGCCGGTGCCGGCATGCGCCGACCGCCGACGCCGTCCCATATGACGGCGCAGCGCGCGCTCGACGTCCATCTCTACAGCCACTGCGCGGCGTTCCTTGCGCTGCTCGGCGGTGTCTGCCTTGACAGCGTCTGGCTGTTGCGCGGGGGTGCCGCGGTCGGCGCGCTGGGTGCCGCTGCCTACCTGGTTTTCTTTGGCAAGGCGTGGCGGCGCATGACGCAGACGCTGTCGAAAAAAGACGCGCTCGAGCGTTCCAAACCGGCTTAGAATTGCCACCTGCCGACTAATTCGGTATTCTGATACCATTATTGCCTGCCATGAACTTTTCAAGACAAACCAGCCGCGCATTGCACGATGACCACCGGGCCAATCTGCAACTGCTGGCGCGTGCCGAGCAGGCTTTTGTGCGGTCCGCGCGGACGCACGGCGCTCGTGACCCCGAATTTCTCCGACTGATCGCGGCGCTCTCGCAGCACCTGCAGCAGGATGTCGATCGGCATTTCGGGTTTGAAGAGCGCGAGCTTTTCCCGCGCCTGCGCGAGGCCGGCGACGTCGGCATCGCGATGCTGCTCAGCGAGGAACACGAAGCGATTCGCGCGGTCGCCGAGGAACTGGTGCCGCTGGCTGGCGAGGCGGTCGCGAGCCGGCTGGACGCGAGCGGCTGGGACACGCTCAGGGCCTGCGTTCTGGAACTGGTGGAGCGCCAGGTGTCGCACATCCAGAAGGAAGAGATGGCCTTGCTGCCGATGCTCGATGACCTGCTCGATGAGGAAACCGACCGTCAACTCGCTTTCGATTACGCCGCCAGCTGATTATTTGTAGCCCGAAGGAATCACTCCATGCAAGCTGTTGCCCAACGAAACATCGCGGTTCGCGCGCTGGCCAGGGAAGACCTGAGCGCGGTCGTCGCGATTGATTCAGAGATCGAGGGGCGCTCACGGCGCGACTACATCGAGCGGCGCCTGGCGGCGGCCCTGCGCGAGCCCGCGCTGCATGTCCAGTTTGCGGCCATCGACGCGGGCAAGCTGGTGGGCTACGTGCTGGCAAGGGCGCTGGTCGGCGAGTTTGGCCGGCCGCATCCGGGCCTCAGGCTCGAGATCGTCGGCGTCGAGCGCGCGGCGCGCGGTCTGGGCGTGGGCTCGCAGTTGCTGCAGGCGCTGATGACCCAGGCGAGGAAGCACGGGCTGACCGAACTGCACACCTCGGCGGCCTGGAACGATCACGACATGCTGCGCTGGTTCGACAGCATGGGTTTTGCGCTGGCGCCCGATCGCTGGCTCGAGTGCCTGGTCGAGGGCGGCGCCTACCACGCCGGGCGCGACGAGGCGGTGGGCGCGCCCGAGGGCTCGGGTCCGGGCCACGAGATCGATTACGGCGCGCCGGGCGACAACGATTTCGAGAAGCTCGCGCGTGACAGCGCCGACGTGCGCTCCATGAAGCCCGAGGATCTGCAGGAGATCGTGCGCATCGACCGCGCCATCACCGGGCGCGACCGCAGCGCCTACATCCGGGGCAAGCTGGCCGAGGCGCTCAATGATTCCGCGATCCGCGTCTCCATGACGGCGCGGCTCGATGGTGCCATCGTCGGCTACCTGATGGCGCGCGCCGATACCGGTGACTTCGGACGCGCCGCGCCGGCCGCCGTGATGGACACCATCGGCGTCGATCCGGAGTACGCGCACCGGGGCATCGGCCGGGCCCTGCTGTCGCAGTTGTTTGCCAACCTGGGCGCCTTGCGCGTCGAGCGGGTCGAAACCAGCACCGCGCCGCGTGATCAGGCGCTGCTTGGTTTTCTGTTTGACGCCGGCTTCAAGCCTTCACAGCGGCTCGCCTTCACGCGGCCGATCTGAGCCTCGATGGAAAGTCTGGATCTCAGGGTTCTGCACGACGCACTGGCATGGCATCGTGCCGGTCATGCCGTGGCGCTGGTGACGGTGGTCCAGACCTGGGGCAGCGCACCGCGGCCGCCCGGCGCGCTGCTGGCGATCCGGGATGACGGCCTGCTCAGTGGCTCGGTGTCGGGCGGTTGCGTCGAGGACGACCTGATCGCGCGCACGCAGGCTGCGCTCAAGGCCCCGGGACTGAGCACAGGCGCCGCCCGGCCCTGCCTGATCACCTACGGCGTCAGCCAGGAGGAGGCAGCGCGTTTTGGCCTGCCCTGCGGCGGCACCCTGCGGCTGCTGCAGGAGCCCTTGCTCGATGTCGGCTGGGTGGTGGAACTGCTGGCGCGCACGGCGGCCCAGCAGCTGGTGGCGCGAACCGTGACGCTCGAGACCGGCGCGGTGCAGCTGCGCAGCGCCGAGCGTGCGCAGGCGATGCAGTTTGACGGTCTCACGCTGACCACCGTCTTCGGCCCGAAGTGGCGCCTGCTGCTGATCGGCGCCGGCCAGTTGTCGCAGGCGGTGGCGCGCATCGCCTTGATGCTCGACTTCGAGGTGCTGGTCTGCGATCCGCGTGAAGAGTACGGTGCCACGCTGAGCAGCGCCGTGCCGGGCATCCGGCGCGTCGAGGGCATGCCCGACGACGTGGTGCGCGAAATGCAGCCCGATGCGCATACCGCCATCGTGGCCCTCACGCACGACCCCAAGCTTGACGACATGGCCTTGCTCGAAGCCCTGCAGTCGCAGGCCTACTATGTTGGCGCGCTCGGTTCGCGCCGCAACCAGATCGCGCGCAAGCAGCGGCTGGCCGAGCATTTCGATCTGACGGCCGAGCAACTCGAGCGCCTGCATGGGCCGGTCGGGCTGGCGCTGGGCGCCAGGACGCCGGCCGAAATTGCGGTCACCATCGTGGCCGAGATGATTCAGGTTCGAAGGCAGCTGGGCGCTGCGCCCTCCGGCGTGCCAGGGGCTGGACCCAATTGAGTGGACCGACCGTCATCGTGCTGGCCTCGGGACGTGGCGAGCGCTTTACCGCCTCGGGCGGTGCCGGCCACAAACTGCAGGCGCAACTTGGATCCAAGACAGTCCTGCAGCACACGCTCGACGCGGTCCGCGCCAGCGGCCTGCCCTGGCATCTGGAAGCCAGCGGCCAGCCCGGCATGGGGGACTCGATCGCCGCTGCGGTGGCCGCCACCGCGTCCGCCAAGGGCTGGCTGATCCTGCCGGCCGACCTGCCGCTGATCCGGGCCGACACCCTGCGTGCCGTGGCCCTCGCACTGCAGCAGCACAGGGTGGTGCTTCCCTTGTACCGCGGACAGCGCGGCCACCCGGTTGCTTTTTCTTCGACTTGCCGCCAGGCACTGCTGGACTTGAAAGGGGATCAGGGCGCAGCCGCGGTCGCTCGCAATTGCGGCGCTTTTGAATTGGACGTCAACGATGCGGGCTGTGTCACCGACATCGACACGGTTGACGACCTGCATCGGGCGGGTGGGGCGCTCAGCGCAGAGGCATAAAGGGGGGAGGCCGCAGGCCGGGGGACAGCCTCGGAGCTGAGCACCCGCCCGACCCCGCCATCATGCTGAACCGGGTGTGGCCTGTCATCATTTCGGCAAAGATTCATAAGCCCGCCTATGCAGGGACTCGAACTCCTGGGCCGGCAGCGGGCGGCTGAACAGATAGCCCTGATAGTGATGGCATCCCAGATCGTCGAGAAAGTCGCGCTGCGCCTGCGTCTCCACCCCCTCGGCGATCACCCCCAGGCCCATGCTGACGGCCAGCACCGTCACCATCCTGGCGATGGCCGCATCATCGGGGTCGATCAGGATGTCGCGCACGAAGCCCTGGTCGATCTTGAGCTGGTCCAGCGGCAGTCGCTTGAGGTAAGACAGCGACGAATAGCCGGTGCCAAAGTCGTCGAGCGAGAAGGTCACCCCTTTTCCCTTGAGCGCATTCATCTTTTCAATCACGCCTTCAACGTCGGTGACCAGCAGACTCTCGGTCAGTTCAAGCTTGAGCCGGTTCGGGTTGGCACCGGTGCGCTCCAGGGTGCATAGGACCTGGTCGACAAAGTCCCTCTGGTGAAACTGCCGCATGCTGACGTTCACGGACAGGGTCAGCTGAGCCAGCGCAGGATGGTTGGCCCATAGCGCCAGTTGCCTGCAGGCGGTCTCCAGCACCCAGTTGCCGATCGGCAGGATCAGGCCGGTTTCCTCCGCCAGCGGGATGAATTCGGCCGGCGAGACCATGCCGCGTTTGGGATCGGGCCAGCGCAGCAGCGCCTCGACGCCCGTGATCTGGTCCTTGTCCGTCACCTGCGGCTGGTAATGCAGCAGGAACTGGCGGGCTGCAATGGCCTCGCGCAGGCGCGATTCCAGTGCGACGCGCGAGTTGACCACAGCCTGCATCCGGGGATCGAAGAAGCGCAGCGCGTTGCGCCCGTGCGCCTTGGCTTCATACATCGCCAGTTCGGCTCGCTTCAAGGGCTCGATCGTGTCCTCGTGCTCGCCGAACAGAGAGATGCCAATGCTGGCGCTGCAGGAGATCTCGGACGCGTCGAGCTGATAGGGCTGGCTGAGCGCATCGAGGATCCTGTTTCCCACCGTTTCGGCGTGCATCGCCGCATTCAGCGGGCTCTGGTCGAGTTGCTTCAAGAGCACGACGAACTCGTCGCCGCCCAGGCGGGCCACGGTTTCGCCCTCGCCGGCGCAGGCGCTCAGGCGCTCGGCGGACTGTCTCAGCAGGAGGTCGCCCTGTTCATGACCGAGGGCATCGTTGAGGTTCTTGAAATTGTCCAGGTCGACCAGCAGCAGCGCGCCCTGACGCTTCTCGCGCTCACCCGCGATCATCGCCTGCTGCAACTGGACAATCAGCATCCGGCGGTTGGGCAACCCGGTCAACAGGTCGGAGAACGCCAGGCTCTCGATCTGCACCTCGGCCGCCCTGGCTGATGTGATGTCGCTGAAGGTGCCAACGTAGTGGGTTGTCACGTCGGCTTCATTCCTGACGGCACTGAGGTAGAGACTCTCGGGATAGACCGTGCCATTCTTGCGCCGGTTCCAGATCTCGCCCTGCCATTGACCGGTGCGCTTGATGCTCTCCCACATCGCGGCATAGAAGGCGGGTTCATGGCGACCCGAGGCGAGCAGTCGCGGTGTCCTGCCGACCGCTTCTTCGCCCGTGTAACCGGTGATCCGGGTGAAGGCCTTGTTGACGCGCAGGATGACATGCTGCGTATCGGTGACGATCACGCCCTGCTGCGACTCGAAGGCGGTGGCGGCAATGCGCTGGGCCTCTTCGGCTGCCTTGCGTTCGGTGATGTCCTGAACGGTGCCAATCAGGCTGACGGCACGGCCCTTGTCGTCATGGCCAATCTGTCCCATGCCGTGCATCCAGCGTTCGATGCCGTCGCTCGGTCGGATGATCTTGTATTGGGCATCAAACGGTTTTCTGTGGTTGATCGACTCCATAAGCGCGTCATGCATCATCTGCATGAAATCGGGGTGCATGAAATTCACCCAGCCCTCGTTGGTATGCGGGTAGTCTTTGGTGATGCCGAAAATTTCGTCCAGAGTCGACGTGCATTCAAAAGTCCCGGCGTCCAGATCGTTGATGTAGCTGCCGATATTCGCTGCCCTCTGGGAGTCACGCAAAAGGCGATCGGTTCTCGCCAGCGCTTGCTCGGCCTGCTTGCGTTCCGTGACGTCGCTGACGATGGAAAAAAGCAGGACCCCCGCGCCAACCATGATGGGCGTCGATCGAACCTCCACGATGCGCTGCTCGCCTGAGGCCAGGCGGTGGGGAAAGATGAAATAATTGCGCTCCTGGTGGACAGCGTGAGCGCGTTCTGCCGCGATTTCTGATGGGGTCAGCGCGTTGACCTGGTCGATGCGCATGGTCCGAAGGCGCTCGATCGCGTAACCATAGAAGCGGGCTGCCGCGGCGTTGGCGTCCACGATCGCGCCCGAATCAGGCTCGATCAGCAGCAGCACCGAGGCGTTGTTCTCGAACATCTGGCGAAAACGCTCTTCACTTTCGCGCAGCACCTCCTGCGCGCGCTCGCGATCGGCGATCTCGGTGCGCAGGGTGTTGACCAGATCAACGGCCATGGCATCGAAGTTGCGCGACAGTTCGCCAAACTCGTCGTTCGTTCCGGTCGCGCTGCGTATGCCGGTCTCACCCCGGGCGATGGCCTGAACCGCCCGCTGAAGCCTGGACATGGGACGAAGCACACGACTCATCAGCAGCGCCGCGATCAGAATCAGCATGAGCAGCATCAGCAGCGGGACGCTGACAGCCAACAGATAATACTCGCGCTGGGTTTGCTGATGGGCGGCGGCAAGCGCTCTGGCCCACTGGTCGGACGATTCGCTCACGCTCTGCACAGCCGCCATCAACTGTCCCACCAGCAGATCGACCTGACGCTCCCTCAATTCAACCGCGCCGGCTTTCGCATCGACCATTTGCTGGAAGATTGCGGCGAGCGATTGTGTCTGAGCCAGCAGTTCGGCGGGTACGGGAACGATCGGCGCCCTGCTATCCGCATCCGCGTCAAGCAGTTGCCGCAACGCGGCATAGTTTGTTCGCCACTGGCGTTGCGCGCGGGCCTCGGAATGCGCTGTGAACTCATGGGTCAGGGCCAGCAAATTGAAATTCCGGTCCCGTATCGCAAACACCCTGTCTTGTTCGTCGGAAATCTTGTTGATCCTGGCCGCCACCGCCAAAGTAGCCAGCGCCAGAATGAGAACCAGCACCATGCCCATCGACACGGCAGCGGTCAACTGGGTTTTCAGGCGCATGCATCAGTCCCTGATGTTGACAGCGGCCGGGCGAACCCGGCGCAGCGGAGTCGCGTAGATGAAGTCCAGATAGTCCGGCGACTGGTCGGCCTTGACATGGCCTTCGCGTCGCGCCCAGCGCGCTTCGCTTTCCAATGTCGTCAGCAGCGACTGGTTGAGGGCAATGCGGTAGTTGTAACGCGGCCAGATGGAATCGATGAACCTCTGGTCGACCTGAAGCCGCTCGCGAAGGACCGCCTTTGCCTTGACCGGTTCAGTGGCGATAAATTGCTGTGCGCGGTCCAGCGCGTGCAGCAATTTGACAAGCTCGTCGTCGCGCACGCCCTGCAGTTTCTTGTTGATGATCAGATTGAAGGTCTCGACATAGCCTCCGGGCTTTGGCAGCACCTTGGCGTCGCTCACTTTTGCGAGGGCTTGAAAAGGGTAGGGTTCCCAGATCGCGATGGCATCGACCTCGCCTCTTTCGAGGGCCTCAACCATCATCTCGGGCTGCATGTTCCTGACATGAACCGTCCTCGGATCGACGCCGTTCAGCAGCAGCGAGTTGTCAAGAAAATAGTGGCTTGCGGCCCCGACGACCGTCGCCACCCGCTTGCCCGCGAGCTGCGGCACGCGGGTAATTCCGGTGTTCGCGCGTGTCACCAGGCGCAGGTCATCGTCGCTGGTGACAAAGGTGGCAATGACCGCATAGTCATCGCGCTTGAAACTGTTGAACATGACCACCGCATCGGAGGACGTCGCCATGTCGGCGCTCCCTTCGAAAACCTGTTGCAGGGTGCGATGCCCGCCGATCACCTCGTTGATCCTGACGGGCAGGCCTTCGGCGGCAAAAAAGCCCTGGCTTTCAGCGACGAATATCGGCAGCGACAAGGGGGTCCTTGATACCGAGATCCGGATCGGCTCGGCAGCGACGGCGTCGCAGAACGGGAGCGTTTGCGCAAGAATCAGGAGCACCAGACTGGCGCGCACCCAGCGCCGGACGCATCCGCAAGTTGAACCCATCGTCATTGGAGGAACCTCCCGATCACGCCACTTCTCTGCTGGTCTGCAGCGCTTAGCCGACACAAAGGAAAACCAGAGTTTTCCCTGAGTTTGCGATCGTCTCGGCAGCCTTGTCAATTCCAAACAGAGACTGAAATTGACCTTTGCTTGGGGCATGGTCCGGTGCTCGGCGCCAGGCCATGCCGCCGGTCCGGCGGGCACCCGGTCGGCAGAGCACCCGTGAAGGGCTGCATAAGGAGAGTGAACCTTAGGTCTTAAGGTAGTTTGCCTGATCCTTATGTCAGATTAAGGACATGACCGGCTTGAATGCTGAGAATTCGCCTGCTCGCGCCGAGGTGTTGCAGCGGCCGGCGGACGTCTCTGTCATCGAGGGCCGGGGCGGTGTATGTTGCGACGAATAGATATAGACGGAGACCCAAGAATGAAGAATCCAAGACTGGTCAATGTTGCGGCAGCGCTGCTGACGACGCTGGTCCTTTCGGTGCAGGCGCAGCAGTCGCCCACCGCACCGCTGGAGAAGGCCTACCAGGCCGGCGACTCCTCCCCGGTGGGCAACGTGCCCTTGGTGCACAGCCTCAACCCGAAGGCGCCGCCGATGACGGTGGCCGAGTTCGACGCCGGTCGCAAAATATATTTCGAGCGTTGTGCCGGTTGCCATGGTGTGCTGCGCAAGGGCGCGACCGGCAAGCCGCTGACAACCGACAAGACCATTCCCAACGGCACGGAATACCTGAAGGTCTTCATCAAGTACGGCTCGCCTGGCGGTATGCCGAACTGGGGTACGTCCGGCGAATTGACCGACGACCAGGTCGACCTGATGGCGCGCTACATCCAGCACGAGCCGCCGACACCTCCGGAATGGGGCATGAAGGAAATGATGGCCTCGCTCAAGGTCACGGTCGCCCCGGACAAGCGTCCGACCAAGAAGATGAACAAGCTCGATCTGGGCAACCTGTTCTCGGTCACGCTGCGCGACGCCGGCGAGATCGCCCTGATCGACGGCAAGACCAAGCAGATCGTCAAGGTCATCAAGACCGGTTATGCGGTGCATATTTCGCGCATGTCCTCGTCCGGCCGCTACCTCTATGTCATCGGTCGTGACGCCCGCATCAACCTGATCGACCTCTGGATGGAAGAACCCTCCAACGTGGCAGAAATCAAGATCGGCCTGGAAGCGCGCTCGGTCGAGACCTCGAAGTTCAAGGGTTACGAAGACAAGCTGGCGATCGCCGGCAGCTACTGGCCGCCGCAGTTCGTGATCATGGATGGCGACACCCTCAAGCCGATACGCATCGAGTCAACGCGCGGCGTCACGGTCGGCACCCAGGAATACCATCCCGAGCCCCGCGTGGCAGCGATCGTGGCTTCGCACTACAACCCCGAGTTCATCGTCAACGCCAAGGAAACCGGCAAGATCCTGGTGGTCAGCTACAAGGATCTGAAGAACCTTAAGGTGACGACCATCGACGCCGCGCAGTTCCTGCACGATGGCGGCATGGACTCGACCGGGCGCTACTTCCTGACCGCAGCCAACGCATCGAACAAGGTCGCCGTGGTCGACACCAAGGAGGACAAGCTGACCGCGCTGATCGATGTCGGCAAGGTGCCGCATCCCGGCCGCGGAGCCAACTTCATTCACCCGAAGTTCGGCCCGGTCTGGGCCACCAGCCACCTCGGCGACGAGACCATCAGCCTGATTGGCACCGATCCGATCAAGCACAAGATGCAGGCCTGGCACGTGGTCGAGACCCTGAAGGCTCAGGGCGGCGGTTCGCTGTTCATCAAGACGCATCCGAAGTCGCAGAATCTGTGGGTCGACACGCCGCTCAATCCGGACGCCAAGCTGTCGCAGTCGGTGGCGGTGTACGACATCAAGAATCTGGGCAAGGGCTTCGAGGTCTTGCCGATCGGCGACTGGGCCGGCATCAAGGACGATGGCGCCAGGCGCATCGTGCAGCCCGAATACAATATGGCCGGCGATGAAGTCTGGTTCTCGGTCTGGAGCGCCAAAGACAAGACATCCGCCCTGGTGATCGTGGATGACAAGACGCGCAAGCTCAAGGCGGTGATCAAGGATCCGCGGCTGATCACACCGACAGGCAAGTTCAACGTCAACAACACGCAACACGACGTCTATTAACGGCAAGGGGCGCCTTGCTGGCGCCCCATTTTTGAAGGAAACTGAAATGAAAACATTGAATCTGTTGTTGGCCGCCAGCGCGGCCTTGCTCAGCCTTGGCGCGCAGGCGGCCACCGGCGAAGAGATCATGACCAAGTCGGGCTGCATGGCCTGCCACAAGCTCGATGCCAAACTGGTGGGACCGGCGCTGAAAGACATTGCCAAGAAGTACAAGGGCCAGGATGTGCTCGCCAAACTGCTGCCCAAAGTGCGTGCTGGCGGTCCGGGCGTCTGGGGTCCGATTCCGATGTCGCCCAACCCGGTCGAGAAGATCAGCGATGCGGATCTGAAAACCGCCGTGGAGTGGATTCTGAAACTGTAAGGACGCTCTTGCGCTTTGCAGCCATCAGCCTGCGCCTTGGCGCAGGCTTTTTTCTGTCCGCCTGCATGGCCGCTGCGGCGCTCGCCGTCACCGATTCGGACCCCGCGGAGCAACTGTATTCTCGCCATTGCGCGTCTTGCCACGGGGCGCAGCGTCTGGGCGGCATGGGCCCGGCACTGCTGTCGCAGAGCCTGGAGCGTTTGCGGCAGGCAGAGGCCGGTGCCGTCATCAGCAAAGGCCGGCCCGCGACCCAGATGGCAGGCTTTGGCGCGTTGCTCAAACCGCAGGAGATAGAGCAGCTGGTGCGCTGGATCTACCGACCGCTGCAGCCGGCCCCCGAGTGGACGCAGGCCGACATACGCCAGTCCAGAATCGAGGTGCCGGGGGCGGCGGCGCTGCCGGCGAGGCCGCTGTGGCGTGCCGATCCGATGAATCTGTTCGTTGTGGTCGAAGGCGGTGATCACCACGTATCGCTGGTCGACGGTGAGCTCTTCGAGCCGATTCACCGTTTCCCCTCGCGCTTTGCCCTGCACGGCGGGCCGAAATTCACGCCCGATGGACGCTTCGTCTATTTTGGGTCGCGTGACGGCTGGATCACCAAATATGATTTATGGAACCTGACCGTGGTGGCCGAGGTGAGGGCCGGACTGAACATGCGCAATGTGGCGGTGTCGGGTGATGGCCGCTGGGTGATGGCGGCCAACTACCTGCCCAACACAGTGACGCTGTTTGACGCGGACCTGAACCTGGTGCGCAGCTACCCGGCCATCACGCCCGATGGCAAAACCGCATCGCGCGTGGCAGCGGTCTATGACGCCACGCCCCGCCACAGCTTTATCGTGGCGCTCAAGGACATCCCCGAACTGTGGGAAATTTCCTACGATCCAAAGGCCGAGCCCATTTTCGATGGCCTGGTGCACGACTACAAAATGGGCGAGGGCCTGGCCAAGCCCGGTTTCCTGGGGGTGCGGCGCACGCCGCTGGATGAACCCCTGGAAGACTTCTTCTTCGATCAGGGCTACCGTCACGCGGTCGGCAGCACGCGCAGCCAGGGTGACAAGCCGGTTGGCGCCCAGGTGGTGAATCTGGATGTGCGCCGGCGCATTGCCGACTTTGCGCTGCCGGGCATGCCGCATCTGGGTTCCGGCATCACCTTTGCCTGGAAAGACACCGTGGTGCTGGCCTCGCCGAACCTGAAGGACGGCGCGCTGACGGTGGTGGACATGAAGAGTTGGAAGGTGATCAAGACCATCAGCACGCCGGGGCCCGGATTTTTCATGCGCAGCCATGAGAACTCGGCCTACGCCTGGGTCGACTCGATGCTCAGTCCCAGCGCCCGGGACACCATCACGATCATCGACAAGCGCACGCTGGAGGCGGTCGCCCAGGTGCGCGAACCGGGTCGCACCCTGTCGCACATCGAGTTCACGCGCGACGGTCGCTACGCGCTGGCCAGTCTGGGCGAGATGGATGGCGCCCTGATCGTGTATGACGCGCTGACGTTCAAGGAATTCAAGCGCCTGCCAATGTCCAAACCGGTCGGCAAATACAACGTGGGAAACAAGCTCTCCCGCTCCGAAGGCACCTCGCACTGAAGCCGGGCGCCTAGTGAGCGCCGTAGCAGGCCAGCCGCGTCACGTCGACGATCCGGATATCGCGCTTGTCGATCTGGATCAGTTTTTGCGTCTCGAGTTCATGCAGCACCTTGGAGAAGTACTCCGGCGTCAACGAAAGGCGCGAAGCCAGCGTCGCCTTGCTCACCGGCAGCGAGACCGTGAAAGTCTGCGGCGCATCGCCGGTTTCGGCCTGGCGCTCACTCAAAAGGTAGCCGATGACGCGCTGCATTCCGCTGTGCAGGGCGCCCGACTCGATGTCGCGCACAAGACCGTGCAGGCGTCGGGAAATGCCCGCCAGCATGCGCATGGAAAAGCGCGGATCGCGCTCGATCTCGTCGAACACGGACTGCTTGCTGACGGTCAGCAGCAGCGTGCTGGCCAGCGACTCGGCGTTCAGGATATAAGGTTTTCCCGTAAACATCAGCGCTTCGGCAAAGCTGTGACCGGGGGCCACCAGTTCAATGACCTTTTCCTGGCCGGTCGGCGAAATCGCAAACAGCTTGACCTGTCCCGAAATCACGACGTGAAACTCTTCGCAGGGCTGACCGAAGCGGAAAATGGTGTCACCGCGCCCAAGCCGGCGCACCTGACAGCCCAGCGCCACACGCTCCAACTCGGCGGGCGAGAGATCATGGAACAGGGGTAGCACCGCCAGAAAGCGGGGAATATTGAAATCATCAACGTCCATCGGACAAGTCTCCATCCTGGTTATATCCAGGTTTTGGCGCATTGTACGGAGAACTACGATCGGTGCTTGAGAAGGGAGACAAGCGCGCCCGCCAGCAGGGGCGCCAGCATGGCATGAAAAAAAGATAGCGCGACGGAACGCGGGTCCTGCCACATCAGCAGATAGCCGAGCAACAACTGGCCCGCGAGCAAGCCGGCGACGAGCCAGCCGCGCCCGCCCGGCCCGGGTGTGCTGCGCCGGTCGAGCAGGACCGCGCCGATCAGGATGGCGCACAACACCGCGCAGGCCAGGTGCACCAGAGCCGGCCAGTGCACCGCGTGCATTTCCCAGGCACTGGCCGCCGCACCGGTGCCGACCTGCAGCAGCAGGGCGGCCAGGGCGGCCCACGAAAAGGCGTCGAACGGCCGGACCCCGGCCGGGCCGCTCGCCGCCCAGTCGCGCAGCCACCAGAAGGACAGCAGCAGCAGCACGCCGCAGACCACGTTCACCACGGTGACCCCGGCCAGGCGATAGCCGGGTGTGAGAGGGCCGATCAGCGCCAGGATCAGGGTTGCGGCAACAATCCCGAACACCGCCTGGCTCGTCTGCGGCGCGGCCGGGCGCTGCTTCCAGCGCAGCACCACGGCGGACAGCGCCAGCAGCGCGACGCCCGATGCGCAGAGCCGGTGCAGCAGGCGAATTGCCTGCTCGAGGGGCGCTGCCAGCGTTGAACTGGCATGGCCCTGCGGGTCGAGAACGCTGGTCAGACGCAAGAAGATGCTGGACCCAAGAATGATCAGCGCCAGCAGGGCGCCCAAAGCGCCGATGCGGCGCAACCAGGTGCGCGCGTCGGCGCCGCCGCTCGGCAACAGGTCAGGGGTTTCGCTCATGGCCGGTTTCGGTTTGCCTGGCGCAGGGAGCGCAGCACGATCAGCAAGAACATGATGCCGCCCACAATCGCGACCAGACCGCCCAGGCCCATCAGTCCCATGCCCCAGACCTCCTGGGCCGAGCGCAGCACCTGCTCGCTGCCGGCGACCTTGCGCTGCACGCCATAGCCGCCGGACCACACCAGGCCGACGATATGCATCAACTGGCCTGCGCCATAGATGGCGGGCTGCCAGGCCGCAGCGCGCGACGCCGGCGCCGCGAAGCCGAGTTGCGGCAGCAGCCGATAGACCATGCCCATCATGGCCAGCGTGACGCCGACGATGCAGCCATGGTAGTGCGCGGGAATGCGCACATTGCTGCCGCTGATCATGAAGCCGATCATGCCGCCCGCGCAAAACAGCAGCAGCGAGGCAATCAGGCTCGAGCGCAAGGGCCGCGCCGCCGGGGTCAGGCGCGCCAGGGGCCAGATCGACCAGATCACCGCGAGCGCGATCGGTCCAATCACCAGGCCGCCGCCATAGCGCATCAACAGCGTCTGCAGGCGGTGGTGTTCGACCGAGGCGACATCGTAGGCGAGGTAGATGATCGGGGTCAGGAAGACCGCGATCAGGGCGATCCCGAACAGCAGGGTCACGACCCGCGGTGACAGGCGCAGCCTGCTGCCGAGCGACGAGGCGAGCCAGATCCAGCCGATCAGCATCAGCAGGGTGTAGGCGAATTGCAAAGCGTGGCCGCCGCCCCAGAACAGCAGTTCATAGTAGGCCCGCGGGTCCAGGGCGCGCGGCAGCGCGAGCCAGGTCCAGGCAAAGGCCAGCACGGCGATGGCGGTGGCCACCATGGCCGCGTTGAGGCCAAAGCGCAGCGCGCCGTGACCGCTGATGTGCACGCCGACCGGCGCCGCCGCCAGCATCGAGCGCAGGCACAGCAGCGCGATGCCGGCGCCGAACAGCGCCAGGCCGCTCAGAAAGACGCTGCCGTCGAGCACCGGAACGTAATTGGCCATCACCGGTGTTGCAGTTTGGGCAAAGGGCGCGACGCACATCGCCAGCGTACCGAGCGCCGCCAGCAGGAACGCCAGCCAGGCCAGCGGCTGCCAGCGCGTGGTTCCGCCCAGGGTCCAGAGCGCGCCGCCAAAGGCCAGAAACCAGACCAGCACCGACAGGTCGACGTGCACCACCAGCGCCACGCGAAAGAAGTCGGCCACCGGGAACAGGGTCTGCAACTGCGGCGTGCGCGAGAGCACCAGCAGGATCGAGAACAGCCCGGATGCCAGCAGCGCCGCCAGGCCCAGAGCCAGCCAGGCCATGGCCAGCGTCTTGCGCGCGTCCTGCGGCACCGCAAGGTCGAACTGAAAGCCGCCGGCAGAGGGAGTCTCAATCATGTTGCATCGATTCTTTCAAGGTGATGGGCATCGGGAGCGTTCGAATCGGGCAGCCGACCGCGCAAATTCGCGACGGCTGCGCCAGCGCCAAGCATATCGCGACCCGACCATACCACCTCAATCCGGTCAAGCGGGGCCGCTGCGCGCAGGCGCGGCTCGCGCTGGCCCAGCAGGCGCTCCTTGACCCAGCGATCGCCGAGCCGGAATTCGCAATCGGACTCGCGGCAGCCGGCGATCAGCACCCCCGCTGCGCCCATGCGCATCGCATACTCAAGAAAGGAGGGCGGCAGCATCGCGGCGCACTCGAGCGTCAGCACGGCCGTGGCGCCATCGGCCAGCGCCTCGAAGTCCGCCGCCTGGCGGCAGCCGATCACGACAATCTTCCTGGCGCCGCTCAGGGCCTTGATCTTGCGCTGAAGTTCACGGCGCAGGTCCGCGACCGGGGTTTGCGGCATCTCGATGCCCGAGACAATCGCTTCGCCGCGCCGAAACGGCGTCGCCGAGGGGCAGGAGCCGACGCAAATGCCGCACGCCGCACACAGGGCGCTGTCGACCTGCGCCTGCGCCGGGTGTCGGCTGGCATCGGTGCGCGCGACCATGGTCACGGCGCCAAACGGGCAGTCGGCGACGCAGCGCGAACAGCCGTTGCAGTTGGCCGGGTCGACCCGTGCCGCCGCGCGCCGCTGCTGCCCGCGCGCGGGCAGCAAGGGCACGAGCGCCAGCGCCAGCGTCAGCACAACGGCGAGCAGCCAGACGCCGGGCGCCGACAGGCGGTCCACCAGGGGATGCAGGAACTGGTAGAACCAGTCGATCGAAAGACGCTGCAGGACATGGCCGGTGTCGGCCGGCCCGAGGCTCAGCACCGGCACCAGCAGCGCCAGCAAGACCAGCATCGCCAGGCTGGCCTGTGCCAGCGAGCGCGGCGGCCAGATGCGCACGCGGGAGACGCGCTGCACATGAACCCACATCGCGGCCAGCACCAGGAGCGGCATGCCGATGTGAACGAACATGATCAGTGAGAAGAAGCGGTCGTTGAGGGTCGCGGCGGTGAGGAAGTTGCGCGCCAGCAGTTCGGCGCCCAGCGGCAGCGCCTGCAGCCACTCGGCGGTGGCGGTGACGCTGAAGATCGCGCGCTGGTCCCACAGCAGCCACAAGCCGGTGATGCCGGCAATCCACAGCAGCCACAGGAGCGGGATGCCGGTCAGCCAGGAAAACCAGCGCACGCCACGAAAGTGACCGCGCAGGACTTCGCGCGCCAGATGCAGCAGTGTCAGCAGCATGCAGGCGTCGGCACCGTAGCGGTGCAGGCCGCGCAGCAGGCGACCGAGTCCGGTCGGATCGTTCTGCAGTCGCAGCCCCGATTGATAGGCGCCGCTGACACTGGTGTCATACAGCGCATAGGCGACGATGCCGCTGAGCACGACCAGCAGCAGGCAGACAAACGCCAGCGCCCCCAGATGACGCCAGGGATTGTGCGCCGCCTCGAACGCGCGATCGAATGCGCTGGTCGCCAACTCATCGGCGTTGCGCAACAAGCGGGTGACTGTCGTCATCGCCCAGGATCAGCTGTGCGTGAAGACGAAGCCGCCGCTTCCAGTCAGAAAGTCGATGATCAGGACCTGTCCTGGAGCCAGGTCGACGTTGACGCTGCGCGAATAGTTGATGGCGCCCTCGGGCCCGTCGGCCAGGCGTGCGCTGAATTGGTGTGCGCCGGCGGGAATGGCCAGGCGCCGATAGACCGTGGCAGCGCCGTCCTTGCGCAGGCCCAGCGGGGGGGTGCTGACACGGTACAGCGGCTTGCCGTCCATGTCGAGTTCGACCAGGACCGCGGCGCGTTCGCGCGGGCAGTCCATCTTGTTGCGCATGTTGGGTTCGACCTTGGCGAGCTCCTGCGCGCTGCGCTCGCGGCAGGCGAACTTGAGCTGTCCCGAGTGGCTGAACGACAGCTTGAGCACCGCCTCCTGGTCGCCCAGCTGCCGGTACATGGGCGAACTGGAAAAGTAGGCGACAACGGCGGCGAACGCGGCGTAGGCCAGTGCCTGCAACAGATAGCGCAGCGGCGCCGAAAGGGGGCTAGACATGGGAGCCTCCGAGTTTGACCAGATCGGCGTCCCTGCCCTGCAAGGGTCGCTGCGGCGCGAGGTGAAAGGCGTCCGAAAAGCAGTCGTCGCTGGACAGGCCGCGCAGCGCGAAGGCGGGCTGGGCGGCCTGGACCATCTGCACCGAGCCGCAGGCATAGACCTGGTGGCTCGAGAGATCCGGAAAATCCGCAAGAATGGCTTCGTGGACCAGGCCGGTGCGCCCGCTCCAGCGGTCATCGGCCTGCGGATCTGAGAGCACCGGGATGAACTTGAAGTTGGCATGCTCCAGCGCCCACTGCTCGGCCAGCGCGCCGAGGTACAGGTCGGCGCGCCGGCGCACGCCCCAGTAGAGCATCATGTCGCGTTTCAGGCCGCAGTGGAAGGCATGCTCGAGCATGCTCTTGACCGGCGCGAAACCGGTCGAGCCGGCGACAAAAAGAATCGGCTTCGCGCTGTCCTCGCGCAGGGTGAAGGCGCCCAGCGGGCCCTCGATCCGCAGGGAATCGCCCGGGCGCAGGGTCGTGAAGACGCCGGGCGTGAAGCGCCCGCCCTCGACCCGGCGCACATGCAGTTCGATGCCGGTCGCGGCGTGCGGCGCGCTGGCGAACGAGAAGCTGCGCCGCTCACCGTTGCCCAGAATCACGTTGATGTACTGGCCGGCGTGAAACGGCAGGCTCGCGCCGCCGTCGATCTGCAGGTCCAGACGCATGACGTCGCTGTTCAACAGCTCCATCCGTATGACCCGCGCCAGATGCTGCCTGACCGGCGCCGCGCGCGCGCCCGGCAGCGGCAGGTACTCGATCTCGACCTCGGTCAGCGGTTCGGCGCAGCACAGCAGCGTCTGGCCGCTGGCACGCTCGGCCGCGCTGAGGGCCGACTCCAGGTGCGCCTGCAGCTTCACCTCGCCGTGACGCAGCGTGCACTTGCACACGCCACAGGCGCCGTTGCGGCACTCAAAGGGCATCGGCATGCCTTCGCGCAGGCCCGCGTCGAGCAGCGTTTCGCCGACACGCACGGCGACGATGCGATCGTCCGGATGCACCGCCATGCTCCACGATTTGACGCCGCGAAGGCGGCGCGGCGGCAGCCAGGGCAGCGCCAGCAGCAGCGCGGTGGCGCCACCCACCAGCAGCCAGGTGTTGGCCGCACCCCAGTGCCCGATCAGCGCGTAGGTGGGCAGATAGAACCAGTCGAATTCCAGGTGCGTCACCACCGTTCCCATGTCCGCCGCGGCCTGGCTGAGGGCCGGCTTGATCAGCGAGAGCACGCTGAGCGAGGCCAGCAGGCCGATCATCAGGCTGCGCGGCGGATTGGTCCTGGCCGCCGGGACGCGCTGGGTATGCACCCAGAGCAGCGCCATGACGCTCAGCGGCAGGCCGATATGGACAAACGAGAGCAGCGAGAACAGCCGGTCGCTGACATTGGCATTGGTGATGAAATTGCGCGTCATGGAGCCGCCGATCACCGGCAGCACATCAAACCACTCGGTGGTCGCCGTGACAACGAACTGGGCCAGCCGATCCCAGGGCAGCATATAGCCGTTGATGCCAGAGGCATAGGTCAGCCAGAGGATCGCGACGCCGGAAACCCAGGAGAACCAGCGAAATCCGCGGTGCCGGTCAAACACGAAATGGCGCAGCAGGTGCAGCACGATCACCAGCACCAGGGCGTCCGAGGCATAGCGGTGCAGGCTGCGCAGCAGGCCGCCGACATAGGGCTGCCCATGCGTCAGCGCCTGCACCGAACCGTAGGCGTGGACGACGCTGGTTTCGAAAAAGGCGTACAGGTACAAGCCGGTGCCGGTCACCACCCAGAACAGAAAATAGGCGATGGCGCCCAGGTGGTAGAACGGGTTCAGTCGCTCGCCAAAGAGGGTGTTGAATACGCTTTCGACAGCAAAGAACGCGCGCTGCCCCGGGTTGGGAGATGGGTTGGTCATTATTGAGTTCCGAAATTTACGACAACGTTCTGGCCAGGTCTGTCTGGTGCAGATTGCTCTCGCAATTCAAGAACCGAGATTCTGTCTTTTGTGGGCCCCGAGGGTGCCGCAGTGGGTGGCTGCGCGAATGTCCCCCGGCCCTTGGCCTCCTCCTTGATTTCGCTACGCCACCCACTGCGGCGCCCTCGGCAGCGAGCATTGGTGGCTTGCGCAGCTTGCACACCAACCCGGCGCGAAGCCGAGTGCCCCGGCGGCCTGATCCTCCCGCCATGCGCAGAGGGGTTTGGCCTGCCACCATTTCTGGAAAAATCCATAATCAGGTCGCAGCCTGGTGCTGCTGATTTGAGCGCTGACGCCGCGCCCGCCTCTGCGTGCGCCATTCGGCAAGAAAGAACCAGAGCATCGCCAGCGCAAAGGTGACGCCGCCGGCGATCTCGATCAGCAGGCCGTACTGCACGCGGTAGGTACCGGTCTTCGGGTCGTACACGGTGCACAGCAGCCGTATGCGGTCGACCAGATCGTCGAGCGCGATCTGCTGGGGCACGGGCGCGCTGTCGAGCAACTGCCTGATCGGCTCGCCCAGCGCGTTGGCGTCGAGCTGTTCACCGTAGATCTGGCGGTAGACGCGACCTTGCGCGTCGAGCAGGGTGACCTGCAGCACGTGATCAAAGCCGGCCGCGCTCGAGAGGTAGCTGAAGCCGAACTCGCGCGTCAATGCCTCGACGATGGAGGCGTGCGGACTGAGGAACTCCCAGTTCGGCTGGTCAATGCGATGCTGCGCGGCAAAGGCCTTGAGCGCCTGCGGCGAGTCCGCCGGCTGATTGAATCCGATGCTCACGACATTGAACTGGCGTGTTCCGAAGACATCGCGACCGGCCTCGATCGCGCTCTGCAGCGAGCGCGTGGTCAGCGGGCAGACCTGAAAGCAGCCGCTGTAGATAAAGCTCACCAGCAGCGGCTTGCCACGGTACTGCGACAGACGCACCGGCTGCCCGGAGCGATCGAGCAAAGTGAAATCGCTAACCTGCTTGCCGACCACCGCCTGGCTGGCGCGCAGGGCCGCGGCCGGGTCAAGCCCGCTCGCGCTGGGCTGCGGCCCGCTGTCGGCCGGCGCGCCGCTGGCGCTCGACCAGACGATCGCGCAGGCCACGACCAAACAGGCCTGCATTCCCCTGAGAGACAATAAACACGGTCTCCGACGATCCGCGTCCCGATGGCTAGACATGAACGTTATTGTGACTCAATGCCGATCACAACAAGCTGTCCAGGGTGGTCGCGACCAGCAGCAGGCTCAATTGAATCAGGGAGGCGAAAAAAGAACCCATCGCGGTCTTGCGCGAGGGCGCGCGTGCCAGTTGCCAGGCCTTGTAGACAAAGTAGCCGCCGCCCGTGGCAGCGCCGAAAAAATGGATGATGCCGGCGCCAAAGAAGACCGGCAGCAGCGAAGTGATGGCCAGCGCGATCGTGCTCAGCAGCACGATGCGGGAGGCGCGCGGCACGCCCACCACCACCGGCAGCATCGGCACACCCGCGGCCGCGTACTCGGCCTGATTGGCGATCGCCAGGCTCCAGAAATGGGGTGGCGTCCAGAGGAACAGCACGGCCGCCAGCAGGCACGGCAGCGGACCGAGCACCGGGTCGACCGCGGCGGCGCCGGCCAGCACGGCAAAGCTGCCGGCCAGGCCGCCAATCACGATGTTCAACCAGCTCCGGCGCTTGAGCCAGACGGTGTAGACCACGGCATAGAAAAAGGCGCCCAGGAAGACAAACATGGCGGCGCTCGGGTTGAGCCAGTGCGCAGCGGCCCAGACCGCGGCGGTCAGAAGCAGCGCGATCAGCACCAGCCAGGCCGGCGTGTGCGGCAGCGCGCCGGTGACAAAGGCGCGCCCGCGCGTGCGCGCCATCAGGCGGTCGCTGTCGTGCTCGTAGTATTGATTGAAGGCGCCGGCGCTGGCCGATGCCAGCAAAACCGTCAGGGCCAGGACCAGCACTTTGACAATCCCGGGGCTGGGGCCGGTCGACACCACCATGCCGACCAGCGCGGTGATCATGATCATGAACCCGATGCGAAGCTTGAACACGCCAAGTACGTCTCGGGCAAGGCGGGTGAGCGGTCTTGGGGTGCTGTTCATGGTGTTTGATGCAGGGTTCAAAATATTCAGAGCTCCGGTTCAAGCAGCTTGATTGGGGAGGGCACCCGCGGGTGCCCTCGTCATCGAATCAGCTCAAGCCCCACACTTGCGACAGGTATTTCCAGTTGATGAAGTAGTACAGGATAAACGAGACCAGAAACACCATCGCCAGGGCAAAAGTTCCCGGTGCCGCGAAACCGGCCGAGCCATAGCTCTGCGCGGCGGCGGTTGGCGCGGTGGGCGGAATCGGCGTGAACTTGGCACTGACGTCACCGCCGGCAAGCTTCTTGCCCCACAGCAGCGAGCCGACCGTGATGTAGATGTAGATCGCACCACCGGCGATGGCCGCGATGCCAGCGATGCCGACCAGGCCCATCATCAGGTAAGCCGCGCCCGGCCATTCGTAGGCCATGGCGGCTCCGCCAAAGCTCATGTCCCAATGCCGCCGCGAGACGCCAAGGGTGCCGGCACCCATCATCACGAGGCAGAAGAAGTACATCGAGAAGCCAAACAGATAGGGCTGCCATTTGGCCAGTCCCGGATTGATCATCTCGCGCTTGAACAGCACCGGGATCAGGAAGAAGGTCAGCGCCATGAAGGTCAGCGTCGTGCCGACCACCACGGTGGCGTGGAAGTGACCCGGCACATAGACCGTGTTGTGGATGATCATGTTGAGCTGTTCGGTGCCCATCATGACGCCCGAGATGCCGCCCAGGAAGCCGAAGCCGATGATCGAGATGAAGATGCCCGACCATACCGGGTTGCCCCAGGGCGCCTTGCGCAGCCACTCGAACAGTCCGTTGTTGTAGCCCTTGGCGCGTTGCGCCACCTCGATCGCGCCGGGAATCGTCAAGCCGTGGATCATCGAGGCCAGCACCGCGAAGTACATGAAGTAGCTGGTGTTGACAACCTTCCACGCCGTGCTGACGCCCGGGTCGGCCAGCAGGTGATGCGCGCTGGCCAGTTGCAGGAACAGGATGTAGAGCAGGAAGGCGCCGCGGCTGACCCGCTCGGACATCGGCTTGGCGCCGAAGGCGATGGCGGCGACCGCGTACCAGATCGAGATATGGGCGGCGACGTTGATCTGCTGCGATGAGTGACCAAAGGCCCACCAGATGGTGCGGTAGATCAGCGGGTCGACCTCCTTGATGATGCCCACCGACATCAGGAAGGTCGGGATCAGGATGATGGCGCCCGAGGCAATCGTGAACACGGCGATGATCGCCGCCGTGATGGCGCCGAAAGTCACCAGCGGCACCGAGCCCTGATAGGTCTTCTCGCGCTTGGCCACGACCAGCGTGCCGAAGAAGACAAAGCAGCCGATCAGCGCGCCGACAGCGAACAGGATCAGCCCAAGGTAAAACCAGGGCGAGGCCATCATCGGCACATAGGAGGTCATCATCACGCTGGAGCCGCCCTGGAACACGGCGACGTTGTTGGTCACCGCGCCGATCAGCATCAGCACGAAGGCGGCCCAGGCCACCTTGGGCGTTGCCAGTCGACAACGCAGCAGCGTCGATGAGGCAAAGTACAGCACGGCGATTTCAAAGAAGATGATCCAGAAGATCAGCATGTCGATGCCGTGCGCTGTGAGCACCATGTAGAAGGTATCGGCCCCGAGCCAGTGCACGGCAGGCCAGCGCGTGAGGACCACGCCGATTGCAAGGATGCCGCCGACCAGCAGCGCCACAACCGCCACAAAGGCGTTGACGATCATCAGCTTCTCAGCCTGGGATTCGAATTGCAGGCCTGAACGAGGGCAGGTCCGGTAAGTTGTTGTTGTCATCTGTGCCACCTTATTTCACGTAAATACGACTTACCATGGTGTGGTGGTTGATGCCGCAGTATTCATTGCAGACAACCGAGTAGGTGCCGGCCTGGTTCGGCGTGACCTTCACCACATGCTCGTAGCCCGGCACGATCTGGATGTTGATGTTGGCCGGCTGCAGGGAGAAGCCGTGGTTGTAGTCCAGCGACGTGATGTGCAGGCGATAGGTCTTGTCCTTCTCGAGTTCGATGATGGGCCAGAAATTCCACAGGCGCGCAACCAGATAGACATCGCTGCCGGCTGGCGGTGCGACGACCGGAATCTTCTCTTCCTGACCGCCCGCGTTCTTGTAGGTCTCGGTGCGCACGGTGTACTTGTCCACCACCGCCTGCGCCTTTTGCGTGAACTTGTCGGGCGTGGTCTTATAGGTTTCGGTCGAGAGGTTTTGCTTACCCCAGATGTGCCAGCCAATCATCATGGCAAACATCGTCAGGCACCATACCAGCGCGATGACGATCCAGGTACCTTCAACACGGTCCAGCGGATGCTTCCACCAGAGTCGTTCAGCAGGGGGCAATATGGCGCTCATTGTGAGTGTCTCCTTTTATGCGCGTTTGAATCGGGGGTCGGGGAACGACGGTTACTTGGCCAGCGGCACGGTGAGGATGTCGATCACGCCCCACAGCGTATAGACCAGCATGGGCACCATGACGCCGAGAAAAAGCAGAATGAACGGGTTGTCCAGCAACTGCTGCATGAACGGAACCGGTTCGCCTGAATCATGCGTGGCGTCGGACGGATTGTTTTGCGACATGGAGTCTCCTGAAATAATAAAAACGCGGCGAGGCGCGAGTGGTGAGGACTTTGTCTCAAAGCAGGCCTGAGTTCCTTCATTTGGCTTAAGAAATTTGCAGGTAGACCGGAAAAACCGGGCGACGCACGGTTTGGCCAGCGACTCGACGGCACTTCATGCGCTAGCATTCGGCCTCGCTTCAGACTACTGTTTTTTTGAATGAAACACGAGACCACCCATGCCCCCGGGGCAAGCGCCGGCCATCGCCTGTGCGCGATCACCTTCCTGTTTTGCGCTGTCATCAGCGCCGCGTCCGATGCCTGCGCGCAGAGCGCCGCGGCGGAGGTTCTGGCGGCGCTGCAGACCGTCGTGGTGAGCGGTTCGCGCAACGAACAACTCCGCGATGATCTTCCGCTGTCGACGGAGGTGCTGAACGCCGCCAATCTGGAAGCCGGCCAGATCGGCGACATCCGCGACATGGCCAACGGCTGGGCCAACGTATCGGTCAAGCGTGCGCCCTCGCGCTTCACGGTGACCGGAGCGGGCAACCCGACCGGTCGCGACGGCAACGCGGGATTCAATGTGCGCGGCCAGGATGGCAATCGGGTGCTGATGCTGGTTGACGGCGTGCGCCTGCCGCGCAGCTACGTCAATGGCAACAACGCGTTCGGCCGCGATACCCTGTCGCTCGAACTGCTCAAGCAGGTTGAACTGGTGCGCGGGCCGAGCTCGGTCCTGTACGGGTCCGACGCCCTGGCCGGCCTGGTCAACTTCATCACCCAGGAGCCAGCCGACTTCCTGCGCAAGGGCGATGGCGGCCTCAAGGTCTCTGCTGGCAGACTGGCGCTGAGTTCCAGCGGGGACGATCACGGGCTCACGCTGGCAGCGACGCTGGCGACCGGCGTCGACCCAAGCCTGCAGTGGCTGTTGACGGGCACGGCGACGCGCGCCGCCGGTCTGGCCAGCATGGGAACCAATGACAGCGCCAATGTGGATCGGACCACGCCCAACCCGCAGGCTGACCGGGGCGCCTCCTTGCTGGGAAAACTGGTGCTGCGCCCCGAGGCCTCGCAGAAGCATGTGCTGAGCCTCGAGTATGTGCAGAAGAACTCCGACGTCGAACTGCTCTCGAGCCGCGCCAAGGCGCCGCTGGTCGCGGCATCGGTGGTCGATGAAAGCGCCAGCAAGGTGCTGCAGCGTGAGCGCCTGGCCTGGCACGCGAGCTACATGCCTGATGGCCCCTGGTTCGATCGATTGCAGACGGTGTTGAGCGTGCAAAACAGCGCCGTCCAGGAGAACGGCCATACGCTGCGCAACGACGCCGGCCTGCGCGTGCGCGAGACCGCCTATGGCGAGCGCGCCCTGCAGCTCGGCCTGCAGGCTGACAAGACGCTGGCGCTGTCGAGCCAATGGTCGCACAGGATCACCTATGGCATGGACTACGCGCGCACCGACGTCACCAGCTGGTTCGACGGTTCCGACCCGGCGACACTGCCCAGGTACGTGCCAAAGAAATACTTTCCGGACACGCGCGACAGCAGTGCCGCGCTGTACGCGCAGAGCGAGCTCAGCGACGCGCGCTGGAGCGTCACGCCGGGCCTGCGCCTGGAGCGTTTTGCCCTGGACGTCCTGAGCCAGGATGGCTTTTCGCCGCCGGCGCCGACACCCGGCAAGTCGCTCTCGGGCTCCAATGTGTCGCCCAAACTGGGCGTTCTGTACCAGTGGTCGCCCCAGTGGCGGTTGTTTGGCAACTACGCCAGCGGGTTTCGCGCGCCCAACGGCGCGCAGGTCAACGGGTTCACCGAGAACCCGACACCCACGACCTTTGTGACGCTGCTGGCCAATCCGGACCTGAAACCCGAAACCAGCAAGAGCCTGGAACTTGGCGCGCGCCTCCACCTGGATCGCGTCAGCCTCGACCTGGCTGTTTTCGCCGGAAACTATTATCAGCTGATCGTCGACAAGAAGCCGCTCGGCGGCACCGGCGTGGCGGGCGACCCCCTGCTGTTTCAGACCGTCAATGTTGACAGCGCGAGGATGAACGGTTTCGAGTTCAAGGGTGCCGCGGATTGGGGCGCGGTCGCTGGCGCCCTCGTCAGCACGCCGTTCTTTTACGGGCGGACGCGCGGCGTCGACCGGTCGAGCGGTCTGCCGCTGAACTCGATCGATCCGGCCAAGTTGGGGTTTGGACTGAAGGTGGCGACGCCGCAGTGGGACCTGCGGCTCGACGCCACCCATCACGCGGCCAAGACCGCAAGCGAACTCGACAGTCCCTACCTGCCCAAACCGGTGAATCCGCCCCGGATCGAACAGTTCACGCTGCCGGCGGTGACGACCCTGGACCTGCATCTGCAATGGCGTCTGCGCCGGGACCTGCGGGCCAATGTCGGGGTGGTCAACCTGAGCGACAAGAAATACTGGCGCTGGTCTGACGTGCAGGGCCTGGCCGCCAACTCCAGCGCAGTGGATGCCTACACCCAGCCTGGACGGTACTTGAATTTGTCCCTGGTGGCGGATTTTTGATGCAAAATCCCGCAGGCGCAAAAATCGTCAAAATGTGACAATTGCGATGGGGCGGCGAGCCCGTTCGTGCCAGACAAGACCATAACGACCAACGAGATGCCATGTTTAATCAGACGATCAAAAAGGTGATGGAACCGAACAAATTCCTCACAGCGACGCCCGACCAGACCGTCGACGACGCATCGAGGATGATGAAAACGAGGAACGTGGGCGCGGTTCTGATCATCGCGGATGGCAATCTGATCGGCATCTTTACCGAGCGCGATGCGGTGTTTCGCGTGATTGCGCTAGGACTCGATCCTGTGAAGACGCTGTTGCGGGACGTGATGACCCCTGACCCGATCACCCTGGATCCCGAGAAAACATACGGCCACGCCCTGGTGCTGATGCATGAGAACGGCTTCCGCCACATACCGGTGGTTGAGAATGGCCGCGCGATTGGCGTCGTTTCATCGCGCAACGCGATGGATCCTGATCTCGAGGAGTTCGTCTGGGAAGAACGGCGGCGCACGCACTACCGGCAGGGCTGACGGCGCTGGCCGTTGACGGTCATCAGGGCCGAATCAGGTCACAATGCCGGCGGAGGATCAGATATGACAATTGCAAATTGGTGCATCGTGGCGGCCTGCGTGCTGCCGGTTCTGACCGCTGGGCTGGCCAAGGCCAGCACGGCACGCCGGTCCCGAAAAGAAGGCGGCTACGACAACCGGCAGCCGCGTGAGTGGGCTTCCCATCAGACCGGCTGGCGCGCGCGCGCCGTGGCGGCGCAGAACAACGGTTTCGAGGCCCTGCCGCTTTTCATCGCGGCCGTGGTGCTGGCCCAGCAGTCGCATGCCGAGCAGGGGCGTATCGACACCCTGGCCATGCTCTTCATCGCCATCCGGCTCGCCTATGTCGCCGCGTATCTGGCGAATCAGGGCACGCTGCGCAGCCTGATCTGGGGCGCCGGGCTGGTCACCAGCATCGCCATCCTGGCGATGGCCTGAGGCGCGGCCCCGCAGACCGGGAGCGTCGCGCGCCCGGCAGCCAGAACGGCTACCATGCCGCATGGCTTTTTATCCGACCTTTGCGGTTCTCAATCAGGGCGATGTCCGGCGCCTTGAGGAAACAGCGCTCGATCAGGCGCTGACAGAGCGCAGCACCTACGATATCTTCTGCCACTCGGCCCGCACCTTCGGCGAGAAGACGGCATTGACCTTCCTGCGCTCGGCCGACCCGGAGCAGGCGCCGATCCGCTGGTCCTATGCCGAACTGCTCGCCGGCATTCACCAGACCGCGAACCTGTTGCACCGCCTGGGTGTGCGCGCCGATGACGCGATCGCGGTCCTGCTGCCGGGCTGCCTGGACTACCACCTGGCGCTCTGGGGCGGCGAGGCCGCCGGCATCGTGCAGCCGCTGAACCCCTTGCTCAGCGAAGAGAAACTGGTCGCGCTGATGACTGCCGGCCGGGCCAAAGTGCTGTTCGCCTGGGGCGCCGACGACGATGCGGGGATATGGTCAAAGGCGATGCGCATCAGAACCCAGGTGCCGACGCTTCAAACCGTGCTTCGGGTTGCGCCGATCGACGAGGCCGTCGCGCCGGTCCTACCCGCGGGGGTGCTGGAGTTTTCGCAGCAGCGCGGGCTGCAAGCCTCTGACCGCCTGATCAGCCAGCGCGCCATTGCGCCGGCAGACATCGCGGCCTACTTTCATACCGGCGGCACCACCGGCGCGCCCAAGCTGGCCCGACACAGCCATGGCGCGCAGGTTTTCACGGCCTGGGTCTGCGTTCAGATGCAGGGCACCTTGCCGACCGATGTGGTCATCAACGGCTATCCGCTGTTTCACGTCGCCGGCGTGCTGCCGGGTGCACTGACATCGCTGGCTGCCGGCTCCGAAGTGGTGATCCCGACCAGTGCCCTGTTTCGGAACCGCGAGGTGCTCGCCAATTACTGGCGCCTGGTCGAACGCTATCGCGCGACCGTGGTCTCGGCAGTGCCGACGGTGCTGGCTGCCCTGGCCAATGTTCCGCTGGCTGGCAGCGACATCTCGACGCTGCGCTATTGCCGCACGGGCGCCGCGCCGATGTCGCCAGAACTCGGCCGGCGTTTCGAGGCCCTGTTTGGTTTGCACGTGCACGAGAGCCTGGGCATGACTGAAATGGCCGGCATCTCGACCATCACGCCGCCGGGTCTGGTGGCGCCAGCCGGTTGCGTTGGCCTGAGGCTGCCGCATACCCGGCTGCGCATCGTGGCGCTGGATCCGCACGGTGATCCGCTCGACCGCGACATGCCCTGCGGCGAGCAGGGCATGGTGATCTTCAAGTCGCCCAACCTGTTCTCCGGATTCGTCGACCCGCAAGACAACGCGCGCGCCTTCACAGCGGACGGCTGGCTGGTCACCGGCGACCTGGGCTGGCTCGACGGCGAGGGCCGGCTCCACATCAGCGGGCGATCCAAGGACCTGATCATCCGCAGCGGCCACAACATCGACCCCAAAATGATCGAAGATGCCATGGCAGCCCACCCCGCCGTGCAGCACTGCGCTGCCGTCGGCGCGCCCGATGCCTATGCCGGCGAGTTGCCGGTGGTGTTTGTGACGCTGCTGCCCGGTGCCGTGGCCTCGGAAAGCGAGTTGCTGGCGTTTGTCCGCGAACGCGTCGACGAGCCGCCGGCACGCCCGCGCTGCGTCACGGTGTTGCCGACCATGCCGATGACCTTGGTCGGCAAGATCTACAAGCCCGAGTTGCGCCAGCTTGCGGCCAAGGGCGAGTCGAGCATTTGAGCTGCCGCGCTGCAGGGTCGACCGCTGCTGCGGCCCGCGGCTCACGCACCGACGCCGCTCGCCTCAGCCCAGCCGCGCCCGATGCCGCGCAATCTGCGCCCGCACCTGCCGCGGCGCGGTGCCGCCCAGGATGTCGCGCGCCTCGAGCGCGCCGCGCAGGCCCAGCACCTGATAGACGTCCTGGTCGATCCTCGGGCTGAACTGCTGCAGGACCTCCAGCGGCAGATCGGACAAATCGAGCTCCTGCGCGATCGCCGCCTTGACCGCTTGCGCGACGATCTCATGGGCGTCGCGAAAGGCCAGGCCGCGTCGGACCAGATAGTCGGCCAGATCGGTGGCGGTGGCGTAGCCCTTGCGCGCGGCGTCCTCCATGCGCTGCGTGTTGACGCTGATGCCGCCCTCCTTGAGCCCGCTCGCGGGGTTGAGCTGACCGCCCACCATCTCGCAGAAGATGCGCAGCGTGTCCTTCAGCGTGTCGACGCTGTCGAACAGGGGCTCCTTGTCCTCCTGGTTGTCCTTGTTGTAGGCCAGCGGCTGGCCCTTCATGAGGGTCAGCAGACCCATCAGGTGGCCGACCACGCGCCCGGTCTTGCCGCGCGCCAGTTCCGGCACGTCCGGGTTTTTCTTCTGCGGCATGATCGAACTGCCGGTGGTGAAGCGGTCGGCGATCCTGACAAAACCAAAGTTCTGGCTCATCCACAAAACCAGCTCTTCGCTGAAGCGGCTGATGTGCACCATGCACAGCGCGGCGGCGGCGCTGAACTCGACGGCGAAATCGCGGTCGCTGACGGCGTCCAGCGAGTTCTGGCAAAGCTGGGGCCGGCCCTGGTCATCGACCATGCCCAGCGTCCTGGCAACGTGCTCGCGGTCCAGCGGATAGCTGGTGCCGGCCAGCGCCGCCGCGCCCAGCGGCAGCCGGTTGGTGCGCTGGCGCACCTCGCTCATGCGCTCGCCATCGCGGCTGAACATCTCCACATAGGCCAGCAGGTGGTGGCCGAAGCTGATCGGTTGCGCCACCTGCAGATGGGTGAAGCCCGGCAGGATGGCATCGGCATTTTTCTCGGCGACATCGAGCAGCGCCCGCTGCAGATCGGCGAGCAGGCCGCCGATCAGATCAATTTCGCCGCGCAGCCACAGCCGCACATCGGTCGCCACCTGGTCGTTGCGCGAGCGACCGGTATGCAGGCGCTTGCCGGCATCGCCCACCAGCTGCGTCAGCCGCGCCTCGATATTGAGGTGCACGTCCTCGAGGTCGAGCTTCCACTCAAACTGGCCGGCCTCGATCTCCGCCGCCACCGCGGCCAGGCCGCGCTCAATGGCGTCGCGGTCCGCGGCGCTGATAATGTTCTGCGCCGCCAGCATCTGCGCATGCGCCAGCGAGCCCGCAATGTCGGCCTGCCACAGGCGCTTGTCAAAGAAAACGCTGGCGGTGTAGCGCTTGACCAGATCGCTCATCGGTTCAGAGAAGAGGGCCGACCAGGCCTCGGACTTTTTGTCAAATTGATTGTGTGTCATGCGATTGGACTCGGGCTTGCAAAGAGCGGGCTGCGGGCGGGATTGGCTTGCGGGCCACGGATCATCAATAATCGGACCTGCAACCCAAGCATACGCCCCGATTCTGAATGAACGACCCGCAAATTTTATCGGCCTTCCAGGAACTGGCCTCCGAGCCTGCCCGGGCGGCTGCCAGGCCGGCGCCGCTCTTTGATGCCTGCCACGTGGGTGTGGCGCTGCGCGCGGTGCTGTTTGTTGAACTGGTGCTGGCCGTGAGCGCCCTGTTTGGCGCGTCCGGTTTTCTTGACTGGCTGGCGCGCGTGTCGCTTCTGACGGGCGGCGCCCTGCCCGCCACGCTGGCGTGGCTGATCGGCGTCTGCGGCCTGAAGAATGTGCTGGCGCGCCTGCCGGCCCCGGCGCAGCAGGTGCTGGCCGTGGCGCTGGGCGCCGTTGCCGGCCTGAGCGCCTGCGCCGTGCTCGACCTGGTGGGCTTGCAGCATGCCGCGCCGTGGCTGGCCGGCGCGGCGGCCGGCGCGCTGCTGGCGGCGCTGCTGGTGGCGGCCCTGGTGTGGCGTGAGCGCAGCAAGGCGCCGGCCGACACACGGGCGCGCCTGAGCGAACTGCAATCGCGCATTCGGCCCCACTTTCTGTTCAATACGCTCAACAGCGCGGTGGCCCTGGTGCGCGCCGAGCCGGAGCGGGCCGAGGCGCTGCTTGAAGACCTGAGCGACCTGTTCCGCCACGCGCTGGCGGAGCAGGGCGAGTCGGTCACCCTGGCCGATGAAATCGCGCTGGCCCAGCGTTATCTGGCGATCGAGCAGGTGCGTTTCGGCGACCGGATCCGGGTGGTCTGGGCGATCGATGCCGATGCCGGCGGCGCCCGCTTGCCGCCGCTGCTGTTGCAGCCCCTGCTGGAGAACGCGGTCCGGCATGGCGTGGAGCCGAGCGACCTGGGCGCGCAGCTCAGGATCTCGACCGAGCGCCGCGCTTCGCGGGTCGTGATCAAGGTCATCAATACCGTGCCCGCGGGTCAGGGCGAGGCCGGCAGCGGGCTGGCACTTGACAACGTGCGCCAGCGGCTCAAGCTGCTGCACGACGTCGAGTGCCAGTTTCACAGCACGCTCAAGGAGGGCGTGTACCAGGTCAGGATCGAGGTGCCGGCGTGACGGCGGGAGGGTCATGGCGATGCCCCTGAGGGTGCTGCTGGTCGACGACGAGCCGCTGGCGCGCGCGCGGCTGCGCACCTTGCTGGCCGACTGCAGCGCGCCGGCCGCCGCGGTCCAGGCCGAGGCGGCCAATGCGGCACAGGCGATTGGCTGCCTGCAGCGCCAGGCCTTCGATGTTGCCCTGATCGATATTCACATGCCGGGCGCGGACGGGCTGACCCTGGCGCGGACCCTGCGCACGCTGCCGGCAGCGCCGGCCATCGTGTTCGTGACAGCCCATGCCGAACACGCGCTGCAGGCGTTTGAGCTCGACGCCGTTGATTATCTGACCAAGCCGGTGCGACTGGAGCGCCTGCAGGCGGCGCTGCAAAAGGTCCAGCGCTTTGCCGAGGTGCGCGGCGCGCAGGAGCAGGCGCCGGTGGATGCGGTCCTGATCATCCAGGAGCGCGGCCGCACCGAGCGAGTGCCGCTGTCCGAAGTGCTGTACCTCAAGGCCGAGCTCAAATACATCACGCTGCGGACCCGGGCCCGGACCTATCTGCTCGAGGGCTCCCTGAACGACTTAGAGGCCAGGTATGCGAGCCGCCTGCTGCGCGTTCATCGCAACGCCCTGGTTGCCAGGAGCGCCGTGCGCGCTCTCGAACTCCAGCGCGACGCCCAGGAGGGCGATGGCTGGGCGCTGCGCCTGCAGGGGATCGACGAACTGCTGCAGGTCTCCCGGCGACAGCTGGCGGCGGTGCGCGAACTGCTGGCTAACCCGTATTCCTGAGTCCGGCGGCGATGCCGTTGATCGAGAGGTGAATGCCGCGCTGGATTCGCGCGTCGGTTTGACCGGCGCGGTAGCGGCGCACCAGTTCCACCTGCAGGTGATGCAGCGGATCGATGTAGGGAAAACGATGGCGGATCGAGCGCTGCAGCGTCGCGTTGTTCTTCAGGCGCTGCTGCTCGCCTGTGATGCTGGTCAGCGCGCTGGCGGTGCGCTGCCACTCCAGTTCGATCGCGCCGAAAATCTTCTTTCGCAGGCGCGCGTCGGTCACCAGCTCGGCATAGCGCCGCGCCAGCGTCAGATCGCTCTTTGCCATCACCATGTCCATGTTCGACAAAAGCGTGTTGAAGAAAGGCCATTGGCGGTACATCTGCTGCAGGAGCGCGAGGCGCCCATGGGCGGCGGTGGCCGCGTCGGCGCTGTGCAAGAACTGCTCGACCGCCGAGCCGAAACCGAACCAGCCCGGCAGCGTCAGGCGGCACTGGCCCCAGCTGAAACCCCAGGGAATCGCGCGCAGGTCTTCAATTTTCTGCGAAGCCCTGCGCGCGGCCGGGCGCGAGCCGATGTTGAGCTCGGCAATTTCACGGATCGGCGTCGACTCGAAGAAGTACTCGGTGAAGCCGCGGGTGCCGTAGACCAGCTTGCGGTAGGCCGCCATGCTGTCCCTTGAGAGTTCGGCGGCCGCCAGCAGGAACGCGGGCCGCGCTGCCTTGGTCGGCTGCAGCAGGGTCGCCTCGAGCGTGGCGGCGACCAGGGTTTCAAGGTTGCGCCGGCCGATCTCGGGGTTGGCGTACTTGGAGCCGATCACCTCGCCCTGTTCGGTCAGGCGGATCTGGCCGCGCACGGTGCCGGGCGGCTGCGCCAGGATCGCCTGGTAGCTGGGGCCGCCGCCACGCCCGACCGTGCCGCCGCGGCCGTGGAACATCCTGAGCCGGATCGGCGACATTGCCCCCACGCTTGTCGCTACGCGTACTGCACTGCCCCCCGAGGGGGCCTTCGCGCCTAGGGGCGGCCGGTCGGCGCTCAAATCGTGGCTATTGAGGTCGTCAAAGAGTGCCACCAGGGCGATTTCGGCGCGGTACAGCTCCCAGTTGCTGGTGAAGATGCCGCCGTCCTTGTTGCTGTCTGAGTAGCCGAGCATGATGTCCTGCTCGCAGTACTGGTCCTGCCCGCCGCGCTGCACCAGGGCCTTGATGCCCGGCTGGGCGTAGAACTCGCGCATGATCGGCTCGGCATTGCGCAGATCCTCGATGGTCTCGAACAGCGGCACCACGATCAGGTCGCAGCGCGCGCCGGCGTCGAGCGTTCCCTGCATCAGGCCCACTTCCTTCTGCAGCAGCAGGACCTCGAGCAGGTCGCTCACGCTTTCGGTGTGGCTGATGATGTAGTGGCGGATGGCGGCCGCGCCAAAGCGTTCGCGCATGAGCTTGGCGGTTTCGAAGATCGCGAGCTCGCTCTCGGTCCGCTCGGAATAGCGCTGGCCGAGCACGCGCAGCGAGCGCGCGTCGCTCAGCAGGCCGATCAGCAGGCGGCGCCGGCCCAATTCATCGATCGCGGCATAGTCGGGCTCGAGACGCGCCAGCGACAGCAACTCGGCGACCACCGCCTCGTGCTGGTCCGAGCTCTGGCGCAGGTCCACGGTGGCCAGATGAAAACCAAACACCTCGATCGCGCGAATCAGCGGCTGCAGTCGCTGCGACACCAGGGCCGCGCCATGGTGGGCCAGCAGCGAGGCTTCGATGGTGCGCAGGTCGGCCAGCAACTGCTGCGCATCGGTATAGGCGTTCTGCGGCGCCACGGCATGGCGCGCGGCCTCGCCGCCGGTCAGCTCCTTGAGGCTGGCGGCAAGCCGCGCATAGACGCCGATCAGGGCGCGCCGGTAGGGCTCGTCCTGGCGATGCAGGTTGCTGTCGGGCGATTGCGCGGCGAGTTGCTGCATCGCCGGCAGGCAGCTGACCAGCTGGGTCGAGAGCGATAGCTCGCCGCCGAGGAAGTGCACTTCGGTCAGGTAGTGGCGCAGCGCCACCTCGGCCTGGCGTCGCAGCGCGAACTGCAGCGTCTGCTGGTTCACGTTCGGATTGCCGTCGCGGTCGCCGCCGATCCACTGGCCCATGCGCAGAAAGCTGTGCACCGGGTAATGACCCAGCTCGCGCTCCAGGTTGGCATAAAGCTTCGGAATCTCGCGCAGGAAGGTCGCCTCGTAATAGCTCAGCGCGTTCTCGACCTCGTCTGCGACCGTGAGTTTGGACAGTCGCAGCAGCCGTGTCTGCCAGAGCTGAAAGACGCGCGCGCGCATTTGCAGCTCGTTGCCGGCCAGCTCGCGGGGCGTCAGCGCGTCCCTGCGGGCGCTGCCCGAGGAGGCCCTGATCCGGAGGTCGTCGCGGGCGCTGAGCAGTTCGGCAATCGCCCGCTCGGCGTCCAGAATGCTCTTGCGCTGCACCTCGGTGGGGTGGGCCGTGAGCACCGGCGAAACAAAGCTGGTGGCCACGCTGGCGACGATTTGGTGCGGCTTGATGCCGGCGCGCCGGCAACGCTGCAGTGCTGCCTCGATGCTGCCGGCCTGGGTCTCGCCGGCGCGCTCGTGGATGGCGCGGCGGCGGATCTGGTGACGGTCCTCGGCCAGATTGACCAGGTGGCTGAAGTAGCTGAAGGCCCGGATCACGCTGACGGTCCGATCGTTGCTCAAGCCCTTGAGGAGTTTTTTCAAGGCCTTGTCGGCGTTGCTGTCGGCGTCGCGGTGAAAGGCGACCGACAACTGGCGCACCTGCTCGATCAAATCGAAGGCGGCGAGCCCCTCCTGCTCGCGGATCACGTCGCCCAGGATGCGTCCGAGCAGGCGGATGTCCTCGAGCAAGGGGCGCTCATTGTCTGCGCGGCTCGGGCGCGGCTTGGGTGCGGGCGTTTTGTTCATGGCGTGCTACGAAGGTCGCTGAAGGATTTCAGCTGCGGCCATGCTAGCATCCTGCGTCCGCCCCGGATTACCAGCAAGTTACCAACAAGAAGCACGGTCTATGAGCAGTTTGACGATAGCAACACGAGAGAGCCGACTGGCCCTGTGGCAGGCGCAGCATGTGAAAGCCCTGCTTGAGCGTGGCGGTCATCAGGTCGCGCTGCTGGGCATGACGACGACCGGCGACCAGATCCAGGACCGCGCCTTGAGCAAGGTCGGCGGCAAGGGCCTGTTTGTGAAGGAGCTGGAAGTGGCGCTGGCGGAGGGACGCGCCGATCTGGCCGTGCACTCGCTCAAGGATGTGCCGATGGCGCTGCCGCAGGGCTTCAGCCTGGCCTGCGTGATGGAGCGCGAGGACCCGCGCGACGCCCTTGTTTCCAACCGGTACGACAGCCTGGCCAGTCTGCCGCAGGGCGCGCTGGTGGGCAGCTCGAGCCTGCGCCGGGTCGCCCTGCTGCGCGCGCTGCGTCCTGATCTGAGGATCCAAGCGCTGCGCGGCAACCTTGACACGCGGTTGCGCAAGCTCGACGAGGGACTCTATGACGCCATCGTGCTCGCCGCCGCCGGTCTCAAGCGGCTGGGTCTGGCGCAGAGAATCCGGGCCGCTTTCGATCCGGTCGAGATGCTGCCGGCGGCCGGGCAGGGCGCCCTCGGCATCGAGGTGATGAGCACGCGCCAGGAGGTGATCGACGCGCTGGCACCGCTGGCGCATCAGGGCACCTGGCTGGCGGTCTCGGCCGAGCGCGCGGTGAGCCGGGCCATGGGGGGCAGCTGCTCGATGCCGCTGGCGGCGTTTGCGACCCTGGCTGGCAGCATTTTGACGATCGACGCGGCCTGGGGGGATCCCGAGGGCCGGCTCGAACTGGTCAGTGTGCGCGACAGCGCGCCGGTGACCGATCTGGCCAGCGCCAGCGCGCTGGGGACGCGCGTGGCCACCGACCTGCGCGCGCGCGTCGTGGCAAATGGCGGCACGGTGCCGTCAGGCGGCGGGTCCGACGGGCATGACTGACCATGCGCGTCGTAGTGACCCGCCCCGAGCGCGAAACGAGGCGCTGGGCTGCCGACCTGTCTGCGCGCGGCTTTGAGGCGCTCGCGCTGCCGCTGATCAAGCTGGTGCCGATCGATGACCCGGCCGAACTGAGGCGGGTCGGCCAGCAAATTGGCGAGTACGCGGGCGTCATGTTTGTCAGCGCCAATGCGGCAGATCATTTCTTTGCCTCGAACCCCGCACTGGCTGGCGCTTTTGGCGCTGGTGTCGGGCGCAGTCCGCGCGCCTGGGCAACCGGTCCCGGCACGGCGCGGGCCCTGACCCGGGCCGGCGTGGCGACCGGGCAAATCGATGTGCCGGGTGCCGACGCGGCCCAATTTGATTCGGAAGCCCTGTGGCAGATCGTTGGCGCGCAGCTGCGACCGGGCGAGCGCGCGCTGATCGTGCGCGGCAGCGACGAGGTCGACCCTGCCCAGGCGCCCGGCGGCAGCGGCCGCGACTGGTTTTCCAGGCGGCTGCTCGAGGCCGGGGCGCGGGTCGATTTTGTCGTGGCGTACCGGCGCTGCGCCCCTGAGTTCAGTGCCTCCGAGCGCGATCTGGCGCGAGAGGCGGCCGCTGACGGCTCGGTCTGGCTTTTCAGCAGCGCGCAGGCGGTGCGCAACCTGCTGCTTTGCCTGCCGGCCCAGGGCTGGGGCGCGGCGCGCGCCCTGGCAACCCATGCGCGCATTGCCCAGGCCGCGCGAAGCGCCGGTTTCGGCCTTGTGCGCGTGTCGAGACCGACGCTCTCCGATGTGCTGGCAGCGCTAAAATCATACGATGAGACCTGATCCCGACGCCGACGCAACTGCCATCGATGCCGAACTCCCGGCGGCGCAACAGGCTTCGGCGGCGGACTCGAAAACGCTGCCGCCCTGGTTTGCGGTCAGCCTGGCGCTGGTCGCCCTGCTGGCGCTGCTGGTCAGCGCCTTGCTGTGGCAAAAACTGTCCTCGATCCAGGAACTGCTGGCGCGCCAGAGCGCCGATGCCACGGCCCAGTCGACCGAAGCCCGCGCCATTTCCCGACAGGCGCAGGAAATGGCGCGAGAAGCGGCCGCGCGAGTGGCGGTTTTCGACGCGCGTTTGAGCGAGGTTGCGTTGCAGCGAACGCAGCTCGAGGAACTGATGCAGAGCCTGTCGCGCTCGCGCGATGAAAATCTGGTGGTCGATATCGACTCGGCGATCCGACTGGCGCAGCAACAGGCCGAGCTCACCGGCAGCGTCGAGCCCCTGCTGGCGGCCCTCAGGAGCGCCAGCCAGCGCGTCGCCCGGGCAGCGCAGCCCCGCCTGACCCCCCTGCAGCGCGCGATTGCCCGGGACATCGACCGCATCAAGTCGGCGGCGCTGAGCGACACGCCGGGCCTGCTGGTCAAGCTCGATGAGCTCGCGCACCTGGCCGACGAGCTGGTGCTGGCCAATGCGGTGCTGCCGGTGCAGGCCAGAGCCGCCGTCAAACGCATGCCGGCGGAGCCAGCACCGCCCTGGTGGTTGCGCACTTTTCAGCTGATTCAGGACGAGGCGAAAGCCCTGGTCAGGGTCAGCCGGATCGAGCAACCGGAGGCGGCCCTGCTGTCACCCGAGCAGTCCTTCTTCCTGCGCGAAAACTTCAAGCTCAAACTGCTCAATGCACGGCTCGGGCTGCTGGCCCGTCAGCTGGAGTCTTCAAGGGCCGATCTGGCGGCGGCGGCGATTTCGCTGAACAAGTATTTCGACCTCAATTCGCGCCGCACGCAGGTTGCGGTCGCGCTCTTGCAGCAGGTGCAGACGCAGATGAAGTCGCTGCAGATCCCGCGTGTCGATGAGACCCTGGCGGCGCTCACCACCGCCGCTGCCGGGCGCTAGCAATGCGAGCCGCCCTGTGGTTACTCGGATTGTTCGGCGTGGCCGCCGCGATCGCGCTTTTTGCCGGCAACAACCAGGGCACGATCACGCTCTTCTGGCCGCCCTACCGCGTTGACCTGTCGCTCAATCTCGTGCTGCTGATGCTGGTACTGCTTTTTTTCACGCTGCATGTGGCCTTGCGCGCGCTGGCCGCGCTCTTTGCCATACCGGGGCTGGCGCGGCGCTGGCGCGTTCAGCACCAGGAGCGCGGCATCCACCTGGCCTTGATCGAGGCGCTCTCGCATTTGATAGCGGGGCGCTTTGTGCGCGCCAGAAGGGCGGCCGAAGCGGTGCTGGCGCGCGACAGCGCGATGACCGGCAGCGGCGAGACGCTGGCCTATTCTGCGCGACTGCGCGCGCTGTCGCATCTGCTGGCGGCCGAGAGCGCGCAGGTGCTGCAGGACCGCGCGGCGCGCGAGACGCACTATCGCGATGCGCTGGAGCAGGCCTCCCGGCGCGAGGCGCAGGAAATGCGCGATGGCGTGCAACTTCGCGCCGCGCGCTGGGCGCTCGAGGATCACGATGCCACGGGTGCGCTGGAGTGGCTCGATGATCTGTCGCAGGGCGCCTCGCGGCGCACCATTGCCTTGCGCCTGCGACTGAAGGCGGCGCGGCTCGCGCGCCAGCCGCAACTCGCGCTGGAAACAGCGCGCCTGCTGGCCAAGCACCGCGCTTTTTCGGCGCTTGCAGCGACCGGGCTCTTGCGCGGCCTGGCGCTCGAGTGGGTGGCCACGGCGCACGACCCGGACCAGATGCAGGCGGTCTGGCAGGGGCTTGATGCGACAGAGCGCATGACAGCCGAGGTGGCGGTGGAAGCCTGCCGGCGGATGTTGGAACTCGGCGGTGATGTCGATGTCGCGCTGGACTGGCTGCTGCCGGTCTGGGAGCGCATGGTCGAGCAGCCCGACGCGTTGACGGAAGTCCAGCGCGTCAATCTGATCCAGGTTCTGGAGGGCGGCTTTGCGCTGGCCTCGGGCACGCCGAAGGCGCCCTGGTTGAACCGGATCGAGCAGGCGCAGATGTCTAATCCCGGCGATCCGGCGCTGCAGTATCTGGCTGGCATGACCTGCCTGCGCTTGCAGTTGTGGGGCAAGGCGCAGCAGATGCTCAAGCAGGCGCAGCCGAGGCTGCAGAACGTCGCGCTGCAGCGAAATGCCTGGGCTGCCCTTGCCGAACTGGCTGAACAACGCGGCGACATGACGGGCGCTACGCAGGCCTGGAAGAGTGCCGCCAGGGTGGCCGCCAACTGAGTGGCGCGGGCGCGCATCGCGCATTGAAAAAGGGCACCGCGGTGCCCTTTTATTTGTCAGCGCCAACGCGCTGTCCCGCCTGACTCAGCGCGGCGACTCAAAGGGAAGTTCGATGCTGCTCAGGTCACGGCGCGTCTCAACCAGAACCAGCGGACCGGTCTCGATCTCGACTGGCGCCGGCCGCTCGCGCGCCACATGGATCTGTTGCGGCTCGGCCGCGATCGCAGCCTGAACCGCAGCAATCCTGTCGGCGTCCGAATTGACCCAGACCAGGCCTGAACTTTCGGCCACCTGCGCCAATTCGGCCAGCGGCAGGGCAAAGGGCTGCAGTTTCGGCATGCCAGCGGCTGGCGCTGGCGAGGCAGGCACAGGCACTGCCACGGCGGCGGCGGGCACAGGCGCAGGCGCAGGCGCAGCCACTGGCGCTGCCACGGACACAGCTTCACTCAGCGGCGCTGCCACCACGGCGGCGCTGTCGGGCGCCGCGCTGCCGGCTGCCGTCGCGACCACCGCCGGTGCATGGGCCTGGGTGTCGGTCGTGAAATAGGAGCGACGCGGTTCTTCAGAGGTTTCCTGCGTCAGCGATTGAGCCGGACTCTCCTGACGCTCGCCCTGCTCGGTGCGCTCGGTCCGGGGTCCGCGCTCGCGGCCATAGCGCTCACGCGGCCGGCGCTCGCGAGGTGCCCCGGCCTCGCCCTGGACTGGCGCCTCGGCGCCAGCGCTCGCGCGTTCAGTGCCTGCTTCGGCCGCGGCCAGATCTGGGCGCGCGCCCTCCTCAGGTCGACGGTTGCGGTCGGGTCGGCGCTCGCCGCGCTCGGCGGCGTTGCCCTGTTCGGCGTTTTCGGGACGCTCATTGCGGTTGCGTTCACCCCGAGCGCCGCGCTCGCCGCGCGATGCATTGCGGGCGGGCCGCTCCGATCCGGGCTCGTTTCTTGGCGCCTCTGCAGACTGGCCGTTGCCGTTTGCCGCCATGGCGGCGCTGCCGATGTCGGACGGCAGCGGTTTTCCTTCGGCATCAAAGCGTTCACGCTGAGCCTGCGGCGCGCGGTCGGTGCGACCGCCCCGTCCGCCACGTCCGCCGCGACCTTCGCCGCGACCTTCGTTGCGGCCGCCGCGGCCGCCGCGGCCATCGGCGCGCGCTTCACCGCGACCTTCATCGCGGCGCGCCCCGTCCCGTCCGCCGCGACCCTCGCGCTTGTCGTCCTTCGCCGCGCCGGCAGCGGGCTTGACCGCCTCCGCCGCGGGCGCTGCCGGGGCAAAAATGCCCTTGAGCCAGCCAAAGAAGCCTTTTTCTGCCGCTGGCGCTGGCGCCGGCTTGTGCACAGCCTGAGGCGCCGGGTGCGCCGGTTTCACCGGCTCGGGCTTCGGTTGCGCGATCGGCGCGGGTGCATCCGGCAGGACGCCCTTGATGATCGGCGTCTGCTTGTTGGTGGGCTCCTGCGACCTGCGGGTCACCGACACCGGGTCTTCAATCTCCTCCGCCATCTTGTAGCTTGCCTCGACGTTGTCCAGGCGCGGGTCGTCGTGCTTGAGGCGCTCAAGCTTGTAATTGGGCGTTTCCAGCGTCTTGTTGGGCACCATCAGCACGTTGATGCGCTGCTTGATTTCGATCTTGGCGATCTCGGCCCGCTTCTCGTTGAGCAGGAACGAGGCGACTTCGACCGGAACCTGGCACAGTACCGAGGCGGTGTTGTCCTTGAGCGACTCTTCCTGGATGATGCGCAGGATTTGCAGCGCGCTCGATTCGGTGTCGCGGATATGGCCGGAACCGCCGCAGCGCGGGCAAGGGATGGAGGCGCCTTCGGAGAGGGCCGGGCGCAGGCGCTGGCGGCTCATCTCCATCAGGCCGAATTTGCTGATGGTGCCGAACTGCACGCGCGCGCGGTCCTGCCGCAG
>CAIMBE010000154.1 GCA_903839085.1 uncultured beta proteobacterium | reverse complement strand
GCCAGTTCCATCTTGCCGCCCGGCACCACGATGGTGTTGGCGCGGCTCATGAAGCTGTCGTTGATCATGCTGCGCAGGTACTGGAAGTCGATCCCCTTCGGGTTGGAAAAACGGATCACCACCATGCTCTCGTCCGGGCTTGGAATGTCGCGCGCGATAAAGGGGTTGGAGGTGTCGACCATGGGCACGCGCTGGAAGTTCACGTGCGTGTGATTGAACTGCGGGCAGATGTAGTTCACATAGTCGGGCATGCGGCGCAAAATGGTGTCGGTGACCGCCTCGGTGCTGTAGCCGCGCTGCTTCTTGTCGCGGTAGAGCTTCTGAATCCACTCGAGGTTGATGACCGGCACCACGCCGATCAGCAGGTCCGGGTGCTGGGCGATGTTCACCTCAGGCGTCAGCACGGCGCCGTGCAGACCTTCGTAGAACAGCAGGTCGGTGTTGGCGGGCACCTCCTCCCAGGGCGTGAAGGTGCCGGGTTCCTGCTTGTAGGGGGCGGCTTCTTCCGGGTCATGCAGGTACTTGCGCCGCTTGCCGGTACCGGTGGCGCCATAGTCGCGAAACAGCGCTTCGAGTTCGGGGAACAGGTTGTTCTCCGGTCCAAAGTGGCTGAAGTTCTTGTTGCCGGCGGCCTCGGCTTCGGCCGCCTTCTGCTTCATGGTCTTGCGGTCATGGCGGTGAAAGCTGTCGCCTTCGATGATGGCGGCCTTCACCTCCTCGCGGCGAAATATGTTCTCAAATGTACGTGTGACCGAGGTCGTACCGGCACCACTGGATCCGGTGATGGCAATGATGGGGTGACGTTCTGACATGGTGGTTCTCCGATTAGCTTCTGAACAGGCTGCGCACCGCGAACAGCGGGTTGTTTGACTCGACCTGGACCGGCTCGGCGTGGTAGCGCTCAATTCGCTCGACCTCGTTCCTGGAGCCAAACACCAGACCAATGCGCTGATGCAGCGAGTCCGGCTGCACACCCAGCACCGGTCGCTCGCCGGTCGAGGCGCGGCCGCCGGCCTGCTCCATGATCATGCCCACCGGGTTGGCCTCGTACAGCAGGCGCAGACGTCCCGGCTTGCCGGCATCTTTGGTGTCGCGCGGGTACATAAAGACGCCGCCGCGCATCAGGATGCGGTGCGCCTCGGCCACCATGCTGGCAATCCATCGGGTATTGAAGTCCTTGCCCCTGGGTCCGGTCTTGCCGGCCAGGCATTCGTCCACATAGCGCTTGATGGGTGCTTCCCAGAACCGGCTGTTGGATGCGTTGATGGCGAACTCCTGGGTGTCCTCAGGGATCTGCATCAGCGGGTGCGTGAGCATGAATTCGCCCAGGTTGGGGTCGAGCGTGAAACCGTTGACGCCGGTGCCCACCGTGAGCACCAGCATGGTGGTGGGGCCGTACAGGGCGTAGCCGGCGGCAACCTGCTTCGAGCCCGACTGGAGGAAGTCGGCCTCAACCACGTCGCGCTGCCGGTCACGCGGCATGTTGTCCAGATCTTTGGGCGAGCGCAGGACCGAGAAGATGCTGCCCACCGTCATGTTCACATCGATGTTGCTCGAGCCGTCCAGCGGATCAAACACCAGCAGGTACTTCCCACGCGGGTGCGGCTGTGGAATCTGGTAAGGCAGGTCCATCTCCTCGGAGGCGATGCCGGCCAGATTGCCGGCCCACTCTGTTCGCCGGATGAAGACCGCGTTGGACATGACATCGAGCTTTTTTTGCACCTCGCCCTGCACATTGACCGTGCCGCCTTCCTCGGCGGCGTGGTTGCCCGTCACGCCACCGAGTTCCCCAAACGCCACCGCGCGTGCAATCGTTTTGCAGGCAATGGCAACGTCGAGAATCAGTGCGTTGAAGTCACCGCCAGCCAGGGGAAAGCGGCGACGCTCCTCGATCAGAAACTGGGTCAGTGTGGTGCGGTGATTTGACAGCATGGCTTGCTTCTTTCAAAAGGATCAACAGCTTGAAACCGTCATTGCGAGCTTCCCGTATCCGGCGCGATACCGCACGCGGACCTTGAGCGCGGACTTCGTCGCTGCGAGCGTAGCGCGGCAGTCCATGCAGTCAGAAGTCATGGATTGCTTCACTTCGTTCGCAATGACAGGGTGGAGGGTCGCCATGACAGGGTGGAGGGTCGCCATGACGATACCGGTTCAACATGCAGCTGCGTGGCGGCGCAGCTCGCGCATCACGGTGGCGTAGCCTCCGCCGGCGTCGGGACTGCCGAACACCGCGCTGCCGGCGACGCAGGTGTCAGCGCCGGCGGCCACGATGACGCCAATGTTGTCGGTCTTCACGCCGCCATCGACTTCCAGCCAGATCGGCTGCCCGCCACGGGCCTGGTGCGTCTCGATGCGCTGGCGCACGGCGCGCAGTTTGGCCAGCGTCGAAGGGATGAATTTCTGCCCGCCAAAGCCGGGATTCACACTCATGAGCAAGACCATGTCGAGTCTGTCCATCACGTGATCGAGCCACTCGACCGAACTGGCGGGGTTGAGCACCAAGCCCGCCTTGCAACCCAACTCGCGAATCAGCGACAGGGTGCGGTCCACATGCTTGGTGGCCTCGGGGTGGAAGGTGATGATGTTGGCGCCCGCCTTGGCAAACAGCGGGATCAGGGAATCAACCGGCTCCACCATCAGGTGCACGTCAATCGGGATCGTCACGTGCGGGCGAATCGCCTCGCAGACCAGCGGGCCGATGGTCAGATTGGGCACGTAGTGGTTGTCCATCACGTCAAAGTGAACCAGATCAGCCCCCGCGGCCTGGATCGCGCGAACTTCTTCACCCAAACGGGCAAAGTCGGCCGAAAGGATGCTCGGTGCCAGCCGAAGGACCGGGGCGGATAAATTTCGAGTGGTCATGACGCGGCGTTCTTTTGTGTTGCGATGTGATGTTCAGAATTTCGAAGTTTGGCTCGGCTCAGGCAACGCTCGCTGCCTGCTGGCTCTGGGCATGCCAGAGCCTCAACTGCGCAAGATCGACCTGGCTCAAATCGGGGACCACGCGCAGGGCGGCACGAAAGTCGTCGTGCGCGGTGTAGCGTGTCGGCGTGATCAGTGTGACCAGCCCGGCGGCGCTGGCCGCGCGCAGGCCGGTGCTGGAGTCTTCCAGCGCCAGGCATTGTGCTGAAGCCAGTCCGAGCGTTTCGAGTACTTGCAGATAGACCTGCGGATCAGGTTTCTTGACCGGCGCGCTGGCGCCGTCCCCGATGGCAGCGAAACTCAGACGCCAATCAGGACCCATGGCGCGGCTCAGCAAGGCAGCGACATTGACCGGCGAGGTCGTGGTGGCGATGGCCAATTGGACGCCTTGTGCCCGGGCCTCGTGGATGAGCTTGAGGACACCCGGACGCAATTCGAGCGCACCGTCGTTGACGCTTCGCACATAGGCCTGGGTCTTGAGCTCAAACAGGCGTTTGACCGATGCTTGCACGCCCATGACGCCGAACTTGCCCAAATCGGGTTGGGCCGTCTTCATGTACTGCAGGATGCGCTCCCTGCCGCCCGTGACGTTGAGCAGTTGCGTGTACAGGGCATCGTCCCAATGCCAGTCAAGACCGAACTCGACAAAAGCCTGGTTGAACGCCGCGCGGTGCGTCGACTCGGTATCGGCCAAAGTGCCATCGACATCAAAAATCAGCCCGCGCAGCATGGAAAATCTCCGGTAAGGGGTGTGCAAAGAGTGCTCAGAAGCCAGTACGGGTTTACTTTAGCTCGCATTAAACATAAACTCAAATTACATTTATTCTTCAATGCATCAGTTTTAGATAATGATTTACCATGCGCAACTACACCCTCAAGCAGATCTTGACGTTTATTGAAGTCGCCCGGGACAAGTCGGTCTCCAAGGCCGCTGCGCGGCTGTTTGTAACGCAGCCCGCAGTTTCCATGCAACTGCGCCAGTTGGAGGAGGCTTTCGGCTTGCCTCTGGTGGAGCCGTCCGGCCGCAATATCCAACTGACCCAGGCCGGTGAGGAATTTCAGACCCATGCCATCGCTGCACTCGCCCAGTTCAAGAACCTCGAAGCCAGCATGGCCGAGCATGTCGGCCTGAAGAAGGGCCATATTGAGCTCGCCGTGGTCAGCACTGCCAAGTACTTTGTACCGATGCTGCTGGTGCGCTTTGCCAAGCAACTGCCCGGCATCGAGATCAAACTGCACATCGACAACCGCGAAAACATCCTGTCGATGCTGACGCGCAACGAAGCGGATCTGGTCATCATGGGTCGCGCACCAACGCATCTGGACTGCGAGGCCACGCCGTTTGCCAGCAACCCGATGGGCATCGTGTGCGCGCCCGACCACCCGCTCTCGCGCCGCAAGCATGCGGCCTTCGAACTGCTGCGCGACTGCGCCTTCGTCGTGCGCGAACAAGGCTCGGGAACGCGCGCCGCCATGGAGCGCCTGTTTGCGCAGCACGAGATCCCGATCAAGGTGGCGATGGAGATGCCGAGCAACGAAACCATCAAGCAGGCGGTGATGGCCGGCATGGGACTGAGCTTTCTGTCTCTGCGCACGGTGCGCCACGAACTGGCTGCCGGCCACATGGCGATGGCCGACATCAGCGGGCTGCCGATCGTCGGCGACTGGTACGTGACCCACCTGCGACAGAGTCGCCTTTCACCCGCGGCCAAGGCGTTCAAGAGTTTCCTGATCGAACAGGGCGGTCCCCTGATCGAATCCTGGGCCTGATTCCGGTCCGGCAGGGCCCTCCTTGTTCATCATTTTTTTCTGATCGTTTTGTAAATATTATTGAATATCCCTGATGAACAAAGCTCCCTATAGTTGCGCCTGTCACCCCCAACTTACCGGAGATCGAGATGGACCAATCAAAGCGCTACGCCGACCTGAGCCTGAAGGAAGACGAACTCATTGGCGCGGGCAGGCACATTCTGGTGGCCTACCGGATGAAGCCCAAGTCCGGCACAGCCTACCTTGAGGCCGCCGCCCACTTTGCGGCCGAGTCATCGACCGGCACCAACGTCGAAGTTTCCACGACTGACGATTTCACCCGGGGTGTGGATGCGCTGGTCTATCACATCGACGAAGCGTCCGAGGACATGCGCATCGCCTATCCGCTGGACCTGTTCGACCGCAACGTCACCGATGGCCGCTTCATGCTGGTGTCTTTCCTGACGCTGGTGATCGGCAACAACCAGGGCATGGGCGACATCGCGCACGCCAAGATGATCGACTTTTACGTGCCGCAGCGCGTGATCCAGATGTTCGACGGCCCGGCCAAGGACATCTCCGACCTGTGGCGCATTCTGGGCCGCCCGGTGAAGGACGGTGGCTACATTGCCGGCACCATCATCAAGCCCAAACTCGGCCTGCGCCCTGAACCCTTCGCACACGCGGCCTATCAGTTCTGGCTCGGCGGTGACTTCATCAAGAATGACGAGCCGCAGGGCAACCAGGTCTTCGCACCGATCAAGAAGACCATTCCCCTGGTCTATGACGCCATGAAGCGCGCCCAGGACGAAACCGGTCAGGCCAAGCTGTTTTCCATGAACATCACCGCGGATGACCACTTCGAGATGTGTGCGCGCGCCGACTTTGCCCTGGAGACCTTCGGCCCGGACGCCGACAAACTGGCTTTTCTGGTCGACGGTTTTGTCGGCGGCCCCGGCATGGTGACGACGGCACGACGCCAGTACCCGAATCAATACCTGCACTACCACCGCGCCGGCCACGGCATGATCACCTCGCCGAGCGCCAAGCGCGGCTACACGGCTTTTGTGCTGGCAAAAATGAGCCGCTTGCAGGGCGCCTCGGGCATTCACGTCGGCACCATGGGCTACGGAAAAATGGAAGGAGAAGGGGATGACCGTGCCATTGCCTACATGATCGAGCGCGACGAGTGCCAGGGCCCGGTCTACTTCCAGAAATGGCACGGCATGAAGCCCACCACCCCCATCATCTCGGGTGGCATGAATGCGCTGCGCCTGCCCGGCTTCTTCCAGAACCTGGGCCACGGCAACGTGGTCAATACCGCGGGTGGCGGCGCCTACGGCCACCTCGACAGTCCGGCCGCCGGCGCGATTTCCCTGCGCCAGTCTTACGATTGCTGGAAGTCCGGCGCCGACCCGATCGACTACGCCAAAGAGCACAAGGAATTTGCCCGTGCCTTCGAATCGTTCCCGGGCGACGCCGACAAGTTGTTCCCGGGCTGGCGCCAGCGCCTGGGTGTGGCAGGGTAAAACCAGGGTATTTCGGCGGGCGCAGGGCCTGACTGCTCAACTGGCCTTGATGGCAACTCGGGCCTGCTCCAATCGCTGGTCCAGTTTGGCCCCGTAATAGTCAGGTGAGCCGATGCCCGCCAGCCGCGGTGCCACCTCGGCCCCGTCGCGCCCAAAGAACAGCACGGTGGGCGCCAACGCGATCTTCCACGCGCGCACCTGCTGTTCGTGCGTGAGCAACGCGCCCCTGAAGTCCCGCACAGTGGCGGCGCTGTGCATGTCGATCTGCACCACCGGCAGGTCCTCCTGCGCTCGCATCGGGCCGAGGTAGTGCTCGCGCGCTACCTTGCAAAAGGGGCAGCCATCCAGGCTGACCAGCACCACCAGCGGGTTGCCGCTTCTCAGCGCCAGCGCCAATTCGTCGCGCAGCGACTGGGCGCCAGGCAGCGTGACGGGCGCAGCGCGCGCCATGCCGGGCAGGCCCAGCATGGCCACTGCAGCCAGGCAAGCGCGGCGGCCAAGCCCTGGCGCATCGCGGCGGGGTGTCGCAGAGTGCTTCATGGTGCCTCACCTTCCATCAGCAAAAATAGATCGTCGTCGGCATCCGGACCGAGCCCGCCAGGCTCAGACGGCCGCAACGCCCGGGTTCGGCAAAACGCCCAGCAGTTGCGGGCTGTTCGGGCGCCGGGGCGAGACCTTGCCGCCACGCGACTTGAGCCAGCCCTCTACCAGTTCCCAAACCTGCTTGTTACCCTGGTTGCGCGCTTCTTCGGCCACCGGCGCCCAGCCCGCCACCTTGTACGCCTTGTCGGCTTGTAACAGCTCTCCATTCAGGCGCATGTCGTCGATGCGTTTACCCATGGCGGCAGACGGGTTGCAACTGTATTGCAGGCCGCCGACGCGCACCATGTCGCCGCCTTGCTGGTAGTAGGGATCGGGGTTGAACAGGTTGTCCGCCACGTCTTCCAGAATGGCCTTGATGGTCGCGCCGCTCATCTCCATCAGGGTCGCGAACGAGTAGGTGGTGGCGGTCATGTCCATCAGCCATTCGCGCGTGATGGCCTGGCCCGCCAGCAGCGTCGTGCCCCAGCGAAAGCCCGGTGAAAAGGCGAGGTCGGCGCCTTGCACCTCCATCAGGGCGTCGAGCAGCAACTGGTCTCCGGTGCCGTTGAAGTTGCCGCGCCGGTAGAGCGTGCCTTCAGTCACGGCCAGCGTCTCGTTCAGCTTGTCCGCATAGGGCGCGCGCAAGCGTTCGATCAGCGCTTGCATCCCGGCATCAGCGGGCAGCATGTTGGCAAAGACCGGCAACAGCTTGTAGCGGAAATCCACCACGCGCTTGTCCTTCACCTCGAAGTCCAGCACGCCCAGGAACTTGCCGTTCGAGCCCGAGTTCGTGACGATGGTTTTGCCGCCCGCGTTGGCGACCAGTTTCGCCACCGGCATGCCGTCATGTGTATGGCCGCCCAGGATGGCGTCGATGCCGCTGACGCGGCCGGCCATCTTCAGATCGACGTCCATGCCATTGTGCGACAGCACGACGACCAGTTGCGCGCCTTTGGCGCGCGCTTCGTCCACCACCTTCTGCATGTTCTCGTCCTGGATGCCGAAGGTCCAGTCGGCGACCATGTAGCGCGGGTTGGCGATCGGCGTGTAGGGAAAAGCCTGGCCGATGATGGCGCAGGGTATGCCATTGATTTCGCGCAGCACGTAGGGCTTGAATACCGGGTCGCCAAAGTCATTGGTCTTGACGTTCTGCGCCACGAAATCGACCGTGCCTGCGAAGTCCTTCTCGACGATCTCCAGCACCCGCGCCATGCCCAGGGTGAATTCCCAATGGCCTGTCATGACGTCCACGCCGAGCAACTTGCAGGCCTCGACCATGTCCTGGCCCCTGGTCCACAAGGCCGTGCCGGAACCCTGCCAGGTATCGCCACCATCAAGCAGCAAGGCGCCCGGGCGGCTGGCCTTCATGCGCTTGACCAGCGTTGCCAGATGTGCGAAGCCGCCAACCTTGCCGTAACGCCGGCTTGCCTTCTCGAAGTCAAGGCAGGTCAGGGCGTGGGCCTGCGCGGTGTTGGGGCGCACCTTGGCCTCACGCAGAAGGTGCTCGCCGACCAGATGCGGCAGCTGCCCCTTCATGTTGCCGAGTCCCAGGTTGACCGAGGGCTCGCGAAAGTGAATCGGCTTGAGCTGCGCGTGGCAGTCGGTCATGTGCAACAGCGACACGTTGCCGAAGCGCGGGATGTCGTACAGGGCGTTCGCAGCGGTGGCGGCATCCGCGCTGGCATACCGGCCCAAGCCCATGCCGGCCATGGTGCCGGCGCCCAGCACCTGAACGAATTCGCGCTTGCTGAGGTTCACTGATTCACCGGTGAAGCCGGGTCCAGCAGCAGGGCCATCAAGTGCCTGATCTGCTGTTCGGTCAGAAATCCCTTGTGCCCGGCTCGGGGCATGTTGGAGCAGGCGTTGTAAGCCCTGGTGTTCCAGATCTTGCCCCAGGTGTATTCAACGATGGCCCTGGACGCCACACTGCCCGGGTCCGTCGTCACGCCGCGAATCTTGCCGTAGTTGTGCAGACTCGGTCCGATGGTGCCAAAGGAAATCTCCTTCTGGTCGATCTGGTGGCAGTTGTAGCAGTTGCCTCCATTGGTCGAACCGGCCTGGTCAGTCCAGGTCATGCCGGCGCCGCTCTGGGCAATCTTCTCGCCTTCCCTCCAGTCGCCCAGAAATTTGCCATCGGACGGCCACTTGATGGTCTTCAGGTTGGCGGCTTCGATCGCCTGGGCCACTTTCGGATCGATCGGTTTGCCCGCTACATCTGCGGCGCTGCACTCGCGGTTCGCGTCATCGGCAACCAGACGGTCCATCCTGGCCTGCCCCTGGTCGCGAAAAGACGACTTGATGATGTCCGCGGTCAGTTTGTCAAGTTCCGCGTCCGACGGCAGAACGGCACAACCGGCAAGAAAAACGGCAAGCGCTGGCACCAGGTGATTGATGGCTTTCTTCATGCTGCTGATTCCTTAACGCTTGAGCGCCGGGGCGATGGATTCGCCGCCCTTGCCGTTCACACCCATGTAGACGCCGAGCGCAATGGTCGCATCGCTGCCAAACAGGGGATAAGGAAATCGTTGCTGGCGCAAGCAGTCATTCAAGCGCAGCTGCATGCTCCACATCTGCCCATTGGAGACCCGGTAAGCGGGCCAGGCGCCAAAGCCGTTGCCTGCACCCGGGTTCTTTGTCAGATTCGGCAGTTCCTGCAACCGGATGCGCTTGTCATCGACGCCATGGCAGGAGGCGCAGGCAAAGTCATGGCTACCGCCTCGGGTGAAGAAGAGGCGCTTGCCGACCTCGAACATGATCTTCTCTTGAGGATGGTCCTGCGGCAGATTGAATTTCATGCCCCTTGATTCAGCCGATATCCAGGCCGCCAGCGCAGCCAGACTGTTCTGTTCGTCCTTGCCAAAAGGGGTTTTTGCAATCTCGGCTGAATTGAACCCCTGCAGGGTTTCCATGCAGGTCAACAGACGCGACTCCATATCCTGCACCCGCTTGGTATCAGAAAAATAGCGCGGGAGTTCCACAAATGCACCCTTGACGACACCGGGGCCTTTGCCAAGATCACACTTTTCAAGGGTTTCGTTACGGGGGCCGCGCTTGCGCTTCCAGAGTTCTTCGCCCTTGGCTTCGAACAATTCTGCGGGGTTGCCGTCAGCCAGCATCGCGCGGTATTCGGCAATGCCCTCGGCGGTTGACTTCTGGGCCGCGACAGGCGCTGCCGCCATGGCCGTCAGAACAGCCGCAATCAACAGGGTTGTCGTCCTCATGGGCACCTCATCTCATTGTTATGAAGTCAAACGCCGGCGCAGGAGAATGGCCCCGCCGCGCCATCTGTGAAACCAACAATTCAGGCAACCGTGGCTTCGTCGGTGCGGCTGTCGCCCCGGTTGTCTTTCCAGGCAATGCTGATCTTGTCACCGACCTTGGCGCCCTTGACGGTGAACTGCAGGAACGGATTTTTGGCGACCCCTGTACCCCACTCAGCGCTCATCACGGGTTTGCCGTTGTGCGCGGCACTGACCTCGGTGATGTGCCATGCGGGAATAACCTTGCCGGCCGCGTCGCGGCGCTGGCCGGTCTCCATTTCGTGGCTCATCAGCACACGCACCGTGGCATTGCCACCGGCGGCCTGGGCGCGTATGCGCATCGGGTCTGCCATGTCTATGTCTCCTGATATTCGGAAGAAACCATCGGTCGGGATTACGACCCGCTAACCGCCACAACCGCCAAGCGTCACTTTGACCTCCTTCTTGGCATACAGTACCTTGCCGTCATTCATGACGGCGACGGCGTATACATTGGAGGACTCCGCCATCTTGGTTCGGGTCGTGATGACGGCGTCCACGCTGTCGCTCAAATTGAACACCGCGATCAGAACGGTCGGGTTCTTTTCAACAAGGAAAAGGATTTGCTTGACACCGGCCAACGTGCTTGATGCTCCGACCGGCACGACGGCGCCATTCTCGGCAATGTCCGGCGCCTGGATGCTGACACCCGTGCTCTCGACGGGAGCACCGACACCCAGGGCCTTGAGCGAGTCGGCCAGGCTCTTGGCATCAAACGCGTTCTTGTTGAATGCGGCTGCGGCGTATTGCGGAAACAAGCCTGTTGCGCACAGGAGACCTGCTACCACAGCGCTGTGCTTCATCGCCTCGCGACGTGTCGTCATGTTCGTGTCTCCTTGCAATGAAATAAGTAAGCGGCGCCAAGTCCGGCAATGACTTCGGACACTTTGTGATTTTGAGCCATTTTGGCCGGACTCTGATCTATGAAAACCCTATTACCCGTACGGGTTACTCAAAATCATCCCTTGGGATACTAGACCTCAGTTTGCTCACATTCAAGAATCGCCACGTGCAGGCTGCTCCGCTGGCCCGGGTTGCTTGCACACATGTGGCAGCGCTACCCCACTGTCGACCGAGGGCTAAACCAGAGCATTTTGTATGGACGGCGCAATCAATCTGGCAACCGTGGTGGTTTTGGGTGGCCTGGCCCTGGGCCTGGTGTTTGGCGCGGTAGCCAACAAGATCAACTTCTGCACCATGGGTGCGATATCGGATGTCGTCAACATGGAACACTGGGGTCGTATGCGCCAGTGGTTGCTGGTCATTGCCGTGGCCTTGATCGGGAGCAGTTTCCTGCATTACTTCGGCCTGGTCGATTTGGCCAAATCAGTCTATCAGCGACCGGTGCTGCCCTGGTTTTCGCTGCTGCTGGGCGGCGCCCTGTTTGGCATCGGCATGACGCTGGCGGGCGGCTGCGTCAACAAGAATCTGATCCGTGTCGGCGGCGGCAATTTGCGCTCTCTGGTCGTGCTGATCATTACCGCGATCTCGGCCTACATGACGATGAAGGGCCTGTTTGCGCAGTGGCGCGCCTCCTACCTCGATCCGCTGAGCCTTGATCTGTCTGCGCTGGGCTTGGCCAATCAGAGCGTGCCGGCACTGCTGAGCAAACTTTCCGGCTTGTCAAACGCTGCTGCCCTCATGGTCTGCACCGGTGCGCTCGGATTGGGACTGCTGCTGTTCATATTCAAGGACGCGCGCTTTCGCGGCAACGTCACGCCTGCCTTGGGCGCGGTCGTGCTGGGCCTTCTGGTGGTCGCAGCCTGGTACCTGACCGGGCACGTCGGCTACGGCGAAAACCCGGAGACTCTGGAAACCGTCTATTTCGCCACCAATACGCGAACACTGGAGGCCCTCAGTTTTGTTGCGCCGACCGCTTACAGCCTTGAACTGCTGATGCTGTGGACCGACAAATCGCTCAAGGTGACGTTTGGCGTGGCCACTGCGGTTGGCGTCGGATTGGGATCCTGGATGTACGCCCTGGCATCGGGCAAGTTTCGCTGGAAGGGCGAGGGCTTTGCCTCCTTCGACGACCTGCGCGCCCAACTGCTGGGCGCCGTGCTGATGGGCTTCGGCGGCGTGACCGCCATGGGTTGCACCATTGGCCAGGGCCTGTCCGGCATCTCGACCTTGTCGCTCGGATCCTTTATTGCGCTGTCCGGAATAATCGGCGGTGCGGTGGCGACCATGAAATACCAGGTCTGGCGCGCCTAGTCGACAAAGATTTGAGGTTGGCAGTTTTAAACAATTAAACAGAAGGAGACATCAATGGAACACAAACGATGGATGCAGCGGACCGGTCAATGGGCGTTGGCAGCAGGTGCTTTGGTGCTTTCGGCAAGTGCCGCCGCGCTGCCGCCGAATGCCGCGATGTTGGCCGACTCCTGTGGCGCTTGCCACGGCACATTTGGAGCCAGCGCCGGCCCCGCGATGCCAAGCCTGGCGGGCCAATCCAAACAGGCCATCGTCGAGGCCATGAAGAATTTCAAGAGCGGCGAGCGCCCCTCGACCGTCATGGGTCGATTGGCCAAGGGCTATACCGATGCTGATTTTGCAGCCATGGGCGATTTCTTTGCGCGGCAAAAAATGCACGTGCCGCAACAAGCGCTGGATCAGCAACGTATTGCCAAAGGCGCCGCTTTGCACGAGTCGAAATGCAAGAACTGTCACCCTGACAATGGCAAGACAAACGAGGACGATGCACCGCTGGTAGCCAGTCAGTGGCTGCCCTATCTGCAGATGCAAATGGCCTTGTACGTCGAGGGCAAGCGCAAGACCACAAAGATGTCGGATGTGGTGAAGGGGCTGTCGGCTGCTGACCTTGAGTCGCTGATGCAGTTCTATGCCAGCGTGAAATAACAGAGGAACGAACATGACAACTGATCGCAGAAATTTTCTGAAATTGATGGGCGTCGGCGGGGTTGGCGCCACCCTTGCCGGGTGCGGCACGACCGGCCTGGGCCTGGACAAGAGCGCCGGCCGCCGGGTCGTGGTGGTGGGCGGTGGCTTTGGCGGCTCAATCGCAGCCAAATACATCCGCATGCAGGACAAGTCGATCGAAGTGGTATTGATCGAGCCGAATCGACAGTTCATATCGTGCCCGCTCAGCAACCTCTACATTGGCGGCTTGATGCCCGACCTGTCTGCCCTGACCATCGGTTACGACAAACTGGCGGCCAACCATGGCATCAAGATGATTTACGACACGGTCACGGCGATTGATGCGGCCAAGAAGACCGTCACGGTAGCGGGTGGCACCATTGACTACGACCGCCTGGTGTTGTCGCCTGGCATTGATTTCCGAACCGAAGAACTCGATGACTACGATCTGGCAAGCACGCCGCTGACCATGCCCCACGCATGGAAGGCCGGTCCGCAGAGCGTGCTGCTGCGCAAACAGCTTGAAGACATGCCCAATGGCGGCACGGTGGTGCTGACGGTACCCCTGGCGCCGTTTCGCTGCCCCCCCGGTCCCTATGAGCGCACCAGCATGATCGCCATGTACCTAAAGCAGCACAAGCCAAAGTCCAAAATCATCGTGCTCGATGCCAACCCGGACATCGCCTCCAAGGCAGGGTTGTTCCGCAAGGGCTGGAAGAAGCACTATGAGGGCATCATCCAGTATCGTTCGGCTCAGAAGGTCACAGCGGTCAACGTCAAGAACCGCTCGGTATTCATCGAGGGCATGGAAGAAGTCAAGGGCGATGTGGTCAACGTCATACCGCCGCAGCGCGCCAGCCGCATTGCCACAGCGGCCGGGCTGGTCGGCCCGGACAAGGCATGGTGCCCGGTCAACGGGACGACTTTTGAGTCGACCTTGCAGAAGAACATCCACGTCATCGGCGACGCCTGCATCGCGGGCGCCATGCCCAAGTCTGCCCACTCGGCCAACTCGGAAGCCAAGGTTTGCGCGAGCAACGTGGTGGCCTTGATGAACGGAAAGGAGATCATCGACATGTCCGCCGTCAACGTCTGCTTCAGTTACCTCTCGGCCAAGGAGGCGGTGAGCGTGGCAGGGGTTTATACGGTCAAGGACGGCCAGATCGTGGCGGTTCCCAACTCGGGCGGCGTGTCGCCCGACCTGTCGGAGACAGAAGCTGTCTATGCGTCGAGCTGGCTGAAAAACATCCTGACCGAGATGTCAAGCTGACCTGTGCGGCCCCCCGTTTTCCAGGTCGGCAAACGGGGAGCGTTCAGGGAGTCGTTAGCGAGGCGCCATGCGTCTGCAACGCAAGCCAGGCAGCGCGGCTGTCGATGGCGGCCGATCAACAGAGTCCAATAATGCGAAACTACGACAGTCTGGTGGCCGACGCGCTCACCCGCGTGAATGAAATAATGCCATGGGATTTGAGCCGAATGCTGGGAGAAGGCGCGCAGCCGATTCTGCTCGATGTCCGGGAGCCGGCCGAATTTGCCCTGTTGCACCTGCGTCACTCGATCAACGTACCGCGCGGCGTGCTGGAACAATCGTGTGAATGGGACTATGACGAGACCGTGCCCGCCCTGGCCGCCGGGCGCGAACAGGAGGTTGTGGTGATCTGCCGTACCGGAAAACGGTCCGCCTTGGCAGCCGACGTGATGTTGCTCATGGGATTTTCCAACGTGGTCTCGCTCAAGACCGGCGTGCGCGGCTGGATCGATTATGAACAGGCCCTGGTCGCCGGGGACGGCGGCGGCCTCGACGCCGACGCCGCCGATGCGCTGCTCGTGTCACAGCTGCAGCCTGAGCAGCGCAAACCCAGGCGCTGATTGCCCGCGCCTGCTTTTTGCGACAACCTGTTTGTCAGGAGTGCTTCGTCTTACCTCGGCGCGGTCCTGCTGTTTCCGGTCATTCTGGGGTTGATGAGTTTTCCAGCGGCCACAAGAATGAGTCAGACCATTTCTGACCTGACCCCGGCGTAGCCCCACAAACGATAGCTATTTTTTTTGTAGCGAAAAACTCTTTGTTTGATGGTCTGCCCGGAGGGGATTGAACCCCCGACCCACAGCTTAGAAGGCTGTTGCTCTATCCAACTGAGCTACGGGCAGAGATTGACAGAAAAAGACATGGTCGGGGCGAAAGGATTCGAACCTTCGACCCTCTGGTCCCAAACCAGATGCGCTACCAGGCTGCGCTACGCCCCGACATGCGGGTATTGTAGCGGCTGACCGCTTTGTTACCCCCTGCGAAACTCCGCGTTTGGCATCGCCATCGATTACATTTTGGGCATGTCCTCGCCACTGCCTCCCCTGCCCTGGCTCGAACCGGGTCAGGACTTTCCTCCGGTCAGCCAGAGTTGGGGCCAGGGCTCCCCCGCGCCGGGCCTGCTGGCCGCTGGCGGTGCGCTCGATGTCGACACCCTGTGCCGTGCCTACGCGCAGGGCATCTTTCCATGGTTCAGCCGGGAGCAACCGATCCTGTGGTGGAGTCCGGACCCCAGAATGGTGCTGCGGGTTGCGGACTTTCGCCTGCATCCCTCGTTCAGGAAGACGCTGCGAAAATTCCGCAAGACGCCAGACTGCGAGATCCGCGTCGACTCGGCGTTCGATCAGGTCATCAGCGCCTGTGCCGGCAGTGCGCGCGCCGGCCAGAGCGGCACCTGGATCGTGCCCGACATGGTGGGTGCCTACCGCGCCCTGCACCGCGCCGGCTTTGCCCACAGCGTCGAGACCTGGATGCAGGGCCGTCTTGTCGGCGGGCTTTACTGCATTGCGCTGGGCAAGGCCGTGTTTGGCGAATCGATGTTCAGCCAGCAAGCAGACGCCTCAAAAATCGCGCTGGCTGCGCTGGTCTGCTTGTGCCGCCAGCATGGCATCGGCCAGATCGACTGCCAGCAAAACACGCCTCACCTGGCCTCGCTCGGGGCGCGCGAGATGGCGCGCGATGCGTTTGCCCTGCAAGTTTCCAGGGCTCTGCTGCAGGCGACGTCACGCTGGAACTTCGAGCCCCTATACTGGGACGAACTGCTCAACCCGAAGCCGACAACGACGTGACGCACCTCAAGGATTTGCCGCTGCAGGCGCTGCAGTTTTACGCCACGGCGCCTTACGCCTGCAGCTATCTTCCCGAGCGGCAGGCCCGCTCCCAGGTGGCGACGCCGGGCCACCTGATCAACAACAGCACGTACTCGGAACTGGTCAGCCGGGGCTTCCGGCGCAGCGGCATGTTCACCTACCGGCCCTATTGCGACGGTTGCCAGGCCTGCCTGCCGATACGGGTTCTGGTGAATCAGTTCCGTCCCGATCGCAGCCAGCGCCGCGCCTGGGCCGCGCATGCGCGATTGCAGGCGCGGGTGCTGGAGCTCTGCTTCATGGACGAGCACTACGCCCTGTATCAGCGCTACCAGAACGGCCGGCACGCCGGCGGTGGCATGGACCAGGACAGCATCACCCAGTACACCCAGTTCCTGCTGCAAAGCCGGGTCAACTCGCGGCTGGTCGAATTCCGCGAAACACGGGCCGATGGCAGAGCCGGCACGCTCAGGATGGTCTCGATACTGGACCTGCTCGATGACGGCATATCATGCGTCTACACCTTCTACGAGCCCGAGCCTCGCGCCAGCTACGGCACCTATGGCATTCTGTGGCACATTTCGCAGGCTCGGGTCCTCAAACTACCCTACCTCTACCTTGGCTACTGGGTCGGCGAAAGCCAGAAGATGAGCTACAAGGCAAGATTCCGTCCAGCCGAGTTGCTGGAGGCCGGGCAGTGGCGCGCCGAGGTTGCCAACAAGGTATAAACCCCGAGATTGTTTTTCACCAGATAAAATGCGGACATAGCAGTTCAGGAGCGTCCATGCGAAAAACAGATCCCAGCCTTCCCGTCACGCCCACCGTCCAGGTGATAGAGCGCATGTTCACCCTGATCGATGTGCTGGCCTCGCGCGAAGAGGCGATTTCGCTCAAGGAGATCAGCGAGAAATCGGGACTGCACCTCTCGACCACGCACCGGCTGCTCAACGACCTTGCCACCGGCCGCTTTGTCGAACATCCCCAGCCCGGCAGCTACCGCCTTGGCATGCGCTTGCTCGAACTGGGGAACCTGGTCAAGAGTCGCCTCAATGTGCGCGACGCCGCTCTGCTGCCGATGCGCGAGTTGCACAAGCTGATCCAGCAGCCGGTCAACCTGAGCATGCGCCAGGGCGACGAGATCGTCTACATCGAGCGCGCCTACAGCGAGCGCTCGGGCATGCAGGTGGTGCGCGCGATCGGTGGGCGCGCGCCGCTGCACCTGACTTCGGTCGGCAAACTGTTTCTGGCGGCGGACGACCTGCAGCGGGTTCGCGCCTACGCGACCCGGACCGGCTTGAGCGGTCACACCAAGAACAGTCTGACGCAGTTGACGACGCTCGAGCGTGAGTTGTCCAAGGTGCGACAGTACGGCGTTGCGCATGACAACGAAGAACTTGAACTCGGTGTGCGCTGCATGGCCGCGGGGATTTACGACGATCAGGGTATCCTGGTGGCCGGCCTGTCGATCTCGGCGCCCGCCGGCCGCCTGGAGGAAGCCTGGCTGCCCAAACTCCAGGCCACCGCCCGCGAGATTTCAAGCACCCTGGGTCACCGCGACGAAGCTGCGCGGTAGATAAGTCCGTTCGCTCGGGTGAGTCAGGAAAGGAAAAAGATCACTACACCCGGGCTGCCATCGCGGGCGGCACGGCAGACCCGGCTACCGGTGACGTGCGCGACAGGGCGGCGGGGCTGGATTCGACCCAGCGCCGGACCCGCTCGGCATCGGCGATGCGCGTGAGTTTGCCGGCGGAATCAAGAAAAACCATGATCAGCTTGCGCCCGGCGACTTTGGCCTGCATGACAAGACAGCGCCCCGCTTCCGCGATATAGCCGGTCTTCTGCAAGCCGATCTCCCAAGCCGGGCTCTTGACCAGCCGGTTCGTGTTCTTGAACTGAAGCGTTCTGTGGCCCACCACCACCTGGTGCTCGGGTGAGGTGGACAGTTCGCGCAGCGTCGGGTCGCCATAAGCGACACCGACCAGTTTGACCAGGTCGCGCGCACTCGACCGGTTCTTGCTGGAAAGCCCGGTCGGCTCCTCGTAATTAGTGTCGTTCATGCCGATCAGGCGCGCCTTGTCATTCATCAGGCCGACGAAGACCGGCAACCCGCCCGGGTAGGTCCGGCCCAGCGCGTGGGCAGCGCGGTTCTCGCTCGACATCAGTGCCAGATGCAGAAGTTCGCCGCGCGTCAGGACGGTGCCAACGCGCAGGCGCGAGGTGCTGCCTTTTTCGGTGTCAACGTCGGATTGGGAAATGGTGATCTCCTCATCCATCGGCAGACGCGCTTCGCTCAGCACCAGACCGGTCATCAGTTTGGTCAGCGAGGCAATCGGCAGGACCGCCTTCTCGTTCTTGCTGAAGAGCACCTCGTTGGTGTCCTGATCGATGACCAGCGCCACGCTCGACTTCAGGGCCAGCGCATCATGCGAACGATGCAGACCGGCAGTCTGCCCGAACGAGGGCTTCAAAGGCGCGGTTGAAACGCGCAGCACGGCCTTGCGCCTGGTCGCCACCGGTTTCCTGGCGACTTTATGTTTGGCGATGACGGTCCTGGAAGACTTGGCAACGGGGTCTTTACTCTCGGTAGCCCCAGCCCCTGGCACGCAGAGCGCAAAGGACAGGACGGTCAAACCAAGGCAAGCAAGTATTCTGCGCAAAATAGTCCCGATCACAATTTGATGAGGGCAAGGCATTCGGACATCCCTTGAGCGAACTCCCCGAGGCGCGAGTTTAAACACAAAACCCGCACAAGATCAATTGGTTGCAACACTTTCTTATTGAAGTTTCTGCAAGCAGGGCCTTGATCGCTAGCCTTGCGCAGCCACGCTGTCGGCCTTGCTCTGAAGTTTGTTGAGCGCGCTCAGGTAGGCTTTGGCAGAGGCCACGATGATATCGGGGTCGGCGCCGACGCCATTGACCACGCGACCGCTGTTTTGCAGCCGCACCGTCACCTCGCCCTGGCTCTCGGTCGAGCCGCTGATGGCGTTGACCGAGTAAAGCACCATCTCGGCGCCGCTATGAACCTGCGCTTCGATCGCCTTCAGGGAGGCGTCGACCGGGCCGTTGCCGTCCGAACTGCTCTTGACTTCCTTGCCGTCGAGCGTGAACACAATGCTGGCCTGCGGGCGCTCGCCGGTCTCGCTGTGCTGCGATAGAGAGACAAAGCGGTATTGCTCGTGATCGTGCGTCACGCCCTCGTCGCTCACCAGGGCGAGGATGTCCTCGTCGAAGATCTCGCTCTTGCGGTCGGCCAGCTCCTTGAAGCGGGCAAAGGCGCTGTTGATGTCGGCTTCGCTCTCCATCTGCACGCCGAGTTCCTGCAGGCGCTGCTTGAAGGCATTGCGGCCGCTGAGCTTGCCCAGGATGATCTTGTTGGTGGTCCAGCCGACGTCCTCGGCGCGCATGATCTCGTAGGTGTCGCGCGCCTTCAGGACGCCGTCCTGGTGGATTCCCGAAGCGTGCGCAAAGGCGTTGGCGCCGACGACCGCCTTGTTCGGCTGCACCACAAAGCCGGTGGTCTGGCTCACCATGCGGCTGGCCGCCAGGATGTGTTTGGCGTCGATGTTGAGGTCGAGCCCGAAATAGTCGCGCCGGGTCTTGACGGCCATGACAATTTCTTCGAGGCTGCAATTGCCGGCGCGCTCGCCCAGGCCGTTGATCGTGCATTCGACCTGGCGCGCGCCGCCGATTTTTACGCCGGCCAGAGAATTGGCGACCGCCATGCCCAGATCGTTATGGCAGTGCACCGACCAGACCGCCTTGTCCGAATTGGGAACCCGCTCGCGCAGGGTCTTGATGAAATTGCCATACAGTTCGGGTATTGCGTAGCCCACGGTGTCGGGCACATTGATGGTCGTCGCACCCTCCTTGATCACGGCCTCCAGCACGCGGCACAGGAAATCAACATCGCTGCGGTAGCCGTCTTCCGGGCTGAACTCGACATCGGCGACCAGATTGCGCGCAAAGCGCACCGACAGCCGCGCCTGCTCAAAAACTTCCTCGGGGGTCATGCGAAGTTTCTTCTCCATGTGCAGAGCCGAGGTGGCGATGAAGGTGTGGATGCGCGCGCTGTTGGCGCCCTTCAGCGCTTCGGCGGCGCGCGAGATATCACGGTCATTGGCGCGAGAGAGCGAGCAGATGGTGGAATCCTTGATGGCGCCTGCGATGCTCTGCACGGCCTCGAAATCGCCGTTGGAACTGGCGGCAAAGCCGGCTTCAATGACGTCGACCTTCAGACGCTCCAACTGGCGCGCAATGCGCAGTTTCTCGTCCTTGTTCATCGACGCGCCGGGCGACTGCTCGCCATCGCGCAAGGTGGTGTCGAAAATGATCAGTTTGTCGCTCATCTTGTTTCTCCGGTAAGGCTCAAGAAAAAAGCCCGCTGCAAACGCATACGGGCTTTTTGGTTTGGGTAAGCGCGCGCTACCGTCTCCGCCCGTCAGGCGATAGCAGCAGCGCTAGCAATATCTGTTTCATGCCGTCAATGTACCACAAGTTTTTTTCGGCCTTCACTTGTGCAGGCCCCGTTCGTCGGGCTCGTCGGTCGAGGTGCTGATGACGCTGGTCTGCTGGCCTTTTGCTTTGCGCCAGACATAGATGACGTAGCCGCTGAGCCCATAGACAACAAACATGCCGAACATGACGATCGGCGGGTCGATGTTGATGACGGCGATGCCCAGCGCAATCAGCACGATGACAACAAAGGGCACGCTCTTCTTCATGTGCACGTCCTTGAAGCTGTAGAACGGCACGTTGGTCACCATGCTCAGGCCCGCGTACAGCGCCAGGGCAAATGTCGGCCAGGCGACGCTCGGGCCCTTCATGCCAAGATCGGTCACGACCCAGACGAACCCTGCCACCAGAGCGGCGGCCGCCGGCGACGGCAAACCCTGGAAATAGCGCTTGTCGACCACGGCCGTGTTGACGTTGAAGCGGGCCAGGCGCAGCGCCGCGCACGCGCAGTAGACAAAGGCCGCAATCCAGCCCCAGCGCCCCAGGCCCTGCAAGGCCCAGACGTACGAGATGATGGCCGGCGCAGCGCCAAACGAAACCATGTCGGAGAGCGAGTCCATCTGCTCGCCAAAGGCGCTTTGCGTATTGGTCATGCGCGCGACGCGGCCATCCAGGCTGTCGAGCACCATGGCGCAAAAGATGCCCACCGCGGCCAGATCAAAGCGGCCGTTGATGGCCATGATGACGGCGTAAAAGCCGCCAAAAAGCGCCGCCAGCGTGAACAGATTGGGCAGCACATAGATGCCCTTGCGGCGTTTCTTGACCACCACCCCCTCGCCATCCGCAAACTCTGCTTCATTCCCGTCATGCATAAATCTGCCCTCCAGCGCACCATAGTAACAAAGGCCACCGAAGTGGCCCTTGTCTTTCTGCCCGCAACGCTTAATTGCGGGTCTGGTCCACCAGCTTGTTTTTCTTGATCCAGGGCATCATGCCGCGCAGTTTCTCGCCCACCTGCTCGATCTGATGCTCCGACATCAGGCGGCGGCGGCTCAGCAGCGTCGGCGCGCCGGCCTTGTTCTCGAGGATGAAGCTCTTGGCGTACTCGCCGCTCTGGATGTCCTTGAGGCACTGGCGCATCGCGTCCTTGGTGGCGCCGGTGATGATCTTGGGTCCGGTCACGTACTCGCCATACTCGGCATTGTTGGAGATCGAGTAGTTCATGTTGGCGATGCCGCCCTCATAAATCATGTCCACGATCAGCTTGAGTTCATGCAGGCACTCGAAGTAGGCCATTTCGGGCGCATAGCCGGCCTCGGTCAGGGTCTCGAACCCGGCCTTGATCAGTTCCACCGTGCCGCCGCACAGGACCGCCTGCTCGCCAAACAGATCGGTCTCGGTTTCTTCGCGGAAACTGGTTTCGATGATGCCGGCTTTGCCGCCGCCATTGGCCATCGCGTAGCTCAGCGCCAGGTCGCGCGTGCGGCCCGACTTGTCCTGGTGGATGGCGATCAGTTGCGGCACGCCGCCGCCCTGCACATAGGTGCCGCGCACGGTGTGGCCGGGCGCCTTGGGCGCCACCATCCAGACGTCCAGGTCGGCGCGCGGGCTGACCAGGCCGTAGTGGATGTTGAAACCATGCGCGAACACCAGCGAAGCGCCCTGCCTGATGTTGGGTTCGATGTCATTGCTGTAGACGGCGCCGATCTGCTCGTCGGGCAGCAGGATCATGACAACGTCGGCTGCCTTGACTGCCGCCCCGACCTCGGCCACCTGGAGGCCGGCTTTTTCAACCTTGGCCCAGGAAGCGCCACCCTTGCGCAGTCCGACCACCACCTTGACGCCGCTGTCGTTGAGATTCTGGGCATGCGCGTGTCCCTGGCTGCCGTAGCCAATGATCGCCACGGTCTTGCCCTTGATCAGACTGAGATCACAGTCCTTGTCGTAATAAACCTTCATCGTATTCTCCGTTGTAAAAAAATCAAACTCGCAGGATGCGCTCACCACGACCGATGCCGCTGGGGCCGGTACGAACGGTCTCCAGGATGGCGCCGCGCTCGATCGCCTCCAGAAACGCGTCATTCTTTTCCTGGTTGCCGGTCAGCTCGATGGTGTAGCTTTTTTCGGTCACATCGATGATGCGGCCGCGAAAAATATCGGCCATGCGCTTCATCTCTTCGCGCTCCTTGCCGACGGCTCGGACCTTGACCATCATCAGTTCGCGCTCGGTGTAAGCGCCTTCGGTCAGATCGACCACCTTGACCACCTCGATCAGGCGATTCAGGTGCTTGGTGATCTGCTCGATGACCTCATCGGAGCCGTTGGTCTGAATGGTCATGCGCGACAGGCTCGCGTCCTCGGTCGGCGCCACGGTCAGGGACTCGATGTTATAGCCGCGCGCCGAGAACAGGCCGACCACGCGCGACAGCGCTCCGGGCTCGTTTTCCAGCAAGACTGCAATGATATGTTTCATGAAATGCGATTCCTCTTTTCGCTGCCCTCCTCCGGTGGCGGTAACCGCCGGACTCGGCAGACAATAGATTTGTCAAAAAATTAAAGGTCTTCCGAGCCGAGCAGCATCTCGGTAATGCCGTTGCCGGCCTTCACCATCGGAAACACGTTTTCGGTCGGGTCGGTTCGGAAGTCCATGAAGACGGTGCGATCCTTGAGCTTGCGTGCTTCGCGCAGCGCCGGCTCGACGTCCTGCGCGCGTTCGATCAGCATGCCGACGTGGCCGTAGGCCTCGGCGAGCTTCACGAAATTGGGCAGCGCGTCCATGTAGCTGTGGCTGTAGCGGCCCTCGTACTCGACCTCCTGCCACTGGCGAACCATGCCAAGGTAGCGGTTGTTGAGCGACACGATCTTGATCGGCGTGTTGTACTGCAGGCAGGTCGACAGTTCCTGGATGCACATCTGCACCGAGCCGTCGCCGGTGATGCAGAACACCTCGCTGTCGGGTTTGGCCATCTTGATACCCATGGCGTACGGAATGCCCACGCCCATGGTTCCGAGACCGCCCGAATTTATCCATCGCCGTGGTTCGTCGAAGCGGTAGTACTGCGCTGCCCACATCTGGTGCTGCCCGACATCGGAGGTGATGTAGGCGTCGACATCCTTCGTCATGTTCCAGATCGTCTCGATCACGTACTGCGGCTTGATCACATCGTTGCTGCCGGGATCGTATTTGAGGCAGTCGCGCTTGCGCCAGTTCTCGATCGTCTCCCACCAGCCGGCCAGAGACTGCGCATCCGGTTTGATCGACCCTTCCCTGATCATGGCGATCATCTCGGTCAGCACCTCCTTGACGTCGCCGACGATCGGGATGTCGACCCGGACGCGTTTCGAAATGCTCGACGGATCGATGTCGATGTGGATGATCTTGCGCTCGTTCTGGGCGAAGTGCTTCGGGTTGCCGATCACGCGGTCGTCGAAACGCGCGCCCACCGCCAGCAGCACATCGCAGTTCTGCATCGCGTTGTTGGCTTCGACCGTCCCGTGCATGCCCAGCATGCCGAGAAACTTGCGGTCGCTGGCCGGGTAGGCACCCAGACCCATCAGGGTGTTGGTGCAGGGATAGCCCAGCATGTCGACCAGGGTGCGCAGTTCGGCCGATGCATTGCTCAGGATCACGCCGCCGCCAGTGTAGATATAGGGCCGCTTGGCCGCCAGCAGCAGTTGCAGCGCCTTGCGGATCTGGCCGCCGTGACCCTTTCGAACCGGGTTGTAGGAGCGCATTTCCACGCTGGCCGGGTAACCCGTGTAAGGCACTTTCCTGAACGAAACGTCCTTGGGAATGTCAACCACGACCGGTCCGGGGCGCCCGCTGCGGGCAATGTGGAATGCCTTCTTCATGGTTTCGGCCAGATCGCGCGTGTCCTTGACCAGAAAGTTGTGCTTCACGACCGGTCGCGTGATGCCGACGGCGTCGCATTCCTGGAACGCGTCGAGCCCGATCGCATGGGTTGGCACCTGCCCGGTCACGATCACCATCGGAATGCTGTCCATGTAGGCGGTGGCGATGCCGGTCACGGCGTTGGTGACACCCGGGCCCGAGGTGACGAGGGCGACACCGACATCGCCGGTGGCGCGGGCGTAACCATCGGCCGCGTGCACTGCGGCCTGCTCATGGCGCACCAGAATGTGCTGGATCGTATCCTGCTTGTAGAAAGCATCATAGATGTGCAGGACCGCGCCGCCGGGGTAGCCCCAGACGTATCTGACGCCTTCGGCCTGCAGGGCTTTGACCAGTATTTCGGCGCCGCGCAGATCGTGCTCGCCAGGGGAAGTGGCGGACGCTGTCTTGGCGGGGCTCGCTGCCGACGCAGCCGGAATGATTTCTGCTTTTGAAATTTTCATGATCAACCTTTGTGAATTTCTCTGACGAAAAACCTTGGGTACCCCTTCGCAAACACTTGTGGAGTCGCGTCGGAACTTAAAGCCAAAGCCATGAGCGCAGTGATTCGTGCGCCGGACCGTGACCCGTTTGCCTTTTGAATTGCAGCGCATATTATGGCACTGCTTGAAATGGTGGCTTTCCAGGCAACCGACCGATCGAGCCCCAATGCCATAATCAAGACCGTGAAATCGCGAAAAAACCTCACCGCCGCATGAAGGCCGCTGTCGCTTGGCAACCGAACAAGAACTTTCCGACTTTTTGAAGAGCGTTGAAAGACGCGCTTTCAAGCGCTCGGTCTACCACGTGCGCAATGAGGAATCGGCACTGGACATTGTGCAGGACAGCATGATGAAGCTTGCCGAGCACTACGGCGAGAAGCCGGCCGCCGAGTTGCCGATGCTGTTCCAGCGGATCCTGTCCAATTGCACGCTGGACTGGTTCAGGCGTCAAAAGACCAGAAACATCCTGTTTTCCAACCTCAGCGATTTTGATTCCGAGGGGGAAGACGGCGAGTTCGATCTTCTGGGAACTTTGAACGTCCAAAGCGAATCAGACTTTGCAGAAAGTCCGGAAACCTCGGCACAACGGGCACAAACCTTGCGTGCGATCGAGATCGAGATCCAACAATTGCCAGGGCGTCAACGGGAAGCATTCCTCATGCGTTACTGGGAAGAGATGGACGTGGCAGAGACTGCTGCGGCCATGGGTTGCTCGGAGGGCAGTGTCAAAACGCACTGTTCGAGGGCGGTCCAGGCCCTTGGCAAAGCCTTGCGGGCAAAGGGAATAAAAACATGACCAATTCACATCTTTATCAAAACCAGTTGGCGCAGGACCGTTTCGGTTTGCGTGTGACGGCGCGCCTTTCTGACGCTGCCGACGACCTCCCCTACGAGATTTCGGAGCGCTTGCGCGCGGCCCGGATGCAGGCGCTGGGCAAACGCAAGGTCGGCGCAAGGACCGCCAGCAGCGTGTCGCAAAGCGGCGGCGCGGGCACGCTCACCTTCGGGACCGAGGACCTCAACTGGTGGGATCGTGTCGCGACCGTGATTCCCCTGCTGCTCCTGATTCTGGGCCTGATCGCCATCAGCGTCATCCAAAACGACAGGCGCGCCAGTGAAATCGCCGAAATTGACGCTGCTTTGCTGACCGACGACCTGCCCCCGGCCGCTTATACCGACCCCGGCTTCACACAATTCCTCAAGATCAGGTCGGCACAAGATTGACAGTCTGGCCATGACTGCGTTCCTGCGCTGCAGCAATCAGGCCAGGCGGTCATTGACGACCGCCGTGCTGGCCGGTGCAGGCGCACTTTCGCTTCTGCTGGCCTTGGGTGCGGCGGCGCCCCGCGCGCTGGCGCAGGTCGCGGCCACAGCACCCGTGGCGGCGCCAGCGGTCGCCAAGGCGTCCGCTGGCAGCGTTACCACAAAGAAGACGGGTGCTTCCACGATCTCGTCCAAACCGGCCTGGCAAGACCTGACTCCGGTGCAGCAGATGTCGCTCAAACCGCTCGCCGCCCGGTGGAATTCCATGCGCGAGACTCAAAAGAGCAAGTGGCTTGCCATCGCCTCGAGCTATCCAACGCTCGCGCCGGCGGAGCAGGAAAAGCTGCACAGCCGGATGTCGGAATGGGTGTCCCTGAGCCAGCAGCAGAGGGCCCAGGCGCGCTTGAATTTCGCTCAGTCAAAGCAACTCACGCCCAGCCAGAAAGCCGAGACCTGGAAGGCTTATCAGGAACTCAGCCCCGAGGAAAAACAAAAACTTGCCAAGTCTGGCGTGCCCAAGCCGGTCGGTGCCGCGGCCGCCGCCAAGCCGGTTCCGCCGCAGAAACTGGCCGTGGTGCCGGTAACACGGTCAAGTTCCGCCAAGGCGACGCCCAAGATGCCAAGCGCCAGCCATGCGCTGACTCACCAAACCCTGCTGCCGAGCGCGCAAGCGGCATCCGCGTCGGCTTCGACCCAGAAGAATTGAACGGCGCCGGCGTTGCCCCGATGAACTCCGCGCTGGCAACTCCCGGTCTGGCGCGCCGCATGGCTTGCTGGCTGTACGAGGGCATGCTGATGTTCGGCGTGGTCTTCATTGCCGGCTACCTGTTCGGCGCACTGAGCCAGACCCGCAACGCGATGGACAATCGCCACGCATTGCAGGCTTTTCTTTTCGTCATCTTTGGCATTTATTTCGTCTGGCTCTGGTCCAGGGGACAAACCCTGGCCATGAAAACCTGGCACATCGGCGTCGTCGATCGCGCAGGCCAGCCGCTCACGCAGTGGCGCGCCTTGCTGCGCTACCTGCTATGCTGGCTCTGGTTCCTGCCGGCGCTGGCCGCGATGGCTCCGTTTCAGTTGTCGGGCCCTGAGTCGGCAGCCGTCTTCGTCGGTTGGGTGGCGGTGTGGGCGATGTTGAGCCAGTTCCACCCGCAGCGACAGTTCTGGCACGATGCGCTCGCCGGCACGCGCCTGGTATCAACGCCGGTCAACAAGGAATAGAACTCATGCCACCAGCATTCAGCGTCTGCGTTTATTGCGGTTCGCGACCGGGTCTGGATGCGCGTTTCACGAGCGCCGCCCTGGAGGTGGGCCGCTGGATCGGGCAACAAGGCGGGCAACTGGTCTACGGTGGCGGCAAGAGCGGCCTCATGGGCGTCGTGGCGGACGCTGCCCTGGCCTCTGGCGCGCGGGTGGTGGGCGTCATTCCAAAAGCCCTGGTGGACAAGGAATTGGCGCACCTGGGTTGCACCGAACTGCACATTGTCGACAGCATGCACGACCGCAAACGCATGATGGCCGAGCGCGCCGACGCCTTTCTGGCCTTGCCCGGCGGCATCGGGACGCTCGAAGAACTGTTTGAGGTCTGGACCTGGCGCCAGCTCGGCTACCACGACAAGCCGATCGGCTTCCTCAACGCCGCCGGCTACTACGACAAGCTGCTCGATTTTCTGGCCGGCGCGGTCGATGAGCAGTTCATGGGAGGCTGGCAGATGGACCTGATCCGCCGCGACACGAACGCGCCGCGCCTGCTTGCGCAACTGGTGCAGGCAGCCGGCCTGTCGCACACGGCCCGCCTGGACCAGATCTAGACCGCCGACTCGTCCTGTTCGCCGGTGCGGATGCGCACCACGCGCTCGACGCTGGTCACAAAGATCTTGCCATCGCCGATCTTGCCGGTGTGCGCGGCCTTGACGATGGCATCCACGCAGCGATCGACGTCAACGCTCTTGACCACCACTTCAACCTTCACCTTGGGCAGGAAATCCACCACATACTCGGCGCCCCGGTAAAGTTCGGTATGGCCCTTCTGGCGTCCAAAACCCTTGACCTCGGTGACCGTCAAACCGGTGACGCCGCACTCTGCCAGCGCTTCGCGCACCTCTTCGAGTTTGAAAGGCTTGATGATGGCGGTGATCTGTTTCATCTGTTCTCCTGGTCAGTTGGTTTATGCCCAAAATCGGCTGGTTATAGGATACCGCCAATCCTTGCCAAAGCTGCGATGGGTGACGCGAATCCCCACGGGTGACTGGCGGCGCTTGTATTCGTTGATCTTGATCAGGCGCGTCACCCTCTCGACATCGGCGCGGGCAAAACCTGCGGCCACAATGTCCTCGATGCTCTGGTCGTTCTCCATATAGCGCTCCAGGATGGCATCGAGCACCTCGTAGGCGGGCAAGCTGTCCTGATCGGTCTGGTTCGGGCGCAGTTCGGCGCTCGGCGGCCGCGTGATGATGCGCAGCGGAATCGGCGCGCTGCCGCTGCCGTAGGGATCGTTCGCGTTGCGCCAGCGCGCCAACCGAAAGACGGTGGTCTTGGCGAGATCCTTGATCACCGCAAAGCCGCCGGCCATATCGCCATAGAGCGTGCAGTAACCGGTTGCCATCTCGGATTTGTTGCCGGTGGTCAGCACAATCGTGCCGAACTTGTTGGACAGCGCCATCAGCAGCGTGCCGCGGATGCGGGCCTGGATGTTCTCCTCGGTGGCGTCCTCGGGCAGGCCCCTGAATTCGCCGGCCAGCGAAGCCTTGAAGGCCTCGAATTCGGGCACGATGGAAATTTCGTCGTAGCGCACGCCCAGCCGTTGCGCCATCTCGCGCGCATCGATCCAGCTGATGTCGGCGGTGTAGGGCGAGGGCATCATGACGCTGCGCACCCGCTCCCGTCCCAGTGCATCGACCGCCACCGCAAGCACCAGCGCCGAGTCAATGCCGCCCGAGAGACCCAGAATCACGCCCGGAAATCCGTTCTTGCCGATGTAGTCGCGCACTCCCAGCACCAACGCATCCCACAGGTCGGCCTCGGTCGAGCGCTCCGGCGCAACCGGCCCGGTCAAATGCACGCATGCCTGCACCCGCGTGGCCTGGACGACAAAGCGGTCCTCGACAAAACTGGGCGCCCGGCTCGCCACCGCCCCATCGGCATTGAGTGCGAACGAATGCCCCTCGAACACCACCTCATCCTGGCCACCAACCAAATGCCCGTAGACCAGCGGCAAACCACAGGCCGCCACCCGCTCGCGCATCATCTGTTCGCGCTCGTTGCCCTTGCCGATGTGAAACGGCGAGGCATTGATCACCGCCAGCACCTCGGCCCCGGCGTCGCGGGTCTGGCGCGCCGGTTGCTCGAACCAGGCGTCCTCGCAAATCAGCAGGCCCACCCTGACTTTGTGATCCGCCGCACCGGCCTCGAACACGCAGACCTCCTTGCCCGGCGTGAAATAGCGCCGTTCGTCAAAGACCTGGTAATTCGGCAGTTCCCGCTTGGCATAGGTCGCGAGCACGACGCCCCCGCGCAGAACGCTGGCCGCATTGTGGCGATTTTGTATCGCCACGGAACGGGTCCGGCTGTCACCCCCGCTCGGATGTCCGACGACGACGGTCATATCACTTAACCCCGCCAACTCCCGGGCCACCATTTTCACGGCATCATCACAGGCCGCGATAAAGGCCGGCCGCAGAAACAGGTCTTCCGCCGCGTAGCCGCAGATGGAGAGTTCCGGCGTCAGCAGCAGCCGCACGCCGTCGGCGTAAGCTGAGCGCGCGACATCGATGATCTTTTGCGAATTGCCGGGCAAATCGCCCACCACGAAGTTAAGCTGGGCAACGCAGATTTTGAGTGTCATGTACCGTCGAAATGAAAGAATGGGTATGCCAGTGAAGCGTGAGACGAACGATTATGTCATCCGGGTCGTGCATTCGCCGGGCGACGTCGACGCTGCCGCCTGGAATGAGTTGCTGGCCTTGCAGGCCGAGCCGACCCCCTTCATGCGATTCGAGTACCTGGCGGCGCTGCACCACAGCGCCAGCGCGACGCCGCAGACCGGCTGGACCGCGCGTTTCATGATCCTCGAAAAAGACCATGCGATGGTGGCGGCCTGCGCCCTCTATCTGAAGTCCCACTCCTATGGCGAGTATGTGTTCGACCACGCCTGGGCCAGCGCCTATGCGCAGCACGGCCTGCCCTACTATCCGAAGGCACTGGTGGCGGTGCCGTTCACGCCCGTGCCCGGAGCGCGCCTGCTGGCGCGCGGCGCCGCCGAGCGGGAGCTTCTGGTCAAGGCCCTGATCCAGTGGTGCAAAGCCGGGCAACTCTCGTCCCTGCACCTGCTCTTTGGCAGCGCGGACGACCGGGCGGCCTGCCAGGCAGCCGGTCTGATGCTGCGCCACACCGTGCAATTCCACTGGAGCAACGCCCAGCCGGCCTATGCCGACTTCGATGACTTTCTGGCCTCGCTGTCGCAGGACAAGCGCAAGAAGATCCGGCAGGAGCGGCGCAAGGTGGCCCAGGCCGGCGTCACCTTCCGATCTTCATTCGGCAGCGAGATCACGGAGCTGGACTGGAATTTTTTTTACCGCTGCTACCAACGCACCTACCTGGAGCATGGCAACGCACCGTATCTGAGCCGAGATTTCTTTCATGCGATGGCGCGCACCATGCCGGAGAACTGGCTGCTGTTTGTTGCCGAGCGCGAAGGCCGGCCGATCGCCGTCAGCCTGATCGCCGTCCACAACGGCTGCATTGCCTATGGACGCTACTGGGGCGCCCTGGAGCGCGTCGACTGCCTGCACTTCGAGGCCTGCTACTACCAGCCGCTGCAATGGTGCATCGCGCACGGCTACCAGCGCTTCGAGGGCGGCGCCCAGGGCGAACACAAGATGGCGCGCGCCCTGCTGCCAGTCAAGACCAGCAGCGCCCACTGGCTGGCCGAGCCGGCGTTTGCGGCAGCCGTCGATCGATTCCTGGAGCGCGAGGGCCAGGGCATCGGCCAGTACCTCGACGAGCTCGGTCAGCGCAGTCCGTTCAGGACGACGCCGATGTAGAGTCCGTCCGGGTTGGAAAGGCCCACGTTAAACTGAAGCCTGGAGCAACTCAAGCAGGCGAGCGCCTGAGATCGTGTAAAGCATGGCGACTACAACAGGACCCGACACGCACAGTCATCACCCGGCGCCAAGCCCCTGGCTGATTGCGATGGAGTTTCGAGCGCTCTGGGAACTCGGTTCGGTCCTACCCGCATGGCCCTTCCTGCGCCGCGCGGCAGTCGGCGACGGCCATTCGGTGATCATCTTTCCCGGCCTCTCGGCCAGCGACGGCTCGACACTGCCCATACGCGGCTTTCTGGAAAGTCTCGGCCATGACGTGTCGGGCTGGAACCAGGGGTTCAACTTCGGCCCGCGCGCCGGTGTGCTGCAGGCCGCCAAGCAGCAAGTCCTCGACACGTTCAGGGTCACGCGACGCAAGGTCAGCCTGATCGGCTGGAGCCTGGGCGGCGTCTACGCCCGGGAGTTGGCCAAGGAATTGCCGAACTGTGTGCGCAGCGTGATCACCATGGGCACGCCCTTTGCGGGCTCGCATCACAGCACCAACGCCTGGCGCCTGTATGAACTCACGAGCGGGCGCGATATCCACGCCGAGGTCGCGCAGTTCGATCTGCCGGCCGCGCCCCCGGTGCCGACGACCTCGATCTTCTCCCGTAGCGACGGCGTGGTGGCGTGGCCGGCCAGCATCCAGGAGCCCAGCCGAAGCAACCCGCTGACGGAAAACCTGGAAGTCATTGCGAGCCACATCGGCCTGGGGCTGAACCCTAGCACCTGGTGGGCGGTGGCAGACCGGCTGTCACAGCCCGAAGGACAGTGGAAGCCGTTTGAGCGCAAGCGCGGCCTGCACGGCATGATCTTCCCGGATCCGAGCCGTTGAGGCCGGCGCGGCCTGGCCATCGATTACCATAGGCGCCATGCTTAAAACCAGTGCCGGCAACAAGAACGGCATGTTTCGCCTTATTTTGTCAACCGCGCTGGGGCTGCTCCTGTGCAGTTCTCATGCTGCCGGTGTCGCTGTCCCAACGCCTGTGTCCGGCGCGCCAGCCGCATCGCCAAGCGTGGCGCCGATCCAGACCGGGCGCTGGGAACATGCCATTTCAGCCTATGCGCCGCCAAAGTACCCGCGCAATTTCCAGCATTTCGAGTACGTCAATCCTGATGCGCCCAAGGGCGGCACGCTCAATCTGCGCAATCCTGACCGCCGCTCAAGCTTTGACAAGTTCAATCCGTTTACCACCAAAGGCAGTTCGCCCGCCGGTGTCGCGATGTTCATGTTCGAGCCTCTCGCGATGTTGTCGATGGACGAACCACAAGCCATGTACGGTGTGCTGGCCGAAGAAATCTTCGTCGCCCCCGACCTCTCCGCGGTGTCGTTTCGACTGCACCCCAAGGCGCGCTTCAATAATGGCGAACCAGTGACACCTGAGGACGTCGTCTACTCCCTCGATCGGGTCAAGAGCAAGGAAGCCTCGCCAGCCACACAGCTTGCCTACGCAGACCTGGCCAAGGCGGTCGTGGTTGACCAGCGAACGGTGCGCATCGAGCTCAAGACACGCACGGTGGATGCCGTTTTTTCCGCGGGTACGCTCAATGTGTTTTCGCGCCGCTGGGGCGCGGGCAAGAAATTTGATGAGGTCGTTCTCGACCCGCCTGTCACGTCCGGCCCCTATCTGATTGATCGTTTCGATCTGCCCAGCCGCATCGAGTTCAAGCGCAACCCGGACTACTGGGGCCGCGACATCCCGACGCGCCGCGGGCACTTCAACTTTGATCGCGTCCGCTACCGAATGTACAACGACGATGCGGTTGCCTGGGAGGCCTTCAAGGCCGGAGAATTCGACATCTTCAAGGAGTACCGCGCCAGTTCCTGGATCCGCAAACATCAAGGACCCAAGTGGCGCGACGGGCGCATCGTCAAGCAGGCCTTCAAAACTGCGACCGGACAGGGCCTGCAGTCGATGCACCTCAATCAGCGGCGCCCGATTTTTCAGGACATCCGGGTGCGCGAAGCCCTGCTGCTGGCCTGGGACTTCGATCGCTACAACCAGTACCGGACCTTCAACCACAGCTACAGCGTCTTCAACAATTCCGAGTTCGCGGCCAGCGGAGCCCCTTCCGCTAATGAAATGAAACTGCTCGAACCCTTCCGCGCCCAGTTGCCCAAGCGCGTGTTCGGGACGCCCTTTGTGCCGCCGGACAACCTGTCGGGCCCGAACGCGCTGCGCGAGCACCTGCGCCAGGCGCGCGACCTGCTGGCGCAGGCGGGATGGAAAGCCGCCCCCGACGGCAAGTTGCGCAACGCCAAGGGTGATGCTTTCGAATTCGAGTACCTCGAGCCTGGATCGCCAGGCCGCATGATCGACTTCCAGCGCAACCTCGAAAAACTGGGCATCAGCATGAAGGAGCGCATCGTTGATTTTGCCCTCTATCGACGCCGGCTCGAGCAATATGACTTCGACCTGATCGTCATCGTGGAGGGAGACTTCACGCTGCCCAGCGCTGCGGATCTGGCGTCCAGCTATGGCAGCAAATCGGCCACCGAGCCCGGCAACAGCAATTTTCGCGGCGTGCAAAGCGAGGCCGTGGATCGTCTGATCGATGCCATCGGTTCCGCCACCACGATGGAGGAACTGCGCGCGGCAACGCGGGCGCTGGACCGCGTGGTGATGTGGAACTTTTGGCAAATCCCGCAGGTCTACGTCAGCGATGAGCAAGTCTCGTACTGGAACCGCTTCGGCATCCCGGCGGTTCAAGCCAGGTATTTTGTCGCCGACTCGTATCCCTCGTCCAGTTCGGCCCCCTGGCCGCTATGGACCTGGTGGATCAAGGACGCGAAAGCACGCTAAACCCGCATTGACACTATGTTGACGTATTTTTTCAAACGCCTGTTGCTCATGGTGCCGACCCTTCTGGGCGTCCTGACCGTGACATTCATCGTCATCCAGTTCGTGCCCGGCGGTCCGGTCGAGCAGGTGCTGGCCGAAGCGCGCGCCTCGCAAAAGGGCGGCGAGGGCAGCGCCTATAAAGCCAGTCGGGACATCGACAAGAAGCAGATCGAGGAGCTGAAGAAGCTCTACGGCTTCGACAAACCCGCGCATGTGCGCTATGTGGAGATGCTGGGCAATTTTGCGCGCTTCGATCTGGGTCGCAGCTTCATGCAGAACAAGGACGTCTGGTCCCTCATCAAGGAGAAGTTGCCGGTCTCGATCAGCCTGGGCCTGTGGACCTTCCTGGTCTCGTACCTGATATCGATCCCGCTGGGCGTGGCCAAGGCGGTGCGCGACGGCAGCGCGTTCGACACCCTGACCACCACGCTGGTCCTGATCGGTTTTGCGATTCCAGGATTCGTTCTGGGCGTGCTCCTGATCGTGCTGTTTGCCGGCGGCAGTTTTCTGGACTGGTTTCCGCTGCGCGGACTGAGTTCCGACAACTGGGCCGAGTTGTCATGGCCAGGCCGCATCGTCGACTATTTCTGGCACCTGACGCTACCACTGTTCAGCCTGATGATCGGCAGCTTTGCCGTCACGACCCTGCTGACCAAGAACACCTTTGTCGAGGAGATCCGCAAACAGTATGTGCTGGTGGCGCGCGCCAAGGGGCTCAGCCAGCGCCAGGTTCTCTACAAGCACATCTTTCGCAATGCGCTGATTCCGCTGGTCACCGGTTTCCCCTCGGCCTTTGTGGGCGCTTTTTTTGCCGGCTCGGTTTTGATAGAGACCCTGTTCTCACTCGATGGCCTGGGCCTGCTGGGTTATGAGGCGGTGATCCGGCGCGACTACGCGGTCGTGCTCGGCTCGCTGTACGTGTTCACCCTGATTGGCCTGTTCGTCAAGCTCGTCTCAGATTTCCTGTATGTGGTGGTCGACCCGCGCGTGCAATTCGAGGCGGTGTCGCGATGAACGCGCAGCAACACGGCGACCTGGCTGCGGACCACCCAAGCATGGCGGCCGCACAACCATTGCCCATGGACGCCGCAAGGTCACCGACCCAGCGCGCCTGGCAGCGCTTCAAGCGGCACCGGCTCGGCTATCTGTCGCTCTGGTTGTTCTCGGTGCTCCTTGTGGTGGCAACTTTCGGTGAACTGATCAGCAACGACCGTCCCTTCATTGCCCAGATCAGCGGCAAGACCTACTTTCCGGCTATCCGCAACCCGACCGACCTCGAACTTGGCGGTGACTTCGCCACCCCCGTCGACTGGAAGGATCCTTTTGTTGTCGGGCTTTTCGATAAAGCGGGGAACTGGAAGTTTGAGACCCTCAATCCCCATTCCGCCACCTCCAGCGACTATTTCACAAAACGCCCCCCGCCCGCATCGCCATCGGCTGCCAATTGGCTCGGCACTGACAGGTTCGGGCGGGATATGCTGGCTCGCCTGCTCTATGGCTTTCGGGTCAGCATCTGGTTCGCCATTGCGCTCACCTTCGCCGGCACCCTGATTGGCATTGTGATGGGCGCAGTGCAGGGCTATTTTGGCGGTCGAATCGACCTCACGGTGCAGCGGCTGATCGAGGTCTGGGGTGCCGTGCCCGAACTCTACCTCCTGATCATCGTCGCCTCGATCTTCGAGCCCTCGCTGTTGCTGCTGCTGGTCCTCCTGTCGATGTTCGGCTGGATCGGCTTGTCCGATTACGTGCGCGCCGAGTTCCTGCGCAACCGCAATCTGGAGTTCGTCAAGGCGGCGCGCGCACTGGGCCTGTCCAACGCGCAGATCATCCGCCGCCATGTGCTTCCCAATTCCTTGACGCCGGTGATCACCTTCCTGCCCTTTCGCATGAGCGGCGCCATTGTTGCGCTCACCTCGCTTGACTTCCTTGGCCTGGGCGTGCCGTCAACCGTGCCCTCGCTGGGCGAACTGCTCAAGCAGGGCAAGGACTGGCTGGACGCCTGGTGGATCATCATTCCGACCTTCCTCCTGCTGACCATCACGATGACGCTGCTGACCTTTATCGGTGACGCCTTGCGCGACGCCTTCGATACCCGCAAATCATGAGCGCTGCCAACCTGCTGGAGATCAAGCACCTGTGCGTGCGTTTCGGCGCATCCACTGTGGTCGATGACGTGTCTTTTTTCATTCAACCCGGTGAAAAATTCGCCCTGGTCGGCGAGTCCGGCTCTGGCAAGTCGATCACCGCGCTGTCTGTCCTGCGACTCACCGATGCGGCCATCACCACCGGCTCCATTCATTTCAATGGTTCTGACCTGCTCTCCAAGAGCGAGCCTGAGATGCGTGGCATTCGCGGCGCCGACATCGCCATGATCTTTCAGGAGCCGATGACGGCCATGAACCCGCTCTACACGGTGGGCAACCAGATTGGCGAAGTGCTCGAACTGCACGAAGCGCTGCGCCCGAACGCCGCGCGAGCGCGCGCCATCGAGCTCTTGGCCAAGACCGGCATTCCCGACCCCGAGCGCCGGGTCGACGCCTACCCGCACCAGTTGTCGGGCGGGCAGCGTCAGCGCGCGATGATCGCCATGGCCCTGGCATGCCGCCCCAAACTGCTGATCTGCGACGAGCCGACGACCGCGCTCGACGTAACGATTCAGGCGCAGATTCTGGCCCTGCTCGATGACCTTCAGCGCGAACTTGGCATGGCCCTGCTTTTCATCACCCATGACCTCAATCTGGTGCGTCGGTTCACCCACCGCGTCGGCGTGATGGAGCGAGGAAAACTGGTCGAGGTAGGCGACACCTTGACGGTTTTCGCCGATCCGCAGCATGCCTACACGAAGAAACTGCTGGCGAGCCGGCCCACGCGGGTGGTCCAGGCCGTCGCCGCCGACGCGCCGGTGCTGCTCTCGGGCGCTGGCGTTGGCGTGACCTTCACCAGCGCCGAAGGCTGGTTTCGCAAGCGCAACTTCCACGCTGTGCGCAGCGCAACACTGCAGTTGCGCCGCGGCGAGACCCTGGGCATCGTCGGCGAATCGGGCTCGGGCAAGACCACCCTTGGCATGGCACTGCTTGCCCTGCAGGACATTTCGGGCGGCCAGATCGAGATCGGCGGACAGCGCATCGACAACGCCAATCGAGAAATCTTGCGAGCCATGCGGCGCCGCATGCAGGTTGTGTTTCAGGACCCATTTGCCTCGCTGAGCCCGCGCATGACCGTGGGGCAGATCGTCGGCGAAGGACTGGCGCTGCACCGCGCTGAATTGACCCTGCTTGAGCGCGAGAAACTGGTGCTGCAGATGCTCGATGAAGTGGGCCTGAACGAGCGCGGTGGCGTAGCCAATGTGCTGCAGCGCTACCCGCACGAATTTTCCGGGGGGCAGCGCCAACGCATTTCCATTGCCCGCGCCGTCGTGCTGCGTCCCGAAGTGCTGGTGCTGGACGAACCGACTTCGGCCCTCGATGTCTCGGTGCAGCAGCAAGTGCTGGCGCTGCTGGCCGAGTTACAGCAGCGCTACGGCATGAGCTATGTGTTTATCAGCCACGACCTGGCGCTGGTGCGCGCCATGTCGCATCGGGTGCTGGTCATGAAGGACGGCGACATCATCGAAGAGGGCGAGGCCCAGTCCTTGTTCGATGCCCCGCAACATGCTTACACCCGGGCCTTGCTGGCAGCCGCCCATTTGGCCTGACAGAATCAACCCCCGATCGGGCGATGCGAAAGCCGGTTCCCGGTTCAGGGATGCGCCCTGTTGTAGTTGGCGATGCCGTCCATGATTTCCTGCTTGGCGGCGTCCGGCCCTTCCCAGCCCAGAATCTTGACCCACTTGTTGACTTCGAGGTCTTTGTAATGCTCGAAGAAGTGCGCGATGGTTTTCAGGCGCACCGGGCTCAGGTCCTCCGGTTTTTTCCAGCGTGTGTAGAGCGACAGGATCTTTTCAATCGGCACCGCCAGCACCTTGCCGTCCATCCCTGCCTCATCCTCCATTTTCAGGATGCCAATCGCCCGGCAGGTGACGACGACGCCCGGAATGAGCGGCACCGGCGTGATCACCAGCACGTCCACCGGATCGCCATCACCGGAAATGGTCTTCGGGACATACCCGTAGTTGGTCGGGTAGTGCATCGCGGTGCTCATGAAACGATCGACAAAGATCGCGCTGGTCTCCTTGTCGACCTCGTACTTGACGGGATCGGCGTTCATCGGAATCTCGATGATGACGTTGAAGCATTCAGGAACGTTTTTTCCGGGGGTGACGTTGTCAAGGGACATGATGGTTCTTTGTATTGAGTTAAATCAGAAAGCACTAAGTATTAACCCTGATTTTAGCGGCTTGCACGCAACCCCTGTCAAAAATTAGCAATTTTCACGGTACAGTCGCCCGGTTGGCCAATTGCCCACGTCAATGCCCTATTGATGTTTCGCGGCGAGGAAGCAACGCAGCGGTGGTGCCGATTGCGATGCACCCCTACTTAGCGAACCAACGACAGGAGATTTTTCTATGACAGGCAACCCGGCGCTCATTCTGGCGCTCATTTGCGGCTTGATTGCCGTGGCTTACGGCTTCTGGGCGCGCAGCTGGATTCTTTCGCAGGACGCCGGCAATGCGCGGATGCAGGAAATTGCAGCCGCCATTCAAACCGGGGCCGCCGCCTACCTGGCGCGGCAATACAAGACCATTGCCATTGTCGGCGTGGTGCTGACCATTCTGATCGCCGTCTTTCTGGACTCCTTGAGCGCGGTCGGCTTTGTGATTGGCGCGGTGCTCTCCGGCGCCTGCGGCTTCATTGGCATGAACGTCTCGGTGCGTGCCAATGTGCGAACCGCGCAGGCCGCCACCAAGGGCATTGGCCCGGCGCTCGATGTGGCCTTTCGCGGCGGCGCCATCACCGGCATGCTGGTGGTCGGCCTGGGCCTGCTGGGCGTCACCGGTTTTTACTGGTTTCTCACCGGCAACGGCAATGCCACACCCGACAAGAATCTGGCTCAATTGCTCAACCCGCTGATCGGTTTTGCCTTCGGCTCCTCGCTGATCTCCATTTTTGCCCGTCTGGGCGGCGGCATCTTCACCAAAGGCGCTGACGTCGGCGCCGACCTGGTGGGCAAGGTAGAGGCCGGTATCCCCGAAGACGACCCGCGCAACCCGGCGGTGATTGCCGACAACGTCGGCGACAACGTGGGCGACTGCGCCGGCATGGCCGCTGACCTGTTCGAGACCTATGCGGTGACGCTGATCGCCACCATGGTGCTGGGCGCCCTGCTGATCAAGGGCGCAGGCACCAGCGCCGTGGTCTATCCGCTGGCCCTGGGCGCGGTGTCCATCATCGCCTCGATCATCGGCTGCTTCTTCGTCAAGGCCTCGCCGGGAATGAAGAACGTGATGCCGGCCCTGTACAAGGGTCTGGCGGTGGCCGGCGTGCTCTCGCTGATCGCTTTCTTCTTTGTCACACAGTGGCTGATCCCCGACAACGCCATCGCTGCCTCGGGCAGCCAGATGAAACTGTTCAGTGCCTGCGCCGTCGGCCTGATTCTGACCGCTGCACTGGTCTGGATCACGGAGTACTACACCGGCACCCAGTACGCGCCAGTCAAGCACATCGCACAAGCCTCGACCACCGGCCACGGCACCAACATCATTGCCGGCCTGGGCGTCTCGATGCGCTCGACCGCCTGGCCAGTGATGTTTGTCTGCGTCGCCATCTACACCGCCTACGCGCTGGCCGGCCTCTACGGTATTGCGATTGCCGCGACCTCCATGCTGAGCATGGCCGGGATCGTGGTGGCGCTCGACGCCTACGGCCCGATCACCGACAACGCCGGCGGGATTGCCGAAATGTCGGAGATGCCAAAGAGCGTGCGCGACGTCACGGACCCGCTGGATGCGGTTGGCAACACCACCAAGGCAGTGACCAAGGGCTACGCGATCGGCTCGGCCGGTCTGGCGGCGCTGGTGCTGTTTGCCGACTACACGCACAAACTCGAAGCCTACGGCCGGCACATCACCTTTGACTTGAGCAACCCGATGGTCATCATCGGTCTGTTCATCGGCGGCTTGATCCCCTACCTGTTCGGCGCCATGGCGATGGAAGCGGTCGGCCGCGCCGCCGGCTCCGTGGTGGTTGAAGTGCGCCGCCAGTTCAAGGAGATCAAGGGCATCATGGAAGGAACGGCCAAACCCGAGTACGACACTGCCGTTGACATGCTGACCACCGCCGCGATCAAGGAAATGATGATCCCGAGTCTGCTGCCGGTGGTGGTGCCGATTCTGGTCGGTCTGGTACTCGGTCCGGCCGCGCTGGGCGGTCTTCTGATGGGCACCATCGTGACCGGCCTGTTCGTGGCGATCTCGATGTGCACGGGCGGTGGCGCCTGGGACAATGCCAAGAAGTACATCGAAGACGGCCACCACGGCGGCAAGGGCTCTGACACCCACAAGGCAGCCGTGACGGGCGACACGGTCGGTGACCCCTACAAGGACACCGCCGGCCCGGCGGTCAACCCGCTGATCAAGATCATCAACATCGTGGCCCTGCTGATTGTGCCGGTGATGATGAAGATTCACGGCGGCTGATCCGGCCCGCGACCTGGAAAGGCCCGCTTTGGCGGGCTTTTTTCATTCCGATGATATGGAGACCGGCCAAGCAACCGAACACGACCATGCTGACCCAGGCTGATATCGTGCGCCGGCTTGTCCCGAGCGCCCTGCTCAAGCGCGGGGATCTCGATCCGGACATGCTGGCCTGCATCGGGCCGCGCGATCTGTGCCGCGGCTGGGAAGGTTAACCCGGCTTCGGGCTGGCGGCTCATTTTTGGGAGAAAATCGGTTCATGCAGTTCAACTTCATCGCCAACACCCCCGTGCCGTCCTCGAGCGGGCAAACCATCGCCGTGGTTGATCCCTCGGACGGGCAGACCTATGATGAAATCCAGCGCAGCAACGCGACCGACATAGACCATGCGGTCGACGCTGCGCGCCAATGCTTCGACACGGCCTGGAGCCGACTTGGCGCTGCCGAGCGCGGCCGCCTGCTGATGCGCCTGTCGCTCAAGATCAGTGAGCACAGCGAGCAACTGGCGGCGATCGAACAGCGCGATTGCGGCAAGCCAACCAGGCAGGCGCGTGCCGACGCCGTTGCGCTGGCGCGCTATTTCGAGTTCTACGCCGGCGCCTGCGACAAGCTTCACGGTGAAACCATCCCCTACCTCGACGGCTACAGCGTGCTGACATGGCGCGAGCCGCATGGCGTGACCGGACACATCATCCCCTGGAATTACCCGATGCAGATTTTTGGCCGCAGCGTTGGCGGCGCGCTGGCCGCCGGCAACGTCTGCGTTGTCAAGCCGGCCGAAGATGCCTGCCTGTCACTGATCCGGGTCGCACAGTTGGCCGCCGAAGTGGGCTTCCCGGCGGGCGCAATCAACATCGTCACGGGATACGGCCACGAAGTGGGCGACGCCCTGGCGCGGCACCCCGGCATCGATCACATCAGCTTCACCGGCAGCCCGAGCGTCGGCACGCTGATCCAGCAGGTCGCAGCGGCGCGCCACTGCCCGGTCACGCTCGAACTCGGCGGCAAGAGCCCGCAAATCGTGTTCGCCGATGCCGATCTCGACGCCGCCGTTCCCGCCATCATCAACGCCATCGTGCAGAACGCAGGCCAGACCTGCTCGGCCGGTTCGCGCCTGCTGGTGGAACAATCGATTTACGAACCGCTGCTGCATCGGCTGGGGCAGGCTTTCGAGAAACTGCGCGTCGGCCCGGCAACCCTGGATCTGGACGTCGGCCCGCTGATCAGACAGAGCCAGCAACAGCGGGTTCGAAAATTCCTCGACGACGCGCGACAGGCCAACATCGGCACTGTGGCGCAAGGCCAGGTGGTCGACAGCGCGCCAGCGTCGGGCTTCTACCAGGCGCCGACCCTGCTGCGCGACGTCCCGGTGACGCATCGCGTGGCGCAGGAAGAGGTCTTCGGACCGGTGCTCTGCGCGATGGCTTTTCGCGACGAAGACCATGCGGTGGAAATCGCCAACGCAACCCAGTTCGGCCTGGTCGCTGGCGTCTGGACGGCCGATGGTGCGCGCCAGTTCCGGATCGCCCGGCGCCTGCGAAGCGGTCAGGTCTTCATCAACAATTACGGCGCCGGTGGCGGCGTGGAACTGCCCTTTGGCGGCGTCAAGTCCAGCGGCCACGGGCGCGAAAAAGGTTTTGAAGCCTTGTACGGCTTCACGACGCTCAAAACCGTCGCCATCAAGCACGGCTAAAGACGGCACAAGCACCGAATCAACCCAGGCAGATCAAGGCACAGACCATGCGCGTAAAGAACAAATCCATTATCGTCACCGGCTCCGGCGGGGGCATCGGCCAGGGCATTGCCCTGCGGCTGGCAGAAGAAGGTGCCAAAGTCGTCGTCAATGACATCAACCCGGCAGCGGGCGAAAAGGTGGTGGCGCAGATCCTCGCCGCTGGCGGCACGGCATCGTTCTTCGCCGCCGACGTCACCCGGTCAGCCGACATGCAGGCGCTGGTGGCGGCGGCCGTGCAGCGCTACGGCACGCTCGATGTCATGATCAACAACGCCGGCTGGACGCATCGCAATCGTCCGGCGCTCGAGGTCAGCGAAGATGAATTTGACAAATGCTACGCCGTCAACGTCAAGAGCATTTACCTGGCCACGATCCATGCGACGCCGGTGTTCCGCGCCCAAGGCGGCGGCAGTTTCATCAATATCGCCTCCACCGCCGGCGTGCGGCCGCGCCCAGGCCTGACCTGGTACAACGGTTCCAAGGGCGCCGTCATCACCACGTCCAAGTCGCTGGCCGCTGAACTGGGTCCGGACAACATCCGCGTCAACTGCATCAACCCGGTCTTCAACCCCGACACCGGCCTGGCGACCGAGTTTGCCGGCGGCCCGCTGACCGAGGAGCGCAAGGCAAGGTTCCGCGCCACCATTCCGCTGGGGCGTTTCTCGACGGCGCTCGATGTTGCCAACGCGGCGCTTTACCTGGCCAGCGACGAAGCCGCCTTCATCAGCGGCGTCTGCATCGAAGTGGACGGCGCGCGCTGTGTTTGATACAAGAGGCAGGGCGCTGCGCGACCTTCGCATCAGCGTCACTGATCGCTGCAACTTCCGCTGCAATTACTGCATGCCCAAGGAAGTCTTCGGCAAGGACTATCCGTACCTGCCCCACAATTCGCTCCTGTCATTCGAGGAGGTGACGCGCATTGCCAGGGTTTTTGTGGCCCAGGGCGTGCAGAAGATTCGCCTGACCGGCGGCGAGCCGCTGCTGCGCAAGAACGTGGAGCGACTGATCGAGCAGCTGGCGGCACTCCACACCGTTGACGGCCGAACGCTGGACCTGACGCTCACCACCAACGGCTCGCTGCTCACACGCATGGCCGGCTCGCTCAAGGCCGCCGGGCTGCAGCGCGTGACCGTGAGCCTGGACGGGCTTGATGATGCGGTGTTCCGGCGCATGAACGACGTCGATTTTCCGGTCGCCGACGTGCTGGCGGGCATCGAGGCGGCGCGCGCTGCGGGCCTGGGTCCGATCAAGATCAACATGGTCGTCAAGCGTGGCACCAACGAGCATGAAATCCTGCCAATGGCACGCCACTTCATGGGCACGGGCATGGTGCTGCGCTTCATCGAGTACATGGATGTGGGCCTCACCAATGGCTGGCGCATGGACGAGGTGATGCCGTCGAGTGAAGTGGTCAAACTGATCCATGCCGAGTTGCCGCTGGTGCAACTCGAGCCCGCACAAGCGGGCGAGACCGCCGAGCGCTGGGGCTACGCTGACAACGCCGGCCAACATGACAAGGCCCTGGGCGAAATCGGCGTCATCAGCAGCGTCACCAAGGCTTTTTGCGGCGACTGCAACCGGGCCCGCCTGTCGACCGAAGGCAAACTCTACCTGTGCCTGTTCGCCTCACAGGGCCACGACCTGCGCGCGCTGCTGCGCGCAGCCTCAACCGATGCCGAGCTGGCCTCGGCGATCGAGCGCATCTGGCAGGCTCGCTCCGACCGCTACTCCGAGTTGCGCAGTTCGCTGGGAAGCGACAAGGGCAAGGTGATGCGTCGGGTTGAAATGAGCTACATCGGTGGATAACCGTTGTCATTGCGAGCGAAGCGCGGCAATCCATGGGCACGACTGCCTGGATTGCCACGTCGCTGCGCTCCTCGCAATGACAAACAGGGGCGGCCTGGCGATCTACGAAAATCTGAACAATGATTAGTCCGCAACAAATCACAGCCGTCATTCTTGCCGGGGGACGCGGCTCGCGCATGGGCGGTCTGGACAAGGGCCTGCAGGCCTTCAATGGCATGCCGCTGGCGCTGCACACCCTGACACGTTTGCAGATGGGTGGCGGCGTCGGGCAGATCATGATCAACGCCAATCGCAATCTGGCGGCTTACGAGTCGTTCGGCGCGTCGGTCTGGCCGGACAGCCTGAGCGACTACGCCGGGCCGCTAGCCGGCTTTCTGACCGGGCTTGAGCACTGTGAAACGCCTTTTCTGCTGACAGTGCCCTGCGACACGCCCCTGTTGCCGCTGGACCTCGCCTCGCGCCTGGGCAATGCGCTGGAAGCACGAGCTGCCGACATCGCCATGGCCAGCGCGCCAGAAGTTGGCCGTGACGGCCGGTTGCAGGTGCACAGTCAGCCCGTTTTTTGCCTGCTGCGCGTGGACCTGATCGAGAGTCTGCTTGAATTCACCCACAAGGGCGGGCGCAAGATCGGCGCCTGGACTGCGCAGCACAAAACGGTGCTGGTGCCCTTTGATTCGCCAGCCGACGACGTCCGCGCCTTCCGCAACGCCAACTCGCTGGCCGAGTTGCGGCAGCTCGAAAGCAGCGCGGCATGAAGACCCTCGCCGCCATCGCCGCCGAACTTGAAGGCTATGACCCGCAGGCCCTGCGCGCCAGCGGGGTGGGCGACTTCCTGTCGCGTCTGGTCGAACCGGTGGCAAGCCGCGAGACCGTGACCATTTTCCAGGCGCTGGGACGGGTCCTGGCGCAAGACGTGATTTCACCGATCTCGGTGCCACCGCACGACAACTCGGCGATGGACGGCTACGCCTTTGCTGGAGGGCAACTGGCGGCACCGCGAACCAGCGAGACCAGTCTGCGCCTGCAGGTGGTCGGAACCGCCTTGGCCGGCAAGGTCTGGCCGGGCCGCGTCGGCCCCGGCGAGTGCCTGAAAATCATGACGGGCGCGGTCCTGCCGCAGGGCCTCGATACTGTGGTGCCGCAGGAATTTGTGACGGCACAGGACAGCGCCATCTCGTTTCCGGCGCGTTTGCTGCAACCCGGCGACAACCGACGAAAGCTCGGCGAAGATCTGATGCAGGGCCAACCGGCGCTGCGCCAAGGTGACCTGCTGACACCGGCGGCGCTCGGCCTGCTGGCGAGTCTGGGCATGGGACAAGTGGCGGTGTGGCGAAGGCTGCGCGTCGCCTATTTCTCCACAGGAGACGAGATTCTGAGCCTGGGTGAAACCAGCCGCGAGGGCGCCGTGTTCGACAGCAATCGCTACACCGTGTTCGGCCTGCTGAGCCGTCTTGGTTGCGACATCATCGACATCGGCGTGGTGCGCGATGAACCCGGCCGGCTGGAGGACGCCTTCCGGCGGGCGGCGCTGGAGGCCGATGCGATCATTACCAGTGGCGGCGTCAGCGTGGGCGAGGCCGACTACACCAAAGTCATGATGAAGAAGCTGGGCGATGTCGCATTCTGGAAGATTGCGATGCGTCCGGGCCGGCCGATGGCGGTCGGTCGCATCGGTGAGGCCATCCTGTTTGGCCTGCCCGGCAATCCGGTCGCCGTGATGGTGACCTTCCTCGCCTTTGTGCGACCCGCGCTGCGAAAGATGATGGGCAGCACGGCCACGTCAACCCCGATGCTCAGGGCGCGCTGCGTCGAGCCCCTGCGAAAGAAGCCGGGACGCACCGAGTACCAGCGTGGCACGGTGAGCAATGCGCCGGACGGCTCCCTGCAGGTGCGCGCGATAGGCAACCAGGGCTCCGGGGTATTGAGTTCCATGGTCCATGCCAACGGTCTGATCGTGCTGCACCATGAGCAGGGCAATGTCGCGGCAGGCGATGAGGTCGACGTCATGATGTTCGATGGCGTCATCTGAACCGGGGGCAAACCATGGGACAAAGGTACTAAGGGCTTTTCCCAGCCTGACCCCCCCCTGCTGTCCTCTATACTCGCTGCATTAATTTTTCAGATGCTGGCAACCCGGTCATGGGTTTGCCCCCTCCCCCTCAGTCAAAGGAAACACAGTGCAAACCAAGCTAACCCGAACCCTGGCAAGCTGCGCCTGCGCGCTGGGCCTGCTGCTCACGCTCAGCCCGGGCCTGGTGCAGGCACAAGCCGCCGCGCCTGCGGCCGTG
>CAIMBE010000153.1 GCA_903839085.1 uncultured beta proteobacterium | reverse complement strand
GGCCACGGCGCCCGCGTCAGAGTTATTGCAAACAGCGGACCTGGTGCGCGTGGGTCTGGCCGGCTCCATCCGCGACTACGCCATGACGACCTATCAGGACCGCAGTCAGACCCTGCAGGAGATCGACTACAGCGGACAGCGTGCTGGCTATGTCAGTGAGCCCGGTGAAGTGGTGAACTATGTGGAAAATCACGATAACCAGACGCTGTTTGACATCAACGCCTACAAGCTTCCAGTCAATACCAGCCGCGAAGACCGGGTACGCGTGCAGATGCTGGGTGCCGCCGTCAATGCGTTCAGCCAGGGCGTGGCCTATTTCCATGCCGGCGTCGACACCCTGCGCTCCAAGTCGATGGACGGCAACAGTTACGACTCGGGTGACTGGTTCAATCGCCTGGACTGGAGTTATCAGGACAATTACTTTGGCAGTGGTGCGCCGCCCAAGGCCGACAACGCGGGCAACTATGGCCTGATCAAGCCCTTGCTGGCCAATCCGGACATCAAGCCGGGTGCCAGTGACATCGCGCTGGCGCGCGACATCTTTCGCGATCTACTGAAAATCCGAGCCAGCTCGACCCTGTTTCGGCTGCGCACCGCGCAGGCCATCAAGGCGCGACTGCACTTCTTCAACACCGGATCAAAGCAGAACCCGGTACTTCTGGCAGGTCACCTTGATGGCGTGGGCTACCCTGGTGCCGTCTTCAGGGAATTGCTGTACTTTGTCAACGTCGGCACGGCCGCGCAGGAGATTTTGCTTCCTTCCGAAATCGGCAAGTCTTATGTCTTGCATCGGGTTCACAGGGAACCCAGCGCCGCAGACAAGCGCCCAGCCTGGCAGGGCGGCTTTGAACCAGGACTTGGCCGCTTTGTCATTCCCGCACGCACCGCACTGGTGTACGTTGTGGAGCGCGGCGCCGAGGAGGCCATGAAGTGAGACAGTGAGGGATCCGCATCGGACAGCAACGATGCGCCTTGAGTCAACCGCAGCCCGGGCGCTGGCCTGGGGAAGGCAGGCGTCTGGGTTAGAACGGGTTCGTGTGCCATTGCGCAGCGCGTGCCGCCGCGACCACCCGTGGCACGACTGATACCCATCAATCCACCGTCCATCCGCCCATCATGCAATTTGTCGCAAAGCGCTGGCGTGTCGAGCGCGGTCCTCCTACATTTCACGCATCGGGCCAAAGTGGCACGACATGAGGAGAGCCAAATGTCATACGTCAACACACATCGCTTCAGCATCGGCGGCTTTGTCATCGCCTGCACCCTCACGGTTGCGATCAACGGGTCTGTCCTTCTGGGCTTCAACCATCTTGCGCAGTCGCATGAGATCGTCGACATGAATACGGCAAGCCAGTCAGCCGGTGCCCTTGTCCCCGCGACCCAGGTGGCAATGTAATGCTGCGCGCATTGAAGTCAAGTGCTGTGATTGCGCTGGCTGGCACGTTGGCGCTGCTGTGTGCGCCTGCAATGGCATGGGACTGGTCGTTTGGGACAAAGGTCCTTGGCTCCGGTCAGGTCACGCAGACCAAGCGCCAAGTCGTCGGCTTCAAGGGCTTGTCCCTGGATATTGCGTCAGTCGTGGAGATCATCCAGGGCGATTCCGAAGGCGTATTGATTGAAACCGATGAAAACATTGCGCCCCTGATTGAAACGGTCGTCGAAAACGAGCAGCTCAAGATCCGGTCGATGCCGCGCTCCAGGTCGTTCAAGCCGACGTCGCTCAAGATCACGGTCCACGCTCGTGCCATTGAGCGCATCACAGTTTCCGGTTCGGGCGATGTCAAGGCCGGAAAACTTCAGTCGCCGAGTCTGGAGGTGAGGATCTCGGGGTCGGGCGACATCCACATCGCCGCGCTCGATGCGGGGTCCCTGAGCGTCGCCATCGCGGGCAGCGGCGATTTTCTTGCCGGTGGGCGGGCCAACACGGTGCGTCTGGACATTGCCGGCTCCGGCGATGTGAAGGCCGCCGCGCTTGCTGCCAGGAACGTCACACTCAGCATCGCTGGTTCAGGGGAGGCCAAAGTGTGGGCCACTGAGACGCTCAGGGTGCAAATCGCCGGGTCGGGTGATGTGGATTATTACGGCGAAGCCGCGGTATCGCAGTCCGTGGTCGGGTCGGGGCGGGTGAGAAAGCTCGGATCCATGCCAGGCCCGGGGGGCTGACCTGGCCCGCGTTGCCGGCTTGCACCAAGTGCCTGCTCGTCCGGTCCGGCGTTTGCCGGCGCAGCCTCACATGTCGTTCACGGTGTCATGCGCGGCCGGGAGAATGATCTCAAGCAACTCGCAGTCATCCGACCAGCCAAGCACGCTGTGACGAATGCCGGGTGGCTGGATCCAGCACGAGCCCTGCCGCATCACATGGACACCTTCTCCCTCAAACTCGTTCTTGAACCAGCCCTTGAGAACGTAGACCAGTTGAAATTCCACGTTGTGATGATGCTTCTGGCGCTGCTCCTGGGTGAACGGAGCCGTCATGCGGATGACATGTCCGGTAGCCAGGCCCCCGGTCGCCGCCGCAATGCCCAGGTCCCGATAGGCTGAATAGCTGCGCAGCCCCCCGCTCTTGAAATCCGCTTCGTTCAGATGGCTCACTACAAAACTCTGTTCGGGCATGTCCATGGATTGGGTTCTCGTCGGTAGGCCTGATGCGACGGCCTGCCAAGCCCCTGGGGCTGCGGCACGGTCCGCCACCTCGGGCCAAGCGTCGACCCGATGCATGTCATTGTGTGCCTCAAGCAATCCCCTGTACTGGGCAAGGTCACTTTTTCGGAACAGGTTCTTGCGTCGCCCGTCAGCCGTGGAACGGGGACTGTCCGGACGGCGCGGCATACTATCGTGTTCCCGGCCTGCTGTCGCTGAGACCGCAGGCTACGATGCCCACGAAGGAGAAAAGCTTTGCCACGCCAGACCACCCTCACGTATTGCCTTGTCGCGGCGCTCATCGCGTTGCTGGCTCCTGCCGATCTTGCGGCGCAGGCAAGTTCGCCATCGCCGGTGGCGAGCGCCGCCGTGCCACCGATCAAGTCCGCATCGGGATACGACCAACCGCCGAAAGTCATTCTTGACGTGATGCACGCGCCGTCACCGCCGACGCCCCACGTGAGTCCGACTCTGGACGCCATGCTTCTGGTGACCCGGCAGGACTATCCGCCGATGTCGCGCGTGGCCGCGCCCTTCCTGCGACTTGCCGGCACGCGCATAGAGCCGGCAAATCACAGCAAGCGCGACACCCCGGGCGGTTACGGAATCAAGCACTGTGTGACGGGCTTCGAGCTGGTCCGGCTTCCCGATGGGTCGCGAACGCCCGTCGCTTTGCCTGAGGGCGCCTGCGCCGAGTCCCCGGTCTGGTCCGCTGACGGCAAGCGATTCGCGTTTGCGAACGTGGCAACGGAGTCGGTTGAACTGTGGGTCGGCGACGCCCGGAGCGGCAAGGTGCACAAGGTTCCCGGCGCCCGCTTGAACCCCATGTTCGACGGCGAACTGCAATGGATGCCCGACCAGAAAACGCTGCTGGTCAAGCTCGTTCCCGACCACATCGGTGCGCCACCGCCCAAACCGAGGGTTCCCGTGGGTCCGAGCATCCAGCAGACCGAGGGCGAAAAAGGACAGAGCAGCACCTACGAGAACCGTGACACGCTTGGCAGCCGGCACGACGAGGATCTGTTCGACCACTACGCCGCATCGCAGCCGGCCTTGGTCGACGCCGGCAGCTCGGTGATCACGCGTTTTGGGAAGCCGGCAATTTACGAATCGCTCGAGCCTGCGCCCGATGGACGGCACCTGCTCGTCACGGCCATCCACAAGCCCTACTCCTATGTCACGACCTACGAAAGATTCCCGCGCCATATCGACGTCTGGGATATGTCCAACCGGCAGAGAATCGTCACGCATCGCATCGCCTCGCTGCCGCTGGCCGATCGCGTTCCGATTCACGGCGTGCCGCTCGGTCCGCGCGATGTCTCCTGGCGTGCCACCGAACCGGCGACGCTGCTCTGGGCCGAGGCGCTCGATGGCGGCGACTGGAGCGTCAAGGTGGCCGCGCGCGACAAGGTGCTGATGCTCAGGGCCCCGTTCAATTCGCCTGCGCTCGAGATCGCGCGCACCGAGCAGCGCTTTGCCGGACTTGATTGGAGCGAGCAGCCGAGCGTCGCGCTGATGCAGGAGTACGACCATAACCGGCACTGGCGGCGCACCTTCGTGGTCAATGTCGACGATCGGCAGCAGCGGCCGCGCCTGCTGTGGGACCTCTCCACTGACGAGAAATATGCGAGCCCCGGAAGTCCGCTGCACCGGCAGTTGCCTCACGGATCGCGGGTGATTCGGATGGACGGCGATGCGATCTACCTCTCGGGAAACGGCGCGTCACCGGACGGCGATCGACCGTTTCTTGACCGCCTCGATCTGAAGACGCAAAAAGCAGTGCGACTGTTTCGCAGCGACAGGGATGCCTACGAACGATTTCTTGCCTTCAGGGAGGCCGACGCGCGCACCCTTGTCACCTGGCGTCAATCGGCGATCGAGCCGCCCAATGCCTTTTTGCGAACGCTCGGGTCCGCCGTGGATGCGGTCGCCGGCGAAGCCGCCTTTGCTTCGGGCAGGGTGGCGATCACCCGCATCCCTGACCCGACGCCTGCGGTGCGGGCGATCAGCAAGCGGCTGGTCAAATACAAGCGCGATGACGGTCTGGACCTGTCGTTCACGCTGTACACCCCGCCCGGCTACCAGGATGGCACGCGCGTGCCGACGGTGCTGTATGCTTATCCGCGCGACTATGCCGACGCGTCCAGGGCGGGCCAGATCACGGGCTCGCAGGCGACCTTCACGCGCCTGCGGCAATACCGGCTGCTGCTGCTCGCGGGCTACGCGATCATCGACAACGCGGCCTTTCCCATCGTTGGCGATCCGAAGAAGGCCTACGACACCTATCTCGGGCAGTTGGTCTCCGACGCCAAGGCGGCGGTCGACGAAGCGGTGCGGCTTGGCGTTGCGGACCCCAAGCGCATCGGCGTCACAGGCCACAGCCACGGCGCGTTGATGACGGTCAATCTGCTGGCCCATTCGGATCTGTTTCGGGCCGGCGTCGCCACCAGCGGCTCCTACAACAAGACGCTCACGCCCTTCGGCTTCCAGAGCGAACGCCGGTCGGTCTGGGAGGCGCCGGATGTCTACAAGGAGGTCTCGCCGTTCTTCTTCGCCGACAAACTGAAGACGCCCCTTCTCATCGTGCACGGTGCGGATGACGCGAATCCTGGCACCACGCCACTGCAAGCGAGCAAGCTCTACGAGGCGGTCCGCGGCAACGGCGGCACGGCGCGGCTGGTCATGCTGCCCAATGAACCGCACTGGTATACCGCCCTGGAGTCCAACGAGCAGCTGATTTACGAGATGGTTCGCTGGTTCGACAAGTACGTCAAGGAGGCGCCATGAACCGGGTTGTTGCCCACACCGGCGCCAGATACCCGATCCTGCAAGCGCCGATGGGATGGATTGCGCGAACCCAGCTGGCGTCGGCCGTTTCACGCGCCGGGGGGCTGGGCATTATCGAGACATCATCGGGCGAGACCGCCATCTGCCAGGCCGAGATCACGCGCATGCGCGCCCTGGGCCTGCCCTTTGGCGTGAACCTGCCGATTCGCTTCCTGCGCGATGACCAGATGCTGCGCTTCGTCTGTGCATCGGGCGTGAAGTTCGTCACCACCTCGGCTGGCAGTCCGGCAAAATTCATCGCTCCCCTGAAGGACGCCGGCATCACCGTCTACCATGCCGTGCCGACGCTCGATGCCGCTCTCAAGTGCGTGGATGCCGGCATTGACGGCCTGGTGGTCGAAGGCTCCGAGGGCGGCGGCTTCAAGAATCCGGAGGAGGTCTCGACGCTGGTATTGCTGCAGGCGATTCGCGCGCGCACCGAGGTTCCCCTGATTGCGGCGGGCGGCATTTGCGACGGCCGCGGCATGGCGGCGGCGTTTGCGCTCGGCGCCGAAGGGATTCAGATGGGCACCCGCTTTGTGAGTTGCGTCGAGAGCCCGGTGCACATCAACTACAAGAACGCGATCGTGCAGGCCACGGAAACCGGCACCTGGATGCTCAACAAGAAGTCGACGCCCTGCATCCGCGCCCTCAAGTCGCAACGCACGCAACTCATCCATGACCAGGGACTGATGAGCGCCGATGCCCTGCAGGGCATTCTGGGCGTCTACTTCGATGGCGACATGGAGGCCGCCCCGGCGCTGGCCGGGCAAAGCGCGGGCCTGATCGACTCGGTGAAGTCGGCGCAGCAAATCATCGACGATACCGTCACCGGGTTCTTCGCGATCACGGCGCGTCTGGGTGCGCTGGCACAGACCCGCTCATTCGGTTGAGGTGTTCGTTCTACAAGGCGCCATCAAACCGGCTGCGCGCTGCCAACCTGCATCTGTCGCCACGGCTGCAAGCTCAACAGCAGCAGCAGGACGCCTGCCGCCAGCGCCACCGCGACCATCGCGCCCTGAAGCGTCGCCACAAAAGCCGCGGCGCCGATGCCGTCCGGCAGCCACCTGGCGACTTCGTCCAGGTAGTACCTCGCGTACAGCAACAGCAGCAGCGGTGCAGTCCAGGCGCCACACCGGGCAGCCCACCCGCCAGACTCACCCAGGACGGCGCGGCTTGCCAGCAGAAACAAGGCGGACGCGACAAAAATCAGCGTGAACAGGGTGCCGATGATGGGCATGGCAGCCCCGAACCATGCGCCCCCGTAACTGCAGGGCGCCCAGGCGATGCAAAGCAGGCCCAGCACCCGCGCCATGGCGCGGGCCCGCCCGGCACCCAGCGCGTCGGCGTAGCTGGTGCTCGATCCGTCGGAGCGCTTGAGCCACGGCAGCACCAGCAAGCAGGCCAGGCCGAAGACACCGTCAACCATCATGGTGGCCGGGTAGCCCCAGGCCTCGATGGCGATGCCCTGCCAGGTCGCTGAATAGGAAATGGCCAGGTTCATCAGCGCCATGTAGGCTGTGAACTGGGTCGCCGCGACAGCAGGATTGGTGACATCCATCATGATGGCTGAGCGCGTGCCATACATCAGACCCTGAACCACCGAGTAGACCAGCGTGGCGATCCAGAACGCTGTGAGCAGGGCCGCCGGCACCGGCGGGCGGTTGGCGGCGTTGACGCTGACCGGCATGATCCAGCCGAAGCGCGAGAGTTCGTTCATGAGGTAGAACACCGGAAGGCTCATCAATGCCAGGTAGATGAACAGCGTGCGGCGCCGTCCGAAGCGGTCCGACAGGTAGCCGCCGGCGACACAGAACGCGGCCCCCAGGATCGACGACCAAAGGCCCAGCGAAGCGACCTGGTCATCGTCCATGCCAAGCTCCACCGCCAGGTTCGACTGCAGCGCCAGGCCCAGGCACATCGCCCCTGCCGGCAGCAGCGAAAACAGGAGGCCGCCAAATGCGCCGGGGCTGCCCAGGAACGAGCGGAACGAGTCGATCGCAAAGACCTGCATCTCGCGTCCGGCCTGCGCCAGCCTGGAGCCTGGCACCGGCGCACGCGCCGGACCGGGTGCTTCCTTCATCGGCAGCACCACAAACGCGGTCACCGCCAGAATGCTGGCCGCAACAAAGTAGAAGGTCGGCTGAAATCCGGTCACGCCACTGAGGTACATCACCCCGCTGCCGCCGACCATGGCACCGATCGTGGCCCCGGCAAACATCATGCCGTTGGCCAATCCGCGCTCGTCTTCGTGCAAGGTGCTGCAGGCGAGCGCGTCGATCGCGACATCCTGCATGGCACCAAAGGTGTTGTGCACCAGCAGGATCATGGTGAACAGGCCCAACTGCTGCGGCAGTTCGAGCATCACCGTGGACAGCAGGGTGAGGGCCATCATCACCTGGGTGGACAGGATCCAGCCGCGTCGGCGGCCCCATCGGTCCGAAGAAAACACGTCCACCAGCGGGCCGAACGCCCACTTGAAAGCCCACGGCAGATAGAAGGAGCCGACGAAGGCGCCAATTTCTGCCGGTCCGACATCGAGCCGGCGCAGACGGGTGGCGACCGCTGTGGCGGCAAAGCCCAGCGGAATGCCCTCGGTCACATACAGCAAAAAGAAGGCCATCAGTCGGCCATTCTTGGTGGCGAGCAGGTTGGGAAGGCGCATCAACGAGCCCTCTGGTTTGGCCTGCAGGGGCCCATCGCAATCGGACGCGCGGTGTTTTCAGGCATGGCATGTTCTCCTTCGCACCGGATTCAATCACATTCGCGTTAGCCACGTCGGGTCGGCGCCTTTTGCGCAGGCGATAATCCGCTTACCCTGCACAATCCAGGGAGCCCGGCTCTTTGTTGGAGGCAGGGGCGGCGTCACGGCGCTTGTTGGCCGTGCCAATTCAGGGGAGGCTGAAATTTTTTTCAAGACGTTGCAGCGCCATTCGCTCAAGACCAGGATGACGCTGTTCACGCTGGCCATTTTTCTTGGCAGCATCTGGTCGCTCGCGTTCTATGTCCAGCGAGTGCTGCACCAGGACATGCAACATGTTCTGGGTGAACAACAGTTCTCCACGATCACCCTGTTGGGCCAGGAAATAAATCACGAGCTGAGCGACCGCTTGGAGGCGCTGGAAAAAGTAGCGGCCGGATTCAACCCCGAAGCCCTTGCGCATCCGCAGGCATTGCAGGACAACCTGAGCCGCCGCCCGGTCTTTCTTGGCGAATTCAATGGCGGCGTGTTCGTCACCGGGCTGGATGGTGTGGCACTGGCCTCCGAGCCACAGTCTGTGCAACGCACCGGCTTCAGTTATCTGGACCGCGATTACGTTGCCGACGCCATCAAGCAGGGCAGGGCGACCATCGGCAGCCCGGTCATGGGAAGAAAATTGTCCCAGCCGATTCTTGGCATGGCGGCGCCGATTCGTGACGCCCAGGGCAAAGTCATCGGCGTGGTGGCGGGGGTGACCAATCTGGGAGCGCCGAATTTTCTGACGGAACTAATGGCCAGCCGCTATGGCAAGACCGGCGGCTACGTGCTGATCGCACCCCAGAGCCGGCTGATTGTCGCTGCCACCGACAAGAGCCTGATCATGCAGCCCGCGCCGGCCTTGCCAGTCAGCCCGGTGGTCGACGGCCGTGTCCAAAGCGAGGAGAGGACAGTCATCGGCACCAACTCTGCGGGCATCGAATCACTGACCTCGAAGACGCCGATCCCGGCGGCGGGCTGGGAACTGCGGGTCTCCTTGCCGACAGATGAAGCGTTTGCGCCGATCCGTGCCATGCAGGTGCGCTTGCGGCTGGCCGCCCTGGTGCTGACCCTCGTGGCAGGGGGCCTGATCTGGTGGATGCTCAAGCGCCAGCTTGCGCCGATGCTGGCCGCTTCCAGGGCCTTGTCGGCCGCGACCGACACCGATCGGGCGTGGCAAGCCCTGCCTATCGTCAGGCAGGACGAGGTGGGCCGATTGATCGCCGGCTTCAATCGCCTGCTGGCAGAATTGGGGCAACGGGAAGCCCTGCTCAAACAGGTCCTGAACACCTCCAGTGTGGCGATCTTTCTCGTCGATAGGCAGGGCCGCATCAGTCAGGCCAATGACCGCATGGCCGCGATGTTCGGCTATCCACCGGAGACGCTGCTCGGGCACGACTATTTTTCACTGGTCGACCCGGCCGAACGCGAAGCGGCGCGACAAAAGAGCCAGGAACTGCTGGCCAGCGGCATCCCTGCCCTGGACACCGATCGGATGTATCTGCGCCGCGATGGCAGCAACTTCTGGGGTCACCTGAGCGCAACCCGTTTTGTCGACGCCCAGGGACAGGAGCAGGGGCTTCTCGGTGTCATCGTTGACATCACCGAGCGCAAGCAGGGCGAGGAAATCGTGCGTCAGCTGGCCTACTACGACCCGCTGACCAATCTGGCCAACCGCTTGCTGATGCGCGATCGCCTGACCCAATGCATGCTCGCCGGCAAGCGCAATGGAAACCATGGGGCCCTGCTGTTCATGGACCTTGACAACTTCAAGCCGGTCAATGACACGTACGGGCATGGGGTCGGTGATTCGCTCTTGGTTGAGGTGGCGCGACGGCTCACCCATCTGGTCCGCCAGAGCGATACCGTGGCGCGGTTTGGCGGTGACGAGTTTGTTGTGCTGCTCGATGATTTGTCCCACGACGTGGCGCAAGCGCAGGCGCAGGCCGAGACCCTGGCGCACAAGATCCGGATGTCGCTGGCCGAACCCTACGTGCTGCGTTTGACTCCTTCCGGGGCATTCCCGCCGCGCAGTTTTGAGCACCGCTGTAGCGCGAGCATTGGCGTGGCGCTGTTCCTCGGTATGGAACTCTCGGACGACGAGGTCATCAAGCGGGCCGACCTCGCGATGTACCAGGCCAAAGAGGCCGGGCGCAACCTGGTCCGGTTTTATGACCCGAAAGCCGACCTGACCGGGGGCGGCTTGCCGCCTGCGCGCCATGAATGAGGGCGTCGGCAAGGGCAGCCACATGTGTGCGCATCCGACGCGCGGCATGGTTGCCATGCTCGGTGCCATGGCCCTCCTCCCGGGTCACCGCATGCGACCTGTCAGGCGCGCCCTGACGACAGCCTGCCTCGCGCTGACGCTGCTTGCGCCGACGGCCATGGCGCAGACTGCCACGCAACCGTGCCGCGTCCCTGGCATCAAGACCGAAGTGCGCTGCGGGGTGCTGCAGCGTGCGCTTGATCCGGCGCAAGCGCTGGGCGTCAAAATCGGGATTCATTATGTGGTGGTGCCGGCGCTGGCGCGGCGCAAGCTGCCCGACCCGGTGTTCCTGCTGGCGGGCGGGCCGGGACAAAGCGCCATTGCGGTCGCGCCGGCGGTGATGGAGCGCATGGGTCGTCTTAACAACCGGCGCGATCTGGTGTTTGTGGATCAGCGCGGCACCGGCAAATCGGCACCGCTGATGTGCGCCGAAGACCGCTCTGCCAGCCTGGCGCAGCAGATCGACCTGCGGCGCCGTGACGCGCGCCTGCGCCAGTGCCTGACGGAGTTGCAAAAGCTGCCCTACGGCGACCTGCGTTTTTTCACGACCGTGCTGGCGATGCAGGACGTCGACGCCGTGAGGCAGGCCTTGGGCGCGCCCAGGATCAATCTGGTGGCTGCGTCCTACGGCACGCGCGCGGCCCTGGAGTACCTGCGCCAGTTTGCGCCGGCGGTGCGCCGCACGGTGCTCGATGGCGTGGCGCCGCCTGACATGGCGCTGCCGGTCAGCGTGTCGGTCGACAGCGAGGCCGCGCTGCAGGCCTTGCTCGCGTCATGCGACGCCAACACCCCTTGCGCCCGCAACTACCCCGCCTTGCGCGCCGACTGGAACGCTCTGCTGGCCGGCCTTCCCAGGGAAGTCGCCTTGACCGATCCCTTGAGCGGCGAGGTCCAGCGCGCGGTCATGACGCGCCAGTTGCTGCTCGACGCCGTGCGCGGCCCGCTCTATGCCCCCGCGCTGGCGGCCGCTTTGCCCTACGCCGTGCAGCAGGGCGCGCGTGGCCGCTTCGAGGCCTTGCTCGGGCTGTCTACGATGCTGGGCGCGCGCGGGCCCAACCGGCTGGCCGAAGGCATGCACTTCTCGGTCGTGTGCGCCGAGGACCGGGCGCGCATGGAGGGCGCGACGCCGTCGGGCGGCGACTTCGGGCAGGCCTTTGCACAGCAGTACCTGCAGGCTTGCAGCTACTGGCCGCGCGGCGAGGTGCCAGCCGCCTTTTACACACTGCCGACCCGTGCGACGCCGGTGCTGCTGCTCAGTGGCGGGCTGGACCCGGTGACACCGCCACGCCATGGCGCGCGCGTGGCCAGGGCGCTGGGCGCCAGCGCCAGGCACGTGGTGGTGCCCAATGCCGGTCATGGCGTCATGAACCTGGGCTGCATGCACGATGTGCTGTTTCGCTTCATCGACGCGAGCGACGACGCGGCCGCCCTGGCGGTCGATGCCGGCTGTGCCAGTGCCGTTCCCCGACCGCCGGCCTTTGTGCCGGTGCACGTCACGCAGCAGGGCCAACCATGATCCGGATCGAACACCTGGCGCGCAGCTTTGCCGTGCCCGCAGCGGCGGGCGCCGCACGGTCGCTCAAGTCGATGACTTTCAGGCGCAAGGCGCCGGAGCGGGTGCACGCCGTGCGTGATGTCAACCTGGCCGCCCCGGACGGACAGATCACCGGGCTGCTCGGTCCCAATGGCGCCGGCAAGACCACCACCCTGCGCATGCTGGCGGGGCTGATCACGCCGAGCGCCGGTCGCATGACGGTGGACGGCATCGACGTGGTCGCGCAGCCGCAAAGGGCGGTGGCGCGCATGGGGGTTCTGAGCGATGCACGCGGCCTGTACCCGCGCCTGAGCGCGCGCGAGAACATTGTTTACTTTGGGCAAATGCAGGGCATGAGCCGGGACCACGCCCATGCCCGCGCCGAGGCGCTGGCGCAGATGCTGGAGATGCGGCCGTTGCTGGAGCGGCGCGCCGAGGGCTTCAGCCAGGGCGAGCGCATGAAGACGGCGCTGGCGCGGGCCCTGGTCCACGACCCGGCCAATATCGTGCTCGATGAGCCGACCAACGGCCTGGATGTGCTGGCCACGCGCGCCCTGCGCGAGATTCTGCGCTTCCTGCGCACGCCTGAGGGCGGCTCCAAATGCATCCTTTTTTCCACCCACATCATGCAGGAGGTGGAGCGCCTGTGCGACAGCGTGGTGGTGGTCTCGCAAGGCTCCAGTGTCGCCAGCGGCAGCGTGGCGGAGTTGCTGGAGCGCACCGGCGAGCATGATTTTGAAGAGGCTTTTGTCAAGCTGGCCTTTGCCACGGGAGAGCCTGAGACTGCCGATCGGAGCGCGACATGAACGCCATCTCGCAGGCCTGGACGGTGTTTCGCAAGGAACTGCTGGACGCCGCGCGCGACCGCCGCACGCTCCTGGTCGTGCTGGCCTCCAGTGTGATGATGGGCCCCCTGATGTTGATGCTGCTGTCGGGCCTGGTCGCCAAGCTCGAGGACAAGGCCGAGCAGCGTGAGGTCGTCCTGGCCAATGTCGGGCAGGCGCCCAGCCTGAAGAACTATCTGCTGCGCCAGACCTGGCGCATCAGGGAGGCGCCGGCGGGTTATGAGCAATTGATGCGCGACTCCAAGCTGGGCGACCCGGTGGTCGTGATCCCCAAGGACTTTGAGGCGGCGCTGCTGCGCGGCGACACGCCGGAGCTCGAACTCGTGAGCGACAGCTCCAACAAACAAAGCCAGTCGGGCGCACGGCGTGTCCTCGAGTTGCTGCGCGGCTTCAGCAACGAGCGGATGGTCTTGAGCCTGGCCGTGCGGGGTGTGTCGGCGGAGTTGCTGTCGCCCATGAAAGTGCAGGAACGCGATCTGGCGGGCACGCAAACCCGGGCGGCGCAACTGACCGGGATGCTGGCGTTCTTTGTGCTCTTGGCGGTGGTCTCCGGCGCCTTGAATGCCGCCCTGGACAGCACGGCGGGCGAGCGCGAGCGCGGCTCGCTGGAGCCTCTGCTGATGAATCCGGTGGCGGGTGTGGCCCTGGTGTTTGGGAAATGGGGCGCGGTGGCGGCGGTGAGCATGTTCGTCGCGGTGCTCAGCTGTGTCAGCTTTGTGCCGGGGCAGTGGTTCTTGCGCAGCGACAACCTGCAGGCCATGTTTCAGTTTGGCTGGCTCGAAGTAGGCCTGTTTCTGGTGGTCCTGCTGCCGTTTGCGGCAGCCGTTTCGGCGGTGCTGATGGCGGTGGCGATGCGGTGCAAGAGCGTCAAGGAGGCACAGGCCAACAGCACGGCGGTGATGCTGGTGGTGACCCTGTTGCCGCTGGTGTCGATGTTCAACCAGAGCGGCGAAGAGGCCTGGCACTTGTGGGTGCCCGCGCTGGCGCAAAACACCTTGATGCTGCGCGTGCTCAAGGGCGAGGGATTTACTGCCGAGCAGCTTGGCGTGCCCCTGCTGGTGTGTGTTGTGCTGACCGCGGCCGCCCTGTCCTATGTGGCCAGACAACTGCGCGGAGCGGCGGTCCGATAGCTGCATCGCTGTCGGTCTGACCGCACTTTTCTTACCCTCCAAGGATTCATTGATGAGCGCTTATCCCCACCTGCTGGCCCCGCTTGACCTGGGCTTTACGACCTTGCGCAACCGGGTGCTGATGGGTTCCATGCACGTCGGGCTGGAAGAGGCCAGGGATGGCTTCGCCCGCATGGCCGCGTTCTACGCCGAGCGCGCCGCCGGCGGTGTCGGCCTGATCGTGACCGGCGGCATTGCCCCCAACGACCAGGGACGGCCGATGCCGGGCGGCGCCAGGATGACCAACCAGGACGAGGCCGACAAGCACAAGCAGGTGACCGCCGCGGTGCATCAGGCCGGCGGCAAGATTGCCATGCAGATCCTGCACTTTGGGCGCTACGCCTACCACACGGAGCTGGTGGCGCCGAGCGCCTTGCAGGCGCCGATCAACCCGTTTCGCCCCAACGCGATGAGCGCGGCTGATGTGGAGCAGACGATCGAGGACTACGCGCGCTGCGCGGCGCTGGCGCAAAGCGCGGGCTATGACGGTGTCGAGATCATGGGCTCGGAAGGCTATCTGCTCAATGAATTCATCGCCGCGCGAACCAACCAGCGCGACGATGAATGGGGCGGCGCCTATGAGAACCGGATCCGCTTCCCGGTGGAAATCGTGCGGCGCACGCGCCAGCGTGTCGGCAACAACTTCATCATCATCTACCGACTGTCGATGCTCGACCTGGTCGAGGGCGGCTCCACGCTCGATGAGGTGGTGCAACTCGCGCGCGCGGTGGAGGCCGCCGGCGCGACCATCATCAACACCGGCATTGGCTGGCATGAGGCGCGCATCCCGACCATTGCGACCAAGGTGCCGCGCGCCGCCTTTGCCTGGGTCACCGGCAAGCTCATGGGCAAGGTCGGCATCCCGCTGGTCGCCACCAACCGCATCAACACGCCCGAAGTGGCCGAGCAGGTGCTGGCCGATGGCTGCTGCGACATGGTGTCGATGGCCCGCCCTTTTTTGGCCGATGCGCTGTTCGTGCGCAAGGCCGAGCAGGGCAGGGCCGACGAGATCAACACCTGCATCGGCTGCAACCAGGCCTGCCTGGACCACACCTTCGGCGGCAAGATCACCTCCTGCCTGGTGAACCCGCGCGCCTGCCACGAGACGCTGCTCAATATCGTGCCCTCGGCAAGCCGTGGCCGCGTGGCGGTGGTCGGCGCCGGTCCGGCCGGCCTGGCCTTTGCGGTCACCGCCGCCCAGCGCGGATTCGATGTCACGCTGTTCGATGCCGCGCCCGAGATCGGCGGCCAGTTCAATGTCGCCAAGCAGGTGCCGGGCAAGGAAGAGTTTTACGAGACCCTGCGTTTCTTTGGACGCCAGATCGAACTGACCGGCGTCAAGCTGGCCTTGAACCACCGCGTGACGGCGCAGGAACTGGCGAGCGGCGGCTATGCCCAGATCGTGCTGGCGACCGGGGTGACGCCGCGCCTGCCCGCCATCGAGGGCATCGCCCACCCCAAGGTCTGCGGCTACCTCGATGTGCTGCGTGACAAGCGAGCAGTCGGCAACACCGTGGCATTGATCGGCGCCGGCGGCATCGGCTTCGACGTGGCCGAGTTCCTGCAGCAGAACGGCACGAGCCCGAGCCTGGAGCCGGCAAAGTTCTTTGCCGAGTGGGGCGTCGATACCAGTTACGCCGGGCGTGGCGGCCTGCAGGCGCCGCAGATTGAAAAGAGCGCGCGCAAGATCTACCTGCTGCAGCGAAAAGCCAGCAAGATCGGTGATGGTCTGGGCAAGACCACCGGCTGGATCCACCGGACTTCGCTGAAGAATCGGCAGGTCGAGATGATCTCGGGCGTGAGCTACCGCAAGATCGACGACGCTGGCCTGCACGTTACGGTCGGCGAGCGCGAGATGCTGATCCCGGCCGACACCATCGTGGTCTGCGCCGGCCAGGAGCCGCAGCGCGAATTGCAGGCCGCCTTGCTGGCGGCCGGCTGCAGCGTGCACCTGATTGGCGGCGCCGATGTGGCGGCCGAGCTCGACGCCAAGCGCGCCATCAAACAGGGCACCGAACTGGCCGTTGCCCTGTAATCGGCAAGGCCGGGAGCGCCCCTTTCTCAGGTGTAGCTGCGCGCGTCCTCGATCACCTTGCCATCGTTGGGCAGACTGCCGGGCAGCAGGAACTCGACCGCGCCGCGCAGCTTGGTGACGTCGCGGATGGCTTCGCCAATCTTGGCCGCCAGGGCGTCGGGACCGCCGCAGGCGGTCTCGACCTTGAGCGTCATGGCGTCATTGGCCATCTCGCCCGTGACCACGAGCCGCGCGCGCGCCACTTCGGGGAAACGCTTGACGATATCGGCAATCTGTCCCGGGTGCACGAACATGCCGCGGATCTTGGTGGTCTGGTCGGCGCGCCCCATCCAGCCCTTGATGCGGGTGTTGCTGCGCCCACTCGGGCAGGCGCCGGCCAGCACGGCCGACAAATCACCGGTGCCAAAACGGATCAGCGGGTAGTCGGGGTTGAGCGTGGTGACCACCACCTCGCCGACCTCGCCCGGCGCCACCGGGTCGCCGGTGCCGGGTCGCACGATCTCGAGAATCACGTGCTCGTCGAGCACCAGGCCTTCGCGCGCGACGGTCTCATAGGCGATCGAGCCCAGGTCGGCCGTGGCATAGCACTGGTAACCCGCAACGCCGCGTTCGGCAAACCAGTCGCGCAGGGAAGGCGGAAACGCCTCGCCGCCGAACATGGCCTTCTTCAGGCTGGGCAGGCTCACGCCCATGTCGGCGGCCTTGTCCAGGATGATTTTGAGGAAACTCGGTGTGCCGATGTAGCCTGCCGGCTGCAACTGGCTCATGGCCTGAACCTGCTGTTCGGTCTGGCCGGTGCCGCCGGCGAATACCGTGCAGCCGAGCGCGTGGGCGCCGGACTCCATCATCGATCCGGCAGGCACAAAGTGGTAGCTAAAGCAGTTGTGGATCAGCTCGCCGGGACGAAAGCCGGCGGCAAAGATCGCGCGCGCCATGCGCCAATAGTCCCGCGCCGCGCCCTCGGGTTCGTAGATCGGGCCCGGGCTGGAAAAAATGCGCGGCATGCGCTGGCCATAAGACACGCTGCTGAAACCGCCAAACACATCGCCCTGGTTGCCGGAGCGGCCGGCTTGCTGGCGCTCCTGCAGTTCGTGCTTGCGAGTCACCGGCAAGGCGGCGAGCGCCTGCCGGCTGGTCACCAGGGCCGGATCCACATCCCTCAGGATCTGGCCGAGCGCCGGCGATGAATTCCTGGCCAGCGCCACCTGGCGCGGCAGGGCTGCCATCAGGGCCGCTTCGCGCACGGCAACGTCACGCGTTTCGAGTGCATCGTAATGTTCAGACATATCGTTTTCCTCTAGGGCACGGCCCGTTGCCGCGCCGGTACACGGGGTCAGAATTCCTAGGCCAGCCAGCGCTTGCGCCGCTTGTAACTCTTGACATCCTTGAAGCTCTTGCGCTCGCCGCCGCCCACGCCCAGATAGAACTCCTTGACGTCCTCGTTGTTGGCGAGGTCGCTGGCCACGCCGTCCATCACGACCCGGCCCGACTCCATGATGTAGCCGTAGTCGGCGTACCGCAGGGCCATGTTGGTGTTCTGCTCGGCCAGCAGGAAGGTGACCTTTTCTTTCTGGTTGAGGTCTTTCACAATCTCGAACACCTCCTGCACGATCTGCGGCGCCAGGCCCATGGACGGCTCGTCGAGCAGCACCATGCTGGGGCTCGCCATCAGGGCGCGGCCGATCGCGCACATCTGCTGCTCGCCGCCCGAGGTGTAGGCCGCCTGGCTGGCGCGCCGGGTCTTGAGACGCGGGAAGTAGTTGTAAACCTTTTCCAGATTGGCAGCCACTTCGGCCTTGCTCGTGCGCGTGTAGGCGCCGGTGAGCAGGTTCTCCTCGATCGTCAGGTGGGCAAAGCAATGGCGCCCCTCCATCACCTGAACCACGCCGCGCCGCACCAGTTCTGCCGGAGAGAGGTTTTCGATGCGCTCGCCGCGCAACTCGATCGAGCCCTTGGTGACTTCTCCCCGCTCGCCGCGCAGCAGGTTGGAAACGGCGCGCAGCGTGGTGGTCTTGCCGGCGCCGTTGCCGCCCAGAATGGCGACGATCTTGCCTTCAGGCACATTGAGCGAGACGCCCTTGAGCACCAGGATCACGTGGTTGTAGATGACCTCGATACCGTTGACATTGAGAACGATGTTGATGGGTTCCATAGATTCTTGCCTTTACCAATCGGCAGCGCTGCGCGCAACGCTGCCGATTGGACTGTCATTGCGGGCCAGCCCGCAACAACAGTCAAACTACCGGATGGCAACTGCCTGGATCAGGACTGGCAGTCGGCCGCGACGCGGCGTGTCATCTTCTTGTCGGCCAGGTATTTCTCGCCGCCTTCCTTGATCATGGGCTTGAGGATCTGCTCATCGGCCTGATACCAGTCGGAGGACGGGTTCCACTTGCTGCCGTTCCAGTCCTGGATGCGCGCCCAGGTCGAACCCATGTGGTCCTGGCACGATGAACTGACCGGGCGGATCACGCCATTGAAGCCCAGCGCGTCGATTTTTTTCTGGTCAAGCGCCAGGTTCTCCAGCCCCCAGCGCACCTGCTCGGTGGTCATGACCTTGCCCTTGCCAAAGCGTTCCTGGGCGCGGCGCACCGCTTCTACCGACAGCATCGAGATCACGACACCGCGCGTGTAGAGCACAGCGCCAACTTCGTCCTTGGGTCCGGAGCCCTGGCCCTTGTCATGCACATTCTTCAGAATGTCCTGAATCACCTTGGCCTGCTGACCCGAACTGTGCATGGCCAGCGCGTGGTAGCCCTTGGCACCTTCGCCGACGTCCTTGACATCCGGCTCGGCGCCGGCCCACCAGACGCCGTACATCTTGTCGCGCGGGTAGCCGGTGGCCTGCGCTTCCTTCAGGGCCGTCGAGTTCATCACGCCCCAGCCCCACAGCAGCACATAGTCGGGCTTGGATTGACGCACTTGCAGCCAAACGGCTTTTTGCTCGACGCCGGGCGGTGTGACGACCAGGAGTTGCAGGTCAAAGCCGTGCATCTTTGCGCGCTCCTGCAGCAGGGGGATGGGCTCCTTGCCAAACGGACTGTCGTGGTAGACCAGCGTGATCTTCTTGCCCTTGAGCTTGTCGAGGCCACCCAGGCTCTTGCCGATGTGCTGGATCAGGATGTCGGCGCCGGTCCAGTAGCTTCCCATCAGGGGGAAGTTCCACTTGAAGGCCATTCCGTCCTGCGATACCGCCAGGCCATAGCCCACGGTCAGCAGGGGCATCTTGTCGGCCGGTGCTTTTTCGGTCAGTGCAAAGGTGATCCCCGTGCTCTGCGGGTCAAACATCGTGACGCCGGGACGGCTTTTCAGTCGTTCGTAGCATTCGACGCCGCGGTCCGTGGCATACGCGGTCTCGCACTCTTCGAAAGTGATCTTGACGCCGTTGATGCCACCATCCCGCGCATTGATCATCTTGAGATAGTCCTGCTTGCCGTTGGCCCATGGGATGCCGTTGGGGGCGTAGGCGCCGGTGCGGTAGGACAGCAGCGGGAAGAACTGCTCCTTGGCCTGGGCAAAGGCGCTGCTGCCGACGGCGGCAACGAGCGCGGCCACTGCAAGATTTCTGATTTTCATACTTGTCTCCTAAGTGTGTAGCACCGTGGTGCTTGGGTTAACGAACAAAGAAAAAGGCTGGCTAGCGAACGGGGTCAGTGCGGGAAAGGCCAGAGCCGGAGCTTTTGCTTTCCGATGCTCCAGAGCTTGGCCAGGCCGTGCGGCTCCACGATCAGGAACCAGACGATCAAGGCGCCAAAGATGATCAGTTCGGCGTGCGATGTCACGGCTGTGGAAACCACCACGCCGAAGGCAGCGCCGAACAGGGGCAGGAACTGGTTCAGGGCGATCGGCAGGATGACGATGAAGGCGGCGCCAAAGAAACTGCCCATGATCGAGCCCATGCCGCCGATGATCACCATGAACAGCAGCTTGAACGACAGGTCGACGGAAAACGCGGCCGGCTCCCAGGCACTCAGATAGACAAAGCCCCACAGCGCACCGGCGACGCCGATGACGAACGAACTCACGGCAAAGGCGCTGAGCTTGGCATACATCGGACGGATGCCGATCACCGCGGCGGCGACGTCCATGTCGCGGATGGCCATCCATTCGCGGCCGATCGCCGAGCGCACCAGATTCTTGGCCAGCAGCGCAAGCAGCACCAGAATCGTCAGGCAAAAGATGTACTTGGAGATCGGGCTGTCGATCGGCAGGCCGAACACCTGCAGGCCCGACACCGACACCGAACCCGAGGTTGAATCGTTGGTAAACCACTTGATGCGCAGGAACATCCAGTCGCTGAAAAACTGCGCGGCCAAAGTCGCCACCGCGAGGTACAAACCCTTGACCCGCAGACTGGGCAGGCCGAACAGGATGCCGAAGGCGCTCGAGCACAGGCCGCCCAGGATCAGTGCCGGGATCAGCGGCATGCCAGGCACCCGCACGAAGAAATTGAAGGCGGCGTAGGCGCCGACCGCCATGAAGGCACCTGAACCCAGCGAAATCTGTCCGCAATAACCGACAAGGATGTTCACGCCCAGTGCCGCCAGCGACATGATCAGGAAGGGAATGAAGATCGCGCGGAACAGGTAGTCGCTGCTCAGCATCGGGACGGCGATGTACGCCGCCGCGATCAGCAACAACACCGCCCAACGATCCTGCGCGATGGGAAATATCTGCTGATCAGCGCGATAGGTGGTCTTGAACTGGCCGTTTTCTCTGTAAAACATAAGACTTCTTTTCCTGTGAGCGGTCAGACGCGGTCGATGATTTTTTCGCCGAACAAGCCTTGCGGGCGAAACAGCAGGAATACCAGGGCCAGCACGTAGGCGAACCAGATTTCAATGCCGCCGCCAACGTAGGGGCCCAAAAACACTTCGGACAGCTTTTCACCGACACCGATGATGAGCCCGCCAATGATGGCGCCGGGCACTGACGTCAAGCCGCCCAGAATCACCACCGGCAGCGCCCGCAGTGCGACCGTGGTCAGCGAAAACTGGACGCCCAGTTTGCTGCCCCAGATCATGCCGGCCACCAGCGCCACGACGCCGGCGACGCACCAGACGATGACCCAGATGCGGTTCAGGGGAATGCCGATCGACTGCGCGGCCTGATGGTCATCAGCGACCGCGCGCAGCGCGCGCCCGGTGGCGGTCTTCTGAAAGAAAACGCTGAGCAGGGTGACCAGCACGGCGGCAATCAGGGCCGCGTACAGGTCTTCCTTGTTGATCAGGATCCCGCCCTCGAAGACGCTTTCGAAGGCCATGATCGGGTCCTTGGGCATGCCGACGTCGATCTTGTAGATGTCGCTGCCGAAAATGGTCTGCCCAATGCCGTCGAGGAAGTAGCTGATGCCCAGCGTCGCCATCAACAGCGTGGTCGCTTCCTGGTTGACCAGGTGGCGCAAGGCCAGACGCTCTATCAGCCAGGCGACCGCAAACATGATGATCCCGGCCAGCAGGAAGGCAGCAATGTTCGCCAGCAGCGGGCTGCCCAGTCCGGTCCAGGCCGGGATCCACTCGGCAAAGCGCGCCATCGCCAACGCTGCGAACAGCACCATCGCCCCTTGCGCAAAGTTGAACACGCCGGACGCCTTGTAGATCAGCACAAAGCCCAGCGCCACCAGTGAGTACAGCATGCCGACCATCAGGCCGCCGAGCAGTGTTTCCAGAAATGAGGCCATCGTCATTATTCGTCTCCTGCGGCTTCAGTGACCGGTGCCCAGATAGGCGCTGATCACTTCGTCGTTGTTGCGTACTTCATCGGGCGTGCCATCGCCAATCTTCTTGCCGTAATCGAGCACCACCACCCGGTCCGAGATGTCCATCACGACCCCCATGTCGTGCTCGATCAGGACCACCGTGGTGCCGAACTCCTCGTTGACATCGAGCACGAAGCGGCACATGTCCTGCTTCTCTTCCACGTTCATGCCGGCCATCGGCTCATCGAGCAGCAGGACCTGCGGCTCCATGGCCAGGGCGCGCCCGAGGTCGACCCGCTTCTGCAGGCCGTAGGGCAACTGGCCGACCGGGGTCTTGCGGTGGGCCTGAATTTCCAGGAAATCGATGATCAGCTCGACCTTTTCGCGGTGCATTTCCTCTTCCTTTTGGGCCGGACCGATCCGCAGCGCCTGCCACAGCAGATTGCTTTTTATCTTGAGGTTGCGCCCGGTCATGATGTTGTCGATCACGCTCATGCCCTTGAACAGCGCGAGGTTCTGGAAGGTGCGCCCGATCCCCATCACGGCCACCTGGTGACTGTCCATGTGGCTGAATGATTTGCCGCGGAAAGTGATCGAGCCCTGCTGCGGCGTGTAGACGCCGTTGATGCAATTGAGCATCGAACTCTTGCCCGCGCCGTTGGGGCCGATGATGGCCCGGATTTCATGCTCGCGCACGTTGAACGAAATATCCGTCAGCGCCTTGACGCCGCCGAAGTTGAGGGAGATGTTGTTGACGTCAAGAATGACATCGCCGATTTTCTTGCTCATGCTGCCGCCTTCACCGGTGCAAAAGTCCTGGTGTCGTCTATTCGCAGGGTGGCGCTGACGCTGCCGCTGCGACCGTCTTCGAACTTGACCATGGTCTCGATGAACTGGGACGTCTTGCCGCCGTACAGGGCATCGATCAGGACATCGTATTTGTCGGCGATGAAACCGCGGCGAACCTTGTTGGTGCGCGTCAGTTCGCCGTCGTCGGCGTCGAGCTCCTTGTGCAGCACCAGGAATCGGCTGACCTGCGAGCCGGCCAGCAGCGCGTCCACGCTGAGGTCGGCGTTGACCTTTTCAACGCACTCCTTGATCAGTTGGTAGACCTCGGTCTTTTGCGCCAGATCGGTGTAACCGGCATACGGCAGGTTGCGGCGTTCCGCCCAGTTGCCGACCGCGTCGAAATCGATGTTGATCATGACGCAGACCTTGTCCCGGCCGTCGCCGTAGGCCACCACTTCCTTGATGTGCGGGAAGAACTTGAGCTTGTTCTCCACGTACTTGGGCGCGAACATGGCGCCGTCGTTGGCGCCGCCCTTGATGCGACCGACATCTTTCACGCGGTCGATGATCTTGAGGTGGCCATGGACGTCCAGAAAGCCGGCATCACTGGTGTGGTACCAGCCGTCCGCGCTCAGCACTTCGGCGGTGGC
>CAIMBE010000152.1 GCA_903839085.1 uncultured beta proteobacterium | reverse complement strand
TGAGGGCAAGGAAATGGTGATGCCGGGCGACAACGTCTCGATCACGGTGAAGCTGATCAACCCGATCGCCATGGAAGAAGGCCTGCGCTTTGCCATCCGCGAAGGTGGCAAGACGGTGGGCGCCGGTGTGGTTGCCAAGATTTTTGCCTGATTTTGTAGGGGCGTAGCTCAATTGGCAGAGCGTCGGTCTCCAAAACCGAAGGTTGATGGTTCGATTCCTTCCGCCCCTGCCACCTGACTGTGTAAAGAAGGTGGATCCCAGGCCTGCCAGATGAATGGCAGGCCCCGGCAGTTCAAAGGGCTGCCGGGCGTCGAGTTGAAATAGACGCGTGAGATAGAGAAAAATGGCCACCCCACAAGTTCAAACTGTCAGTACCGGAGTCGACAAGGCCAAGCTTGCGTCAGCTGCCGCTTTGGTTGTGGCAGCACTGGCGGCTTTCTATCTGTTCGGCAAACAGGGAGCGCTGGTTCAGTGGGCTGTCTTGCTGCTTGGTCTTGCGGCGGCCGTGGTGGTTTTTTTCACGTCCGAGTCAGGCAAAGCCCTGTATGCGTTTGGCCACGACGCCTGGCGCGAGGTCAAGAAGGTAGTCTGGCCGGCGCGCAAGGAGGCGATCCAGATGACCGCCTATGTGTTTGCTTTTGTGCTGGTCATGGCCCTGTTTCTTTGGATTACTGACAAGACGCTCGAGTGGTTGTTTTATGACCTGATTCTGGGGTGGAAAAAGTAATGAATGATGCTGTAGAAACCCCCGTCGGCGAGACAATCGCGGCGGCCCAGGTGCTGTCGACGGCGCCCACCAACCCCGATCTGCGCTGGTATGTGGTGCACGCTTATTCCGGTATGGAAAAGGCGGTCGAGCGCAACATCATCGAACGCATCAGCCGCTCGGGCATGCAGGACAAGTTCGGCCGCATTCTGGTTCCCATGGAGGAAGTGGTCGAGATCAAGAACGGGCAGAAGAAGACCACCGAGCGCAAGTTCTTTCCGGGCTATGTGCTGGTCGAGATGGTGATGGACGACGACACCTGGCATCTGGTCAAGCACACCAACAAGGTGACCGGATTTGTCGGCGGCGCCAAGAATCGACCCTCACCGATCTCGGAAACCGAGGTCAAGAAGATCGTCTCCCAGATGCAGGAAGGCACCGAGAAGCCGCGGCACAAGGTCGAGTTCGTGGTCGGCGAGTATGTGCGGGTCAAGGATGGCCCGTTCACCGATTTCAATGGATCGGTGGAGGATGTCAACTACGAAAAGAGCAAGGTTCGCGTGGCGGTGACCATCTTTGGCCGCGCCACACCAGTGGAGCTTGAGTTCTCGCAGATTGAGAAGACGTAAAGCCTGAAACATTGTGGGACAGGCCAGGGTTTGAGCAGCAAAGTTGCTCTTTCCCCGACGGATTGAGCAGCTGATTAGAGCGTTCGCATTTCCCGACTCGGTGCGAATGTAGTTGTCGTGAGTCGTTAACCCCGGGGAGCCCGGGACTGCAGGGCAACTGCATGGTCAGGGCGTCATTACCCGCAAGGAGCAAAGTATGGCGAAAAAAATCGTCGGTTTTGTCAAGCTGCAAGTGCCAGCAGGCAAAGCCAATCCATCCCCCCCGATCGGCCCGGCATTGGGTCAGCGCGGTTTGAACATCATGGAGTTCTGCAAGGCGTTCAACGCCCAGACCCAGGGTGTCGAGCCGGGGCTGCCGCTGCCGGTGGTGATCACCGCTTTTGCGGACAAGAGCTTCACCTTCATCATCAAGTCGCCGCCATCGTCGATCCTGATCAAGAAGGCAGCCAAGATCGACAAAGGCTCGGCCACGCCGCACACCGCCAAGGTGGGCAAGGTGACGCGCGCCCAGCTCGAAGAGATTGCCAAGACCAAAATGAAAGACCTTACTGCGGCCGACATGGACGCAGCAGTTCGCACCATCGCCGGCTCGGCCCGTTCGATGGGTGTCACGGTGGAGGGTGTTTAAATGACGCAGCTCACTAAAAGACAGAAGACCTATCAAGGCAAGATCGATTCCAACAAGCTCTATGCGCTGACCGATGCCCTGGGCATCGTCAAGGAATGCGCCAAAGCCAAATTCGACGAGTCGATCGATGTGGCGGTCCAGCTTGGCATCGATGCCAAGAAGTCCGATCAGGTGGTGCGCGGCGCGGTCGTCCTGCCCAATGGCACCGGCAAGACCAAGCGGGTGGCGGTGTTTGCCCAGGGTGCCAAGGCCGAAGAAGCCAAGGCCGCCGGTGCCGACATCGTCGGCATGGATGACCTGGCGGCCCGAATCAAGGCCGGTGACATGCCTTTTGACATTGTGATTGCCGCACCCGACGCCATGCGCGTGGTCGGTACGCTGGGTCAAATACTGGGCCCGCGCGGTTTGATGCCCAATCCCAAGGTCGGTACCGTCACGCCCGATGTGGCGACAGCGGTCAGGAATGCAAAAGCCGGCCAGGTCCAGTTCCGGGTCGACAAGGCCGGTATTGTTCACTCCACGATTGGCCGCCGCTCGTTTGACAACGACAAGCTGCAGGGCAACCTGGTGGCCCTGGTGGATGCCTTGACCAAGGCCAAGCCGGCCACCAGCAAGGGCGTGTATTTGAAGAAAATTGCGGTTTCGTCGACGATGGGTGTGGGTGTCCGGGTGGACATGCAGACCCTGGCGGCGTAACTCGAGGAATTCAGGCCGTTTGAAAAAACGGTCTGGTGTGGTGGGTCGTCTTTGTCGCAGGACTCAGGCGGGTCATCCAAGACCGTTGGTGTGCAAGCCGTGCTGGTACGGGTCGGCACTTAATCCGCGAGTCCGGGGTTCGCTTCGGGGCTCGCAGCCAACGCAGATGGCGATCCCGCTGCAGATGGAATTGGTTTTCCGGAACAGTTGGTCGCTGCAATGTGGCGTGCCCGAAGGCAGTTTGCCGACAGGCACATTTTGAAGGAGTAGACCTTGAGTCTTAATCGCAGTGAGAAAGAAGCGGTCATCAGTGATGTGACTGGCCTCGCCGCAAAAGCTCAAACGCTCGTGATGGCGGAATACCGTGGCATCACGGTCGCTGACCTGACCAGATTACGCGCCAGCGCGCGCAGCAATGGTGTGAACCTGAGCGTGTTGAAAAACACCCTGGCCCGCCGTGCTGTCGCCGGTAGCGGATTTGAAGTCGTGTCCGACCTGATGACCGGGCCGCTGATCTATGGCTTTTCCGAAGATGCAGTGGCAGCCGCGCGAGTGGTGGCCGACTTCGCGAAAACCAACGACAAGTTGGTGATTCGCGGTGGCGCATACGGCGGCAAGGCGCTGGACATGAACGGCGTGAAGCAGTTGGCAAGCATTCCCTCCAAAGAGGTGTTGCTGGCGCAGTTGCTGGGCTTGATGCAATCCCCGATTTCGCGGCTGGCACGTGTGCTGGGAGCGATCGCGGAGAAAAATGGCGGCGCCGTGCAGGATGCACCCGCTGAGGCAGTCGCGGCCTGATGGCCCGCTGCATGTGGTAATCAAACAAACTGTAGGAAATCAAAATGGCATTCGATAAAGACGCATTTTTGACCGCGCTTGACGGCATGACGGTCATGGAACTCAACGAACTGGTGAAAGCCATCGAAGAGAAATTTGGCGTGAGCGCCGCCGCCATGTCCGCGCCGGCAGCTGGCGCTGGCGCCGCTGCTGCGGTGGTCGAGGAAAAGACCGAGTTCAACGTCGTTCTGCTTGAAGCCGGCGCGGCCAAGGTGTCGGTCATCAAGGCGGTGCGCGAGATCACGGGTCTGGGCCTCAAGGAAGCCAAGGACCTGGTGGATGGCGCTCCGAAGAACGTGAAGGAAGCCCTGTCCAAGGCCGACGCTGACGCGGCCCTGAAAAAGCTGATCGAAGCAGGCGCCAAGGCTGAACTGAAGTAAGCGACCTTTCGACAAGGGCTGGGCGCTCCGAAAGGGCCCCAGCCTTTGGCGCTTGTAAGAGAGCACTGCAAAGCAGATTATTTGTCTGTTTTGCAGTGTCTTCTGCCCCGATTGCGGAAGATGCCTTGGTTCGGGTTGCACGCAAGGTGCGACTGTCCGCCAATGATTGGTAGTGGCCAATCGCCAAGAAGTACCCAGGAATCCTTAGTCTTTGCCCGGAGATCTCATGGCTTACACATACACCGAACGCAAGCGCATTCGCAAAAACTTTGGCAGTCGCGACAGCGTGCTCGAAATTCCCTACCTGCTGCAAATGCAAAAGGACGCCTACACCGCCTTTCTGCAGGCCGATGTGGCGCCGAAGAAGCGGACCGCCGAGGGCTTGCAGGCCGCTTTCGAGGCGGCTTTCCCGATCATTTCCCACAACGGTTTTGTGGAGATGAAATATCTGGAGTACAACCTGGCCAAGCCGGCTTTTGACGTGCGCGAATGCCAGACCCGCGGGCTGACGTTTGCTTCCGCGGTGCGCGCCAAGGTCCAGCTTTTCATCTATGACCGCGAATCCTCGACCTCGCAAAACAAGGTGATCAAGGAAGTCAAGGAGCAGGAGGTCTACATGGGCGAAGTGCCCCTGATGACCAGCAAGGGCTCGTTCATCATCAACGGCACCGAGCGCGTGATCGTCTCGCAGCTGCACCGCTCGCCGGGGGTCTTCTTCGAGCACGACAAAGGCAAGACGCACAGCTCGGGCAAGCTGCTGTTTTCGGCCCGCATCATTCCCTACCGCGGCTCCTGGCTCGATTTCGAGTTCGACCCGAAAGACATTCTCTATTTCCGCGTCGACCGGCGCCGCAAGATGCCGGTCACGATTCTGCTCAAGGCCATCGGTCTGAACCATGAATCGATCCTGGCGAATTTCTTTGTCAACGACAACTTCCGCATGATGGACAGCGGTGCCCAGATGGAGTTCGTGGCGGAGCGGCTGCGCGGTGAAGTGGCGCGCTTTGACATCACCGACAAGAGCGGCAAAGTGGTGGTGGCCAAGGACAAGCGTGTCACGGCGCGCCATACCCGCGAACTCGAGCAGTCGGGCACCTCGCATATCAGCGTGCCGGAAGACTTTCTGATCGGACGCGTGGTGGCGCGCAACATCGTGGACGCCGAAACCGGGGAAATCCTGGCCAAGGCGAACGAGGAACTCTCCGAGCTCCTGCTCAAGAAACTGCGCACCGCCGGTGTGCAGGATCTGCCGTGCATCTACACCAATGAGCTCGACCAGGGCGCCTACATTTCGCAGACCCTGCGCAGTGACGAGACTACCGACGAGTTTGCCGCGCGCGTTGCCATCTACCGCATGATGCGCCCCGGTGAACCGCCGACGGAAGACGCCGTGCAGGCCCTGTTTCAGCGCTTGTTCTACAACCCCGACACCTACGACCTGTCGCGCGTCGGGCGCATGAAGTTCAATGCCAAGATGGGGCGTCCTGATTCGACCGGCCCGATGGTGCTGACCAACGAGGACATCCTGGCGGTGGTCAAGATCCTGGTTGATTTGCGCAACGGCCGGGGCGAAGTCGATGACATCGACCACCTCGGCAACCGGCGCGTGCGCTGTGTCGGCGAACTGGCAGAAAACCAGTACCGCACCGGTCTGGCGCGGATCGAGAAGGCGGTCAAGGAGCGTCTCGGCCAGGCCGAGCAGGAACCGCTGATGCCGCACGACCTGATCAACAGCAAGCCGATTTCGGCTGCCCTGAAAGAGTTCTTCGGCGCCTCGCAGCTGTCGCAGTTCATGGACCAGACCAATCCGCTGTCGGAGATCACCCACAAGCGCCGTGTCTCGGCCCTTGGCCCGGGTGGTTTGACGCGCGAGCGCGCCGGTTTTGAGGTGCGTGACGTGCACGTGACGCACTACGGTCGCGTGTGCCCGATTGAAACGCCCGAAGGCCCGAACATCGGCCTGATCAATTCGCTCGCGCTCTACGCCCGTTTGAACGAGTACGGCTTCATCGAGACGCCGTATCGTCGCGTGGCGGACAGCAAGGTGACGATGGAGATCGATTATCTGTCGGCGATCGAAGAAGGCAAATACGTGATTGCCCAGGCCAACGCGGCCCTTGACAAGGAGGGCCGGCTCACCGGCGAACTGATTTCCGCCCGCGAAGCTGGCGAGTCGATCATGGTGGCGGCCGAGCGGGTCCAGTACATGGACGTGTCGCCGGCCCAGATCGTCTCGGTGGCGGCCTCGCTGGTGCCCTTCCTCGAGCACGATGATGCCAACCGCGCGCTGATGGGCGCCAACATGCAGCGTCAGGCGGTGCCGATCCTGCGGCCGGAAAAGGCCTTCGTCGGGACCGGCATCGAGCGCGTATCCGCGGTCGACTCCGGCACCGTGGTCACAGCCAGCCGTGGCGGCGTGGTCGATTATGTCGACGCGACCCGTGTCGTGATCCGCGTCAATGACGCCGAAGCGCAGGCGGGTGAGGTGGGTGTCGATATCTACAACCTGATCAAGTACCAGCGGTCCAACCAGAACACCAACATCCACCAGCGTCCGATCGTCAAGAAGGGCGACAAACTGGCCCGGGGCGATGTGATTGCCGACGGCGCCTCCACCGATCTGGGCGAACTGGCCCTGGGCCAGAACATGCTGGTGGCGTTCATGCCATGGAATGGCTACAACTTCGAAGACTCGATCCTGATCAGCGAACGGGTCGTGGCCGAAGACCGCTACACCTCGATTCACATCGAGGAACTGGTGGTGATGGCACGCGACACCAAGCTTGGCGCGGAAGAAATCACCCGCGACATTCCCAATCTGAGCGAGCAGCAGCTCAACCGTCTCGACGAGTCCGGCATCATCTACGTCGGCGCCGAGGTCCAGCCCGGCGACACGCTGGTCGGCAAGGTCACGCCCAAGGGCGAGACCACGCTGACGCCGGAAGAGAAACTTCTGCGCGCCATCTTTGGCGAAAAGGCCAGCGACGTCAAAGACACCTCGCTGCGCGTCGATCAGGGCTCGCAGGGGACCGTCATCGACGTGCAGGTCTTCACGCGCGAGGGCATCGTGCGCGATCGCCGCGCGCAGCAGATCATCGATGACGAGCTCAAGCGCTTCCGCCTTGACCTGAACGACCAGTTGCGCATTGTGGAGGCAGATGCCTTCGACCGGATCGAAAAATTGCTGGTCGGCAAGGCCGCCAATGGCGGTCCGCAGAAGTTGGCCAAGGGCAGCAAGATCGACAAGGCCTATCTGACCGCGGTGGAGAAGTTCCACTGGTTCGATATTCGACCGGCCGACGACGATGTCGCCTCGCAGCTCGAGAGCATCAAGAATTCGCTCGAGCAGACCCGGCACAGCTTCGACCTGGCCTTTGAAGAGAAGCGCAAGAAGTTGACGCAGGGCGACGAATTGCCGGCGGGCGTGCTCAAGATGGTCAAGGTCTACCTGGCTGTCAAGCGCCGCCTGCAGCCGGGCGACAAGATGGCCGGCCGCCATGGCAACAAGGGCGTCGTATCGAAGATCGTCCCGGTCGAAGACATGCCCTTCATGGCCGATGGCACGCCGTGCGACATCGTCCTCAATCCGCTGGGCGTGCCATCGCGCATGAACGTCGGCCAGGTGCTCGAAGTGCATCTGGGCTGGGCGGCCAAGGGCATTGGCCAGCGGATTGGCGACATGCTGCAGGCCGAGGCCAAGCTGGCGGAACTGCGGAAGTTTCTGGAGACGCTCTACAACAGTTCCGGCCGCAAGGAGGAGATATCCAAGCTCAGCGATGCCGATGTCCTTGAGATGGCAGGCAACCTGAGCTCCGGCGTCACTTTTGCAACGCCGGTCTTCGACGGCGCTTCGGAGGCAGACATCCGCGCGATGTTGAAGCTGGCGTATCCCGAGGACATCGTCAGGGCCAAGGGTCTCACGGCGGCGCGCACGCAAGCCAACCTGTTTGACGGCCGCAGCGGTGACGCCTTCGAGCGCCCGACCACGATCGGCTACATGCATGTGCTCAAGCTGCACCACCTGGTCGACGACAAGATGCACGCACGCTCCACCGGCCCTTACAGCCTGGTGACCCAGCAACCGCTGGGCGGCAAGGCGCAGTTCGGCGGCCAGCGTTTTGGCGAGATGGAAGTCTGGGCGCTCGAAGCGTACGGCGCCGCCTACACGCTGCAGGAGATGCTGACGGTCAAGTCGGACGACGTGCAGGGACGGACCAAGGTCTACGAAAGCATTGTCAAGGGTGAGCATTCGATCGACGCCGGCATGCCGGAATCGTTCAACGTGCTGGTCAAGGAAATTCGTTCCTTGGGCATCGATATCGAACTTGAGCGCGGCTAAGCACAAAGGATTAGACATGAAATCATTACTCGACCTGTTCAAGCAGTTCACGCCGGATGAGCATTTCAGTGCCATCAAGATCGGCATGGCCTCGCCCGAGAAAATTCGTTCCTGGTCTTTCGGCGAAGTGAAAAAGCCCGAAACCATCAACTACCGCACCTTCAAGCCCGAGCGCGACGGCCTCTTTTGCGCCAAGATCTTTGGCCCGATCAAGGACTACGAATGCCTTTGCGGCAAATACAAGCGGCTCAAGCACCGCGGCGTCATCTGCGAGAAGTGCGGCGTCGAGGTGACGCAGACCAAGGTGCGCCGCGAACGCATGGGCCACATCGACCTCGCCGCGCCCTGCGCCCACATCTGGTTCCTGAAGTCGCTGCCCTCGCGCCTGGGCCTGGTCCTGGACATGACCTTGCGTGACATCGAGCGCGTGCTGTACTTCGAGGCCTATGTCGTGACCGATCCCGGCATGACGCCGCTGAAGAAATTCAGCATCATGTCGGAAGACGATTTCGACGCCAAGTTCAAAGAATACGGCGACGAATTCCAGGCCAAGATGGGCGCTGAAGGCATCAAGGAGTTGCTGCAGAGCATCGACATCGAAGGCTCGATCGAGAAACTGCGCAACGACCCGACCGGCTCGGAGCTGAAGATCAAGAAGAACACCAAGCGGCTCAAGCTGCTCGAAGCATTCAAGAAATCGGGCATCAAGCCCGAGTGGATGGTGCTCGAAGTGCTGCCGGTGCTGCCGCCGGACCTGCGTCCGCTGGTGCCGCTCGATGGCGGTCGTTTTGCCACCTCGGACTTGAACGATCTGTATCGCCGCGTCATCAACCGCAACAGCCGCTTGCGCCGCCTGCTTGAGTTGAAGGCGCCCGAGATCATTGCCCGCAATGAAAAGCGCATGCTGCAGGAAGCGGTCGACTCGCTGCTGGACAACGGTCGTCGCGGCAAGGCCATGACTGGCGCCAACAAGCGCGCCCTGAAGTCACTGGCCGACATGATCAAAGGCAAGAGCGGTCGTTTCCGCCAGAACCTGCTGGGCAAGCGGGTCGATTATTCGGGTCGCTCGGTGATCGTGGTCGGTCCGACACTCAAGCTGCACCAATGCGGTCTGCCCAAGTTGATGGCGCTCGAGTTGTTCAAGCCCTTCATCTTCGCGCGACTCGAAGCGATGGGCATTGCCACCACCATCAAGGCGGCCAAGAAGGAAGTCGAATCCGGCACGCCGGTGGTCTGGGACTTGCTCGAGGAGGTGATCAAGGAGCACCCGGTCATGTTGAACCGTGCGCCGACGCTGCATCGTCTTGGCATCCAGGCCTTCGAGCCGATCCTGATCGAAGGCAAGGCGATTCAGCTGCATCCGCTGGTTTGCGCGGCCTTCAATGCCGACTTCGACGGCGACCAGATGGCGGTTCACGTGCCCTTGTCGGTGGAAGCTCAGATGGAATGCCGCACCCTGATGCTGGCCTCCAACAACGTGCTGTTCCCCTCCAACGGCGAGCCCTCGATCGTGCCGTCGCAGGACGTGGTGCTGGGCCTGTACTACACGACCCGAGAACGCATCAACGCCAAGGGCGAGGGTCTGATCTTTTCCGATATCGGCGAGGTGCAGCGCGCCTTCGACGCCGGCGAGGTTGAATTGACGGCGCGCATCAATGTGCGATTGACCGAGTACACCAAGGACAAGCAGACCGGTGAGTTGGAGCCTTCGACCAAGCTGTGGGAAACCACCGCCGGACGCGCCCTGCTGTCGGAAATCCTGCCCAGGGGGCTGCCGTTTTCGAACATCAACAAGGCCTTGAAGAAGAAGGAAATCTCCAAGCTCATCAATGTCTCGTTCCGCAAGTGCGGCCTCAAGGAGACGGTGGTCTTTGCCGACAAGTTGCTGCAATACGGCTTTCGTCTTGCGACCAAGGCCGGCATCTCGATCTGCATCGACGACATGCTGGTGCCCTCCGAAAAGCAGGGCATCATCGAACGCGCTGAAAAAGAGGTGAAGGAAATTGCCCAGCAGTACACCTCGGGCCTGGTGACCTCGGGTGAGCGCTACAACAAGGTGGTTGATATCTGGGGCAAGGCCGGCGACGAGGTTTCCAAGGTCATGATGGCTCAGTTGTCCAGGGAAATGGTGACCGATCGCCATGGCAACCAGGTTCAGCAGGAGTCCTTCAATTCGATCTACATGATGGCCGATTCCGGGGCCCGTGGCTCGGCCGCCCAGATTCGCCAGGTGGCGGGCATGCGCGGCCTGATGGCCAAGCCCGATGGCTCGATCATCGAGACGCCGATCACCGCCAACTTCCGCGAAGGCCTGAACGTGCTGGAATACTTCATTTCGACGCACGGCGCCCGAAAGGGTCTCGCCGACACGGCCTTGAAAACGGCCAACTCCGGTTACCTGACGCGTCGTCTGGTTGACGTGACGCAGGATCTGGTCGTGACCGAGCACGACTGCGGAACGCACGGTGGTTACCTGATGCGCGCCATCGTCGAAGGCGGCGAGGTCATCGAGTCGCTGCGCGATCGCGTCTTGGGGCGCACTGCGGCGGACGACGTGATTCATCCGGAGAACCGGTCGGTTCTGGCCAATGCGGGCGAGTTGCTCGACGAAGATCTGATCGAGGAATTGGAGAGTGCCGGCGTGGACGAGGTCAAGGTGCGCACGGCGCTGACCTGCGAGACCCGCTTTGGCATTTGCGCCAAATGCTATGGCCGCGATCTGGGTCGCGGCGGCCTGGTCAACGGCGGAGAGGCGGTGGGCGTGATTGCCGCGCAGTCGATCGGCGAACCCGGCACCCAGTTGACCATGCGCACCTTCCACATCGGCGGCGCCGCCTCGCGCGCGGCGATCGCCTCCAGCGTGGAAGCCAAGTCCAACGGCATCATCGGCTTCAACGCCACGATGCGCTATGTGACCAACGGCAAGAAGGAACTGGTGGTGATTTCGCGCTCCGGCGAGATCGTCATTCATGACGAGCACGGCCGCGAGCGCGAGCGCCACAAGGTGCCCTACGGCGCCGTGCTGGCGATCAAGGCCGACCAGGCGATCAAGTCGGGCGCGATCCTGGCCAACTGGGATCCGCTGACCCGACCCATCATCACCGAGTTCGCCGGCAAGGCGCGCTTTGAAAATGTTGAAGAAGGTCTGACGGTGGCGCGCCAGGTGGACGAGGTGACCGGCCTGTCGACCATGGTGGTGATTGATCCGAAGCGACGTGGCGCCGCCAAGGTGGTGCGGCCGCAGGTCAAGTTGATCGATGCGTCGGGCAACGAAGTCAAGATTCCGGGCACCGACCACTCGGTGACCATCGGCTTTCCGGTCGGCGCGCTGGTTCAGGTGCGCGACGGACAGGACGTGGGCCCCGGCGAGGTGCTGGCCCGCATACCGATCGAAGGCCAGAAGACGCGCGACATTACCGGCGGCCTGCCGCGTGTGGCCGAACTGTTCGAGGCCCGCTCGCCCAAAGACAAGGGCGTTCTCGCTGAAATGACGGGCACCGTGTCATTCGGCAAGGAAACCAAGGGCAAGATTCGTCTGCAGATCACCGATCCCGATGGACTCGTCTGGGAAGAACTGGTGCCCAAGGAAAAGAGCATCATCGTGCATGAGGGCCAGGTGGTCAACAAGGGCGAAAGCGTGGTGGACGGCCCGGCGGATCCGCAGGACATCCTGCGGCTGCTCGGCTCTGAAGAACTGGCGCGCTACATCGTGGACGAGGTGCAGGACGTTTACCGCCTGCAGGGCGTGAAGATCAACGACAAGCACATTGAAGTGATTGTTCGGCAGATGCTGCGGCGTGTCGTGGTCGAGAGTGCCGGCGATTCGAGCTACATCAATGGCGAGCAGGTGGAGCGCTCTGAAATGCTCAACACCAATGATGCCTTGCGCGCTGAGGGCAAGGTCCCCGCCACATTCACCAATCTGCTGCTGGGCATCACCAAGGCGTCTTTGTCGACGGACAGTTTCATCAGCGCCGCCTCGTTCCAGGAAACAACCCGCGTGCTGACCGAGGCCGCCATCATGGGCAAGCGCGACGAATTGCGTGGCCTGAAGGAAAACGTCATCGTCGGGCGCCTGATTCCCGCCGGGACCGGCCTGGCCTATCACGAAGCCCGCAAAGTCAGAGAGAACATGGACGATGTCGAGCGTCGCGCGATCGCTGAAGCCGAGGCAGCCGAACTGGCGGGGGTCACCGACAGCGGACAAGTCGATGAAGGCGCCGTTTCCGACTAGGATAGCGGCCGCCTGAGAGCATAGCGCCTCAAGCCTTGCGCAAGGTGGCTTGGGGCGTTTTGCATCTGGACATCGAAGGAAATGAGCTCTTCCGTCATGATCTGGGCTGGCCTGGCGCTGTTGCTGTTTTGGTCGGTCGGGGCCTACAACCGTATGGTGCGGCTGCGATCGCAGGGTCTGGTCGCCTACACGGGCCTGGACCGCCTGCTCAGTCAGTTCGCGGCGATGGCAAGGGAACAAGGCCCTGATTCGGGGGCCCTGTGCGCCGCTGCCGATCAGTTTCAGGCGTCCTTGAATGTATCGCGCTCGCAGCCTCTGAACGGTGCGACAACGAAAGCCCTCAGGACTGCCTATGAGACCTTGCGTCTGTGCTGGCTTCACGCACCCGACGCCCTGTCACCGCAATGGGAGCAGCTTGCGGTCCAGCTTGACATGGCGCGATCCGATTTCAACCAATCGGTGTCCGCCTACAACGCGGCGATCCGGCAGTTTCCGGCCGCCGTCCTGGCCTGGCTTTTCGGACTGAAGCCGGCCGAGCCTTTGTAGCTTTCACGATGAACGAAGATTCCCGACAAGTCCCCCTGTGGCAGCAGTTGCAGGCGGTCGCGACCGTGCTGCTGGCGATCCGCTCGGGCGTTTCCGGGACGGCGGCCATGGGCCATGTCGACGTGGCGCTTCGGCCGGGCGTGCAGTCGCTGACATTTCACGTCTTGCGCTCGCTTGGGCGAGCGCAGGCGCTGCGCGAATTGCTTGTCAAACGACCGCCACCGCCGCTGGTCGATGCCTTGCTCTGCACTGCGCTGGCCCTGACCTGGCGCGAGCAGGATGCACCCTATGAGGCGCATACGCTGGTCAATCAGGCGGTCGAGGCCGCCAAGAGAAACCCGGCCAGCAGCGTTCAGGCGAGTTTTGTCAACGGCTGCCTGCGCCGATTCCTGCGCGAGCGCGCGGCCCTGGTGGCCGGCACCGACAAGGATCCGGTTGCGCTATGGAACCACCCGCGCTGGTGGATTCGGCGTCTGCAGAAGGACTGGCCCGACCACTGGCGGCTCATTCTGGGGGTAGACAGCCGCCACGCGCCCATGAGCCTGCGCGTCAACCAGAGGCGGAGCAGCGCGCAGCGCTATCTGGAGACGCTCCAACTGGCCGGCCTGAACGCCGCTCTGTCCGGCCATGCCGGTGTCATTCTGGAGCGCGGTGTTTCGGTGCAGCAATTGCCGGGCTTTGCCGAAGGTCTGGTGTCGGTGCAGGATGGGGCGGCGCAACTGGCCGCTCCGATGCTGTTGGCCGGCCTGGCAACGACACGGCCGCTTCGGGTTCTGGACGCTTGCGCGGCCCCGGGCGGCAAGACAGCGCATCTGCTCGAGATCGCCGATTGCGAGGTCACGGCGCTTGATATTGACCCGGCGCGCTGCCAGCGAATTAGCGAAACCCTGCAGCGCCTGGGGCTCCAGGCCAAGGTCGTGGCGGCCGACGCCGCCGACCCGAGCGCCTGGTGGGACGGCGAGTTGTTTGATGCCATCCTGCTCGACGCGCCCTGCTCGGCTTCGGGCATTGTGCGCCGGCATCCCGACATCGCGTGGTTGCGGCGGGAGTCCGATATTGACCAGCTTGCCTCGATTCAGGCGAAACTGCTGACCAGCCTGTGGCCGCTGCTCAGGCCGCAAGGGAGGCTGCTTTATTGCACCTGTTCGGTTTTCAGGGCGGAAGGCGGGGATCAGATACAAACGTTTCTTGCGCACAACACCCAGGCCAGCTTGCTGCCCTCGGCCGGGCATTTAATGCCGCTGGATGGGGCAAATGGCGAATCCGTCCCGGACAATCTGCCTTGTGACCATGACGGCTTTTATTACGCACTGCTTGAGAAACGCGCGGCTTGACCGGGTCGGGTTGCTGCTTTGCGCTTGCCTGCTTGCAGCCTACGGCGCCTTGGCTCGGGCCGAGCCAGCGCAGACAGAGATCTCGGCACTCAGGCTTGAGCGCGATGGCGATGGCATTGTGCTCACCGCCAACGTCAAATTCGAACTGGCGGCAGCCGTTCAGGAGGCCTTGTTCAAGGGCGTACCGATGGTCTTTGTGGCCGAAGTCGACATCTTCCGCGAGCGCTGGTACTGGACCAACAAGAAGGTGGTCAGCGCGCAACGCCATATGCGACTGGCCTACCAGCCATTGACGCGACGCTGGCGCTTGAACGTCGCCTCGGGGCTGATTACGCAGGCGGGCCTGGCGGTCGCCCTGAATCAGAATTTTGATGCCCTGGCCGACGCGCTGGCCGCCGTGCAAAGGCTCTCCCGCTGGAAAATAGCCGACGTTGCCGATCTTGATCTGGAGCAGCGGCATCTTGTCGAGTTCCGCTTTGGCATGGATATGTCGCAACTGCCGCGCCCGTTTCAGATCGGGACCCTGGGCCAGACCGACTGGAACATCTCGGTCTCGTCCAGTCAGCCACTGCTACTGGACAGCGCCAAATGAGTGCAGGGTCGGGCGATCAGACCCAGGCGCCCGCCCGCTTTTCTCTGAGCAGCTCGCGCACCTTGCGCTGGACCGTCGGGCTCGGGCTGGCGGTCATGGTGGCCGTCGGGCTGGTGCTGCTGTTCCTGCTGACCCAGGCCACCACCAACCGCGAGATGTACGAGCGCAATTACGCCCGCCTCTTTGTGCTCAACGTGGTGGTCGCGGGCCTGTTGCTGGCGGTCATCGTCTGGATTGCGTACCGGCTCCTGTCGCGGCTTCGCAAGGGAAAATTTGGCAGTCGCCTGCTGGTCAAACTGGCTGCGGTTTTCGCGCTGGCCGGATTTGCGCCGGGTGTCCTGATCTACGTGGTGTCTTACCAGTTTGTGTCGCGCTCCATCGAGAGCTGGTTTGACGTGAAGGTTGAAGGCGCGCTCGACGCCGGCCTCAATCTCGGACGCGTGACGCTGGAAACACTCTCAACTGAACTCGCCGGCAAGGCGCGCGCTTCCGCATCGCAGATGGCGGACCTGCCCAACGCCGGCGCCGTGCTGGCAATGGAGCATACGCGGGAACAGCTCGGCGCGACCGATCTGACCCTGTGGAGCGCCTCGGGGCAGCTGATCGCGGCGGCTGGCAATACCAAGTACCAGCTCAATCCCGAGCGGCCCAGCCAGCAGCAGTTTCGCAACGCCCGGTTGCAGCGTTGGGTCACCTGGTCCGAGGGCCTCGATGATGCGTTGCCGGGCGCGACCGCAAGCGCGCGCATCAAGGCGCTGGTCCTGCTGTCGAGCAACAACCTGGGGCTGCTGGGGGAAACGCGGTTTCTCCTGGTGACGCAGGCCTTGCCGTCGACGCTGGTGGCCAATGCGCTGGCTGTCACGGAAGCCAATCGCGAATACCAGGAGCGGGCTCTGGCGCGCCAGGGGTTGCGCCGGATGTACATCGGTACCTTGACGCTGAGCCTGTTTCTGGCGGTGTTTGGCGCCGTGCTGCTGGCCGTGCTGCTTGGCAATCAGATTGCGCGGCCCCTGCTGCTTCTGGCGGATGGCGTCAGGCAGGTGGCTGCGGGGGATTTGACCCCGAAGGCATCGCTGCAGGGCCGCGACGAACTCGACGGCTTGACGCGCTCATTTGCCGTCATGACGCAGCAGTTGGCTGACGCCAGGCAGGCGGTCCAGGCCAGCATGCAGGAAGTGAGCGCGGCGCGCGCCAATCTGCAGACGATTCTGGACAACCTGACCGCCGGCGTGATGGTGCTTGACGCGCAGGGCGTGATTCAATCGTCCAATCCCGGCGCGCAACGAATTCTTCGCGTGCCGCTGGCCGCTTTCGAGGGCCGCCGGCTGGCCGAAATCGAGGGCCTGGAGAAGTTCGGGGAAGACGTTCAGCTTCAGTTCGATTCGTTTCTGGGCGCGCGCACCGAGCATGGACTAGATCACTGGCAGCAATCCTTTGAGCTTGGCAATGCCAGCGCCAGACTGGTTGGCCGCCAAGCCGAGGACGCCCTGATCCTGGTGGCGCGCGGCGCAGAATTGCCAGGCGCCTCCAGACTGCTGGTTTTTGATGACATTTCCGAGATTGTGTCTGCGCAGCGGATTCAGGCCTGGGGCGAAGTGGCCAGGCGTCTGGCGCACGAGATCAAGAATCCGCTGACGCCGATCCAGTTGTCGGCCGAGCGCCTGTTGATGAAACTCTCGGGCAAGGTGGCGGCATCGGAGCAGGCATTGCTTGCCAAGTCGGTCAAGACCATCGTTGATCAGGTGGACGCAATGAAACGTCTGGTCAACGAGTTTCGCGACTATGCGCGCCTGCCGGCGGCGGAACTGCGGTCGCTTGATTTGAACCTGCTGGTGACCGAGGTGCTGCAACTGTACGCGAGCGATACGTCCGAGGTGCCGGTGCAGATGGAGCTTGATCCGCGCTGCCCGCGCGTCATGGGGGATGCACAGCAGCTGCGCCAGGTATTGCACAACCTGCTGCAGAACGCGCAGGACGCGACCGAGAGCGCCGACCCGACTTCGGGCCAGATTTCGCTCGCCCCTTGCGTCACCGTGAAAACGCAATTGCTTGAAAGCGGGCGAGTTCGCCTGAGCGTTCTTGACAGCGGCACCGGTTTTCCCGAACGCATCCTCAAGCGCGTCTTCGAGCCTTATGTCACCACCAAGGCAAAAGGGACCGGCCTGGGCCTTGCAGTGGTCAAAAAAATCGCCGACGAGCATGGCACCCGCGTCGATATTGCCAATCGGGTCATCGACGGCAAGGTGGTCGGCGCCCAAGTATCGTTATCATTCAGTGCCGAAAGCGTTGCAGCGGGCTAGTCGTGCGACGAAGGCATATCCAAGGGACGCGCTAAATCATGGCAAACATACTGGTGGTTGACGATGAACTCGGCATCCGCGACCTGTTGTGGGAAATACTGAACGACGAGGGCCATAACGTCGAAGTGGCGGAGAATGCCGCGCAGGCCCGATCCGCCAGGCTGCGCGACCGTCCTGATCTGGTGCTGCTCGACATCTGGATGCCGGACACGGACGGCGTGACACTTCTGAAGGAGTGGTCGGCCACCGGCGCGCTCACCATGCCGGTCATCATGATGAGCGGGCATGCGACCATTGATACCGCCGTCGAGGCGACGCGGATCGGTGCTCTGGCCTTTCTGGAAAAACCGATCACGATGCAGAAACTGCTCAAGGCAGTCGAGCAGGGATTGGCCCGAGGCGCCGTTCGAAAACCATCGGCGCTGCCGACGGTGCCGTCGGCAGCGCCGATGCTGGAGGTTCCCGTGGGCGGGCAGTCCGCGACCGAGGCGGCGGAGCTTGGCCCGTCGTCGCAACAGAGTTTCATGCTCGACAAACCTTTGCGAGAGACGCGCGATGAGTTCGAAAAAGCCTACTTCGAATATCACCTCGCCAAGGAAAACGGCTCGATGACAAGAGTCGCCGAAAAGACCGGGCTGGAGCGAACGCACCTGTACCGCAAGCTCAAGCAACTGGGGGTTGATTTGACGCGCGGCAAGCGCAACGGCGTGTGATTTGCGAGCGTCGTTGACGAAAAGATGCTGATATACTAGCCCGCTCTGGCCCGGTAGCTCAGTCGGTAGAGCAGAGGACTGAAAATCCTTGTGTCGGTGGTTCGATTCCGCCCCAGGCCACCAGTATTTAGTGGTACATACTGAAGACATTGTTGACAGTTTATACCGATCACATCGTTAACACCCTAGGCCCAAATGGATTGGGCCCGGGTTCGACCCGGCAACTGTCCATATCGAAGTAGCCCAGATCG
>CAIMBE010000151.1 GCA_903839085.1 uncultured beta proteobacterium | reverse complement strand
GCTACGCGGTTGGGATCGATGTTTGGCAGCTTCGTGCCAAACGCGATGGCGGCACGCCAGTCGGCGAGCTGTTTGCCAACCGACATCAGCTCGCGCGGCTCGCCCTCGCTTCCACCGTAATGGCGGTAGTCGAAAACGAGCACGCCGAATCCTCCCGCCTGGAAGCGCCGTGCATACGCATCGAGACCAAGCTCCCGTGTTGCACCGAGTCCGTGCGCCATGATGACGAGGGCGCTGGGTGCGACGCCCGGCGCCGGATAGAACCACGCAGCGCAGAGCAGGCCATGGGAGGAGAAGGAGAGATCCTGTCGTGGGGCGTTGCTCATGGATCGGGTCCGAGGGAAGGCGAAAAGGGTGTCGGACGGTTGGTCGTTAAGCAAATACCCATAGCACACTAGGGTGCCCGGCGGATTTTGCAGGAAGGCAACCGCATCCCTGGTCTCGCAGCTTACTTGACATCGGCAATAGTAAGTGCCAACGCAATTAAGACCATAACCGAGCTGCCAATGACAATGTTAAGCGGTGGCTTTGCCGATGTCTTGAGAATGACTTGCCTCATCGCGTTTGCGGTCCCGCCAAGCTGAACAAGTAGCAATACCGGAACTGCCCAAAGTGCCCAAGGTGCTCCTTGGCGGAATGGCACGAGCAAAATCGCAACCATGGCAAAAGCGAATGCCACCCAGAGGCCACCAACCAACTTGATGAGGGCCATGATAAGCAGCTGAAAGTTCGAAGGTACCTCTGCCCACGGCATGCCGACTGCCACGGAGTGATAGGGCAAGAACTCGTCTCGCAGCAGAAACCTGACGCCCCATCCGGCAAGGGGAACAACGATGGCCAGATATAGCCAAAACGCAATCTGAATCTTTATGCTCATGGAATTCTCTCTCCCGGGATATCCGTTCAGATCTTGCCACTCGTTTGTCATTCGCCGCTCGGTGTAAACCCTTCCCAAAAAAAAGGGATACCGGCATGGAAGTCATTTCGACATTGGTGGCTGACGGTCTGTTGGTTTCAATGGCTGGTTTGGGGTAAGCAGATCGGAAATCTCTGCAACCGCTTCCGGGTGGTCCCATTGCATGATCCGCAGTGCTAGGCGGTGACATCGAGTTCACCCCGCCTTTCTAACCGCTTGTAGTAGAACAGCGAATAAGCCACGGGCGTCAGAAATCCCAGGCCAAGCACTGCGATCCATAGCCAGACCGCGATCCCAAGAAGCGCGAGAATCAGGCCGACGAGTCCGGTGATGACCATGAGCTTGCCGGCCATGCGGTGCGTGGCATACCAGACTCGCTCACTCGCCAGCGTCCAGGGTGTGCGTATGCCGATAAAGAAGTTGCGCCGCACTTTTCCAAGCACGTTGCCCATCAATACAGCCAAGACCGATATGCCACCCAGGATCGCGTGATGTATGCCCGCAGAGCCCGTCAAGGCGGCCCACAACAACACCGCAAAGAAGTAGCCGGATATTGAAACCAGCACCAGCATCAGATGCAGGTAGGTGGGCTCGAACGAGTCCATTTCATAACGCTTGGGGGAAAGCCTGGGCAGCAGCGCGAACAAGGCCATCTCAGCCAACATCAACCCAGGACCCAGCAGCAGGAGAGCGTAGCGCGGTCCGTACCCATTCACCGAGCCGTGGATATCCCAGTGAATCGGAACCTGCTCTGGCAGATGCGGGTACGACACAAGGAACGCCGCCAGGGCTGCCAGAACCAGCGCACCAGACTTCAAGAAACTGTTCGATTTCATTTTTTACCTCTGCCATTCTTAGGACCCACCAAGTCAATCGCCCATGCGATCACGTCCTCCAGCACTGTCGTGTTTAGCGAATACCAGATGGTTTGACCCGCTCGCCGGCTGCTGATCAGGTCTGCATCCTTCAGCACGGCAAAGTGATGGGACATGGTGGGCTTTGTCATGTCGAAGCATTCGGCCAGATCACCTGCAGTCATTTCACCTTTGCGCAGCAGCCGCAAGATCTCCCGTCGACTGGGGTCGGCGATGGCTTTGAAAGTGTCATTGCGGCGGGTCATGGGTATTGCCAAATCCATCTAATTAGATGGCTATCGAACTATAAGACCAGGACTTAGGACCTGTCAAGTGGCAGCTTTAGGGCGCCCAATTCGGCGCACAAATTCCACAGGTGATCTCATGATCTCGTCCATGTCGATCACCATGTGGGAAATGATCGACCCAAGCCCGCAGGTCAGGCCCATACCTCGTTGGATAAGGCTAAGATTTGTAGTAGTCACAAATCTCTAGTAGACTCAAATTGCATGCAGCCTTCACTGATCAACTTGAGGAGTCCTCCATGAATCTGGTCGAGCGCGTCACAGGCATCATTCTGAAACCAGCGCCCAGCTGGCTTGCCATAGAACAAGAGAGTACCGACCTACGGCAACTCTATGTGCCTTACATGTTGATTTTGGCAGCCATTCCTGCGGTTGCGGGGTTCATTGGCATGAGCATCTTCGGCATAGGCGGCTTCGGTGTCTCGATGCGGATTCCGGTGGTGACCGGCATAGGACTGATGGTGAGTCAATATGTCATGACACTGGTGATGGTGCTTGTTTGGGGCTGGCTCATCAGTATGCTGGCCAACACATTTGGTGGACAGGCTAATTTGATAAATGCAGTCAAGCTCACGGTGTATTCAAGCACTGCTGCAATGGTGGCGGGCGTGTTCCAGGCGATCCCTGGCCTTTCCATGCTGGCGACGCTGGGGGGCTTGTACTCGCTGTACCTCATGTACCTTGGATTGCCAGTATTGATGAAGAATCCAAAGGAGAAAACCATTTCGTACATGGTGGTGGCTGCAATTGTCGGCATTGTTGGCAGCGTCTTGGTCAGCGCGGTCGGCTCCGCCTTCATGCCATCGCCAATGTCGCACATGTCTGGCATGACGGGCACCGGTGACATCAAGATCAGCACACCCAAGGGTGATGTCCAGATTACCAATGTCCCGGGTCAGGCAGGAAGTTCAGGTAACGCCGTGATGACCATAAAGACGCCTGATGGGGAAGTCAAGATTGATGTGAAGCAGATGGAAGAGACAGCCAAGAAAATGGAAGCGTTGGCTGCCGAGAAGGAGAAAGAGGCAAAGAAATAGAACCCAGGGGGTATCTGGTTTATGACTGACAAGTCGTGCTTGGTAACTGGGCTTCCATAAAGCTGACGGCGGTGAACGGCGGCCATCGCTGACGCCGGACAAGATGCGAGAACTGGCCTACTGTGGCGAACGACTGCTTCGACCCCTCAGACCCTATGGCTGAATGCCTTCCAGATTGTGACTGTCAACAAAGTGTGGCGTTGTTCGCGCTCACGACCGGCCGGTATGCAGCAGCTCAATGGTTGGCGATTCTTCGTCTTGCGCAGCAACTTTGATGTATACCTATTTATACATTAATGACCAAGCCTATCGATCGGCGAGGAAGCTCCCTCGAGGACCTTCAAGCGTTCCCCGATGACGCAAAGCACCGCGCTGGGTATCAACTGCGCAAGATCCAGCAAGGTGATCAGCCTGACGAGTTCAAACCGATGCACGAAATCGGGGCTGGCGTAAACGCAGTCGTTCACTGAAGTCGACGAGGGCTGCCTGGCGTGGCGCTAACAACTCATTTTGGAGCAAGGTCTTCGCCGTGACCGACCGGCATCGCGGACAGATCCCCTTGACTTAGGCTGGGTATTTCGTGTCAATTCGTCGCATTAACGACCTGAGAACAACGCTGTTCGCTTGGTGAAAAACGCATCGATGCCTTCCCTGAAATCATCCGTCTGCGCACAGTGCACAAAGGCGGCGGCTTCGGCAGCGAGTTGGGCTGGCAGATCCCGACCAAACGATTCACGCATCAGCCTGCGCATTCGACCGAGTGCCACCGTGGGTCCCTTGGCCAGTTGCTGCGCAAAGGCCATCGCTTGGGTTTCAAGTTCCGCTGCCGGCACAATCCGGTTTAGCAGCCCGAGCTGTAGGGCTTGCGCACTGTCCATGGTCTCGCCCAGCATGGCAAATTCGAGCGCCCGGCGCAGTCCGATCAGACGTGGCAGTGACCAGGACGCGCCAACGTCGCAACTGGCACCGATGTTGACGTAAGCCATGTTAAAGCGCGTTCCTTCCGCGGCGATGGCGAAATCTGCCTGCAGCATCAGACTCAGGCCGGCACCGGCGGCCACGCCGTGAACCTGTGCAACAAGCGGCGCATCGATGCCTGCCAACACCGTAAGTGCTTCATGCAGCGGCCCTATCAGTTCGGCTGCTGCCTGGCGTGGATTGGCGCTCAAGGTGGCCAGATCGCCGCCGGCCATAAAGCCCTTGCCGGCACCGCACAGCACGATGGCGCGCACGGAGCTGTCGCTGGCCAGTCCCCATGCGGCCTGCAGGAAGGCCTGCGCCATCGGGACATCGACCGCGTTGAGTGCTTTCGGGCGGTTAAAGCGCAGCACGACGACGGCACCGTCGCGCTCGATCAGCAGTGGAGCGTCCGGGTTCAGCGCGGTGGCGGTGACGGTCATGACGGCTTCTAGCGGTACAGCGCTTCGATTTCTTCAGCGTAGCTCTTGTAGATGCTGGAACGTCTGACCTTCATGGTGGCGGTGACTTCGCCGTCGTCGTGGTCGAGCTCTTTGGTTAACAGGTGGAATTTGCGAATCTGCGACACCTGCGCCAGTCGCTCGTTGCCCCGGGCGATGTCGGCGGCGATCAGTTCACGGACCTGCGGGTGTTCGACCAGGGAGCGAAAATGCGTGAAGGGGATGCGCCGTGCTTCGGCCCATTTGCTCACGACTTCGTAGTCGATCTGGATCAGGGCGCCGACAAACTTGCGCGCCTCGGCGACGATGATGCATTCCTTGATGTTGGGGCTGCCCTTCATCGTGTTCTCAATCTCGGAGGGCGTCAGGTTCTTGCCACCGGCCGTGATCATGATGTCCTTCAGGCGGTCCACGATTCGCAGCTGGCCTTTTTCCTCACGCACCACGTCGCCGGTGTGCAGCCAGCCATCGCGGATGCTGCCTGCCGTGGCTTCGGGGTTCTTGTAGTAGCCAACAAAGATCATGTCGCCGCGCAACAGCAACTCGCCGTCGGCACCGATGCGGTGCTCCACGCCCAGGATAGGAACGCCCACGGTGCCAACCAGCACATCGTCGCGCCGGTGGCCGGTCACCATGCCGGTGGACTCGGTCAGGCCATAGACCTCGACCAGCGGCACGCCCATGACGCGAAAGAAGCGCACCACATCGGGCGGGATCGGTGCAGCGCCGGTGAGCGCCACTTGCACCTTGCGCAGACCGATAAAGTTCTGCGCCGCGCGAAACACGCTCCAGTAACAGACGAAGTACAGCGCTTTGTCGGTCAGGGTCCAGTTGGCGCGGGATTTCTCCGCCAGACCCTGGCAGGCAGACCAGGCGCGGTGAAACAGCGCACGGCGCAGCGCGCCGGTTTCCTGCAGCTTGATGTTGATGGCCGCGTGCATCTTCTCCCAGATGCGCGGTACGCCAAGAAACATGCTGGGCGCCACCTCGCGCAAGTCCTCCTGCACCGTGCGGATCGATTCGCCGAAGTTGACCTGCGAGCCTAGGTAGACCGGAACAAAGGTGGTCAGCATCTGCTCAGCCACATGACACAGCGGCAGGTAGGACAGATGGCTGGTCTGGATGGAGAGACCGAGTCGCTCGACGATGCCGGGCACCACGCCGCGAATGTTGCGGTAAGAAATAACCGCACCCTTGGGCTTGCCGGTGGAACCCGAGGTGTAAATCATCAGACCCACATCGTCCAGTGTTTGCTGCGCCAGCACGTCGTCGACCAGCGACGACGGGCCGCTGGCAGCACCGGCTCTTTCGACCTCGTCGAAGGTGGCAATGAACGCGCGTTGTTCCTTCGAAAAACTGCGCAGACCCTTGGTTTGCATCACCACGATCTTGCGCAAACGCGGCAGCTGGTCGAGCGCTTCAAGCAGCTTGTCGGTCTGCTCCTGGTCCTCGCAGACCATGACCTCGATGTCAGCGTGGCCCACCACATAGGCCACCTCTGAGCTCGGGCTGGTCGGGTAGACGCCCACCGTGACGGCACCGACCAAGCCGGCGCCCATTTGCGTGAGCACCCATTCGATGCGGTTTTCCGATATCACGCCGACGTGGCCGCCAGCGGGCAGACCGAGCGCACGCAAGCCCAGTCCGAAATGGCAGGCGCGCTGGTAGTAGCCGTCCCAGCGCAGCGGCTTCCAGATGCCAAAGTCCTTTTGCCGGACTGCGATGCGCGCCGGTGTCAGGCGTGAGCGCTCACGCAGCATCTGTGGCAGCGTCAATTCGGGCAGGGCGTGAGGTGCGTGCAGGGTCATGACAGCCAGCGCTTGCGACGCTTGTAATGCTTGATCTCGCGAAAGCTGCGGGCTTCGCCTGCGCCGCCAACCCCCAGATAAAACTCGCGCACATCCGGGTCGCTGGCCAGGCGCTCGGCCTTGCCGTCGATCACGATCTTGCCGTTCTCCATGATGTAGCCGCTGTGCGCCACCGCCAGCGCCAGTGTGGCGTTCTGCTCGACCAGCAGCATGGAGACACCGCGCTCGGCGTTGATGCGGGCGATGATGCTGAAGATGTCTTCCACCAGCTTGGGTGAGAGGCCCAGCGAGGGCTCGTCGAGCAGGATCAGTTCTGGCTGGGCAATCAGCGCCCGGCCAATCGCCAGCATCTGCTGCTCGCCGCCCGACAGATAGCCGGCCAGTCCCTTGCAGCGCTCGTGCAGGCGCGGGAAGTAGCTGTAGACCAGATCGAAGTCGGGCTTGACCTTGTCACGACCACTCAGGGCGTAACTGGCAGCAACCAGGTTTTCTTCCACCGTGAGGTCTTCAAAAATTCGCCGCCCTTCCATCACATGGCTCAAACCCTGGCGCACCAGTTGCTGGGGTTCGAACTGTGCCGTGCTTTGCCCGTTAAACAGAATGCTGCCACTTTCGAGTTCACCGTCCTCCAGTGTGAGCAGGCCAGAGATCGCCTTAAGCGTGCTGGATTTGCCGGCCCCGTTGCTGCCCAGCAAAGCCACAATTTCGCCCCGCGGCACGACCAAGGAGAGGCCGCGCAGGGCCTGTACCACCTTGTTGTAAACCACCTCGATGTTGTTGACTTCGAGGATGTGGTCTTTGCGGGTCTCGGTCATTGCCTGTCGTGCCGTGTCGGAGGAAATTAGAGCGCGATCCAGTCGGAGGCCGCCACCATCTTCTGCGTTTTCATGTCGGCCTTGTAGACACGGCCCACCGGGATCGAGTTGCCCTTGATCGTGATGGGTACGCCGATCAAGCCACCGGTGTCGAAGTCCTTGATGCTGTCGAGTGCGGCCTTCAGGTTCTTGCCGCTCAGTTCCTTGTTGGCGTTGAGCGTGCGCCTGGCGGCCTCGGTGAACAGCATGGCCGTCAGAAAGCCCTGGATGTAGGCGGTGCTCTGGTACTCGGGATGGAGTTGGCGGATCTTTTCGAGCATCGGCGACTTGGCAGCGGTGTCGTAGTAGTAGCGGTAGGGCATGACGCCCATGAAGCCGTCGCCGGCCTCGCCCATTTTCATCACGGTGGAACTGTCCATGGTCCAGAAGGTACCCATCCACTTGGTGGTCATGCCCTGCTGCTTGCCCTGCGTGATGAACTCCGGAATCGGCGCCAGGATGTAGCCGTGGAAGATCGTGTAGTCGGGCGCGGCGCGGCGCAGCTTGATCACTTCGCCCGACACGTCCACGCTACCGGCCGGCGTCATGATCTTGATTGGCACCGAGAGGCCAAGCTTCTTGGCCAGCGCCTCGCTGCTGTCGATCGGGTCGCGACCGAACTCGGAGTCCGAGTAGACAAAAGCGACCTTGGCACCGGGCTTTTCCTTGGCAATGTGGCGCAGCAGGATGCCAAACATCTCGGTGTAGTCAGGCCCGACCAGGAACTGGTTCGGGTACTTGACCGGGTCGTTCAATTCGGTGGCGAAGGAGGCGCCAGCCATCAGGATGCTGCCGGTGCGGTCGAGCTCTGGGTTGATGGTCTTGGAGAATGCGGTCGAGTCGCCGTAGTAGAGGTTGACCTTGTTCTGGCTGGTGATCTTCTTGAAGGCCGCCACCGAGACGTCAACCTTGTAACCCGTGTCTTCAGGGACATAACGCAGCTTGCGACCCTTGATGCCACCACCATCGTTGACGATCTTCACATAGTCGGCAATGCCGGCATTGATCCCGACGCCGGCAAAGGCGAAGACCCCGGTCATGGGGATGGAGCCGCCGATGACGATGTCTTCAGCGGCCTGCGCCTGCACCAGCGGCGTGACGAGCGTGGCGCCGGCTGCCAGCAGCAGCGCGCGACGACCTTGGGAAACGGGGGATGACTTCATGCATATCTCCTTGTTGCTCAGTTGCGGAATGGCCATAGATGGAAAAAACGGCGAATGCGCCGCCACACTTCTGCGAGCCCGTGTGGCTCGAAAACCAGAAATCCGATGATCAATAACCCGAACACCATGGTGCGAACGGGCGAGAGAAATACCGTCAGCTCGGCGCCATGGGGCAGCAGGGCCACACCGAGCTTGAGCAGTTCCGGCACCATGGTCATGAAGACAGCGCCCAGCATGGCGCCCAGCATGGAACCCATGCCGCCGACGATGATGGCGGCCAGGAAGAAGATCGACATGGAGAGCGGGAAACTCTCGGGCGTGACGACACGGAAGAAGTAGGCCCACAGGCCACCGGCAACACCGGCGTAGAACGAGGACAAGCCAAACGACAGCAACTTGTAGCGCAGCAGCGCAATCCCCAGCACTTCGGCCGAGATGTCACGGTCGCGGATGGCGATGAAAGCGCGGCCAACGCGGGTGCGAAACAGGTTGGCGGCACCGATCAACATCACTGCTGTTACCGGAACGATGATCCAGTACAGGCGAAACGAGGTGTCCAGCAGCAAGCCAAACAGTTTGGCCGGCGGCACCGTCAGGCCACCGGTGCCACCCGTGAAAGCGCTGTTGGCAAAAAGAAAGTGCGCGATAAAGGAGGCGGCAATGGTGGCAATGGCCAGGTAGAGGCCTTTGACGCGCAGCGACGGGATGCCCACCACCAGACCTCCGAGCATGGCGACAAAGCCGCCAGCGAGCAGGTTGAGTAGAACGGGTGAGCCGACCCGCAGTTCAAGAATCGCCACGGTGTAGGCGCCCAGGCCCATGAAGGCGGCTTGACCCAGACTGACCAGGCCGGTGTAACCGGTCAGGATGTTGAGCCCGCAGGCGCTGGCCACGTTGATGCTGACCAGGCAGGCCAGGTACAGCCAGTAGTCCGTGGCCATGAAGGGGAACAGCAGCAGCACGCCAGCGGCCAGCGCCAGCCAGATCTTCTGCGTGCGCGAGTCGAACAGCGCCGCATCGGCGATGTATGTTTCCTTGAGTGTGCCGATGCGCATCAGAGTCGCTCAATTTCGTGCGTGCCGAACAGGCCGTAGGGCCGGATCATGAGCACCATCACCAGCACGATGAAGGTCACCAGCAGCTTGTATTCACCGCCCAGGTAGGCACCCGCAAGCGCTTCGATCAAGCCGATCAACAGCCCGCCGACCAGCGCACCCAGAACGCTGTCGAGACCGCCAACAATGACCACCACCAGGACCGACAGCCCGAAAACACCCATCGACGAAGAGATGCCGCCGATGGAGCCAACAATGATGCCCGAGACGGCAGCAATCATCGCCGACGCCACCCAGGCCAGCGAGAACACGCGCGGCACGTTGATGCCCATGGAGTAGGCGGCAGCCGGGTCGGAAGCGGTGGCGCGCAGGGCGACACCACCGCGCCAGAAGCGGAACACGAGCAGCACGATGGCGATCAAGGCGGCCGCGGTGAGGGCGCCGTAGAACACCTTGGGTGCAAGGAAAGCTTCGCCAACCATGATCGGCGCGTTCGGCACCAGTTCGGGCAGGCGGCGCTGATCGGCAGTCCAGATCAATTCGACCAACCCCACCAGCACCGAGGACAGGCCGACCATCACCATGAAGACCGAGATCGGGGGTTCACCCAGCAACGGGCGGATCATGGTGCGCTCAATCAGGGCGCCCAGGGCGCCGGCAGCCAGCAGCGATGCAGGCAGCGCCAGCCACAGCGGCAGCGCAAAGGTAACGGCGCAGGTGAAAAACAGGTAGGCGCCAATCATCAGCATTTCGCCGATGGCGATGTTCACCACCTTGGTTGCCTTGTAGACCATGACGAAAGCCAGCGCCGCCAGCGCATACAGGCCGCCGCCGGCGATGCCGGTCAGGCTGATCTCGAACAAGTAGGCCCAATCCATCAGGCGGCTTGCCTCTTGTCAATTCCCGCATGGAGCCTTTGCCGCAGGTCACCCACATCGCCGGAGCCGAGGTAGGCACGGATCACTTCCGGGTCGGCTTGCACCACGGCCGGCGTTCCCTGGGCGATGAGTTGGCCGAAGTTGAGCACGATGACATGGTCGGACAGGTCCATCACCATGCCCATGTCGTGCTCGACCATCAGGACCGTCACACCCCATTCAGCGCGCACATCGAGAATGAAGCGCGCCATGTCTTCGGTCTCTTCCCGGTTCATCCCGGCCACGGGCTCGTCGAGCATCAGGATCTCGGGTTGCATGGCCAGCGCGCGCGCCATCTCGACGCGCTTTTGCAATCCGTAGGGCAGCGCCGAAACCGGCGCGTGGCGAATGTGATCAATCTCCAGAAAATCAATGATGCGCTCTTCGATGTCGGCACGCAGTGCGGCCTCCTCGCGTCGGGCGCGGCCCATGTAGAACAGGGCGTCGAGCACGTTGGTCTTGAGGTGGGCGTGTCGACCCAGTTTGATATTGTCAAGCACGGTCATGCCGCGAAACAGCGCAATATTCTGAAAACTGCGGCCCAGTCCGAGCTTGGCGCGAAGCGGTGTCGGCACATCCGTGATGTCCTGGCCCTTGAAGTGCACACGTCCGCTGGTCGGGCGGTAAAAGCCCGAGATGGTGTTGAAGAGCGAGGTCTTGCCGGCGCCGTTGGGTCCGATGACCGCCGTGATGGTTCCGCTGGCCACTTTAAAACTGACATCGCTCAAGGCACGCACGCCGCGAAAGGCCAGCGTGAGACCGTCAACCTGCAACAATGGCGAAGTGGCGACTGCGCCGCCTTGGGGGGATGTCTCCATCAGTTGTTGAGCATGCGGGTTTGTGCGGAGTGAAATCTATTTACTGGTGCGTAGAATTCTTACTTTAAAGTAGATTATCGAATGAAACGCCCTGCTCAGCATCGGGATTTTCCCTAGGTTACGTCGTCATGCCCAAGAAACCAAGCGCATCTAGCACTGCACCGGCGCCGACCACAGCGTCACCCTGGGTCCATTTTTCTGCGCGCCAGCAGCAGCGCGAGGCCAAGCGCAACGCAGTGCTGTCAGCGGCCGCCCAACTCTTCAACGAGCGCGGTTTTCATGCCACCTCGCTGGACGACATTGCGGCGCGTCTGAACGTCAGCAAGCCTACGCTCTACTACTACGTCAAGAGCAAGGACCAGATCCTGATCGAATGTGTGCGAAGGGGCCTGCAGATGATGCAGGATGGCATCGAGGAAACGCGCAGCGCAGGCGGATCGGCCGTGGACCAGTTGATCGCCTGCATGCAGACCTACATACGGATCGTGACCCAGGATTTCGGTATGTGCGTGATCCGCGTCAGCGACGATGAGTTTGCTGCGGAGAGTCGCAAGGAACTGCGTCGCCTCAAGTCCGGCATCGACCTGGAATTCCGCCGGCTGGTGGCCCAGGGCGTGGCCGAAAGAACGCTCGAGCCCTGCGACCCCAAGATGGCCGCCTTTGTGATTGCGGGGGCACTGAGTTGGATCGGGCGCTGGTATCAAAGTGGCGGCGAGTACAACCCCGAGCAGATTGCGCAGCAGTGCATCCCAAGATTGCTCGATGGGATCTTGCGGCGTTCAATCGAGCCTGTGCCCAAGAAAATGGTTGTCACCCCCCCTCCGACTCAAGAAGTTTAAAGCTGCTTTGGAGGCGGCCTCTTCGAGCGGTCTTCACCAGCGGCTTTGGGCCCCATGTTCGCGCGCATACCCGGTAGAAATGCGGTCGCGCCGTTTGGAAAATGTCTGAATGCCAAGTTTCCGGCATGCTGTCTGCAACCTGTTGCCTTGCATTTTGCACCCCATTTCACATTGACTAACCCAACGTGGCAACCATTTCAATCTTTGGCGCTACAGATTGAACCAACTTCTGGATGCCGTGGCCAGGGTTAGATTGCCGAATTGAAACAATCAGTCCCAACTTTTCCAGCAAACCGACATCCTTGGTGATGGCAGAACGATTGCGGCGCAAACGACTCGTCAACTCGTTGATGGTTTTGGGTTCATGCATAACCTCACTCATCAGGTGCGACGCTCCTCGGACAAAACCGTGAACATCCGTTGCGGGTCTTCAAATGACAGGGTGACCTTGCCATCAAAGGCTTCGCCTCGATCTGCTCTGCGTGCAGCATCTTTCGCGCGCTCGAAAAATCCATCCACATCATCGGTGCGTACGACGACTTTGCTCATGATCTCTTTGCTCCAGTGGCCTTGACGATCGCCAGCCATTCCTGCTGGAATCTCGCCAAGGTTGCTTCGTAACTTATAAATTCAACCGCCTGGACATCGCCCTTGTAATGCCGGTGGTGGAAGCCAGCTTCCCACGCATTCAATATCTCCAACTCTTCGTCGTCGTACTCGGTCTTGATGATCATGGTTTAGCTAAAACTGGTTGAGAGGCACCGCCCAAAATCCATCGCCAAAAGAGAGCGCCTGCTGGCCGTCATAGAGAACGATGCCGGTGACAAGGGGCTTGCCGGCAACTTCACGCAATCTGCGCAAACCCTTGAAGTCGCTGGCCTGCACGCTGGCAGCGGCCTTGACTTCAATGCCGATCAACTCGCGTGACGCGGACTCCAATACAAAGTCCACCTCAAGCTGGTCTTTATCGCGGTAATGCGACAGAAACCAGGGCTCGGGAGTGACACTGAGCAGCTTGAGCAGCTCCGCATAAACCCAAGTCTCCAGCGTGGCGCCAAAGCGTGTTCTTTGCAACAGGGTCAGCTCGGGTGTGAGCCGTGTCAGTGTGGATTGCAAGCCCGCATCCAAAAAATGGATCTTGGGCGCCTTGATCAGGCGGCTGAGTTCGTTGCGACTCCAGGCGGGCAAGCGGCGTACCAGAAACAGCTTTTCCAGAATGCCGAGGTATTTGTCTACGGTCTTGCCGTTCAACCCGATCTGTCCGCCAATCTGGCTCAGGTTCAGCAGTTGCCCGCTGAGTTGCGCAACGATGCTAAGCAACTGCGGAACCTGACTGACCTGATCGATC
>CAIMBE010000150.1 GCA_903839085.1 uncultured beta proteobacterium | reverse complement strand
GGTCGTACTGGCCTCAACCACCGGCCCCTTCCAGCCCTTGTCGGCCTTGATGCCGAACAAATTGAAGCTCAAGCGGCCATCGTCGGCGCGCACCTCGCGCCGACCCCAACCCGATTCGAGCGCAGCCTGCGCCATGATCAGTTGCGCCGGCACCCCGCTCTCCTGGCTGGCACGCTGCGCCGCCGGCAGCAGGCGCGAGACGAACTGCTCGACGTGGGCCTGCGGCAGCACGCTGCGGCTCAGAGTGGCCTGCGCGGTCGCCTCCTCGTACAGGGAAAGATCTGCCGCGCGCGCTGCGGGCACGGGCAGCGCGGGTGCGGCTGGCGCCAGCGATGCGCTATTGGCGGCCAACGTGGACGGTGTCTCGGGTACCCGGACCTTAGACGCTTGAACCGCTGGCGCGGCAAGCGCGGCCGCAGACGAGGGCGCGCCCTCGCCCTTGATGCTGCGGCTCAGTTGCGCGTACATGGCATCGGCCAGACCGAGGCCGCGACCAGCCAGGTTCTGCGACAGTTGCTGATCCAGCATCGAGGTGTACATTTTTTCCTGCTCGCTGCCGAACATGCCTTCCGTTGGTGTCGCCTCGCGCATGCTCTTGAGCACCATCTGCATGAACAGCACCTCGAACTGCTTGGAGGCCTGCTTCATGCCCTCCTGCGGCGAGTTGCGCACCGTGCGGCGCAGCGCATCGACGCCCTGCACGTCGAAGGAGAGACGCTGATCGAGAACCCCGGCGGCCGCTGCATTGCCGCTGTTGAGCGAGGAGAGAGTGGAACCGGCCATGGCGCGCCTCAGATGATTTCGAGTTCGGCGCGCAGGGCGCCGACGGACTTCATGGCCTGCAGAATCGAGACCAGGTCCTGCGGGTTGGCACCGAGGGCGTTGAGCCCCTTGATGACATCGGCCAGCGATGCGCCGCCGCGCAGGATTTGCAGCGCGCCCGAGCCCTGGTTGATCTCGATCTGCGAGCGCTGGGCCGCCACCGTGGTGCCGCCGGCCAGTGCGTTGGGTTGGCTGACGACCGGTTCGGTGTTGATGACCACCGACAGACTGCCGTGGGCGACGGCGCAATCATTGATCCTGACCGACTGGTTCATGACGACCGAACCGGTGCGGGCGTTGATGACCACGCGGGCACCGACCTGCGCCGGCGTGACTTCGATATTCTGAATGCGGGACAGAAAACTGACGCGCTCCTGCGGTCCCCCCGGCACCCTGATCTGGATCACGCGCGCGTCGATGGCGTGTGCCGTGGCGGCGCCGAAATCTCGGTTGATGGCGTCGACCGCCTGCTGCGCCGTGCCGAAATCGCCAGTGTTCAATTCCAGCACCAGGCTGCCGTCTTCGGCCAGCGGGGACTCGACCGCGCGCTCGACGATGGCGCCGGCCGGGATGCGTCCGGAACTGATCTGATTGACCTGGACCTTGCTGCCGGCGCTCGAAGCACCCACGCCGCCGATCACCATATTGCCCTGCGCCAGCGCATAGACCTGACCGTCGGCGCCTTTCAAGGGGGTCATCAACAGGGTTCCGCCACGCAGGCTCTTGGCGTTGCCCATCGACGATACCGTGATGTCGATGGTCTGGCCCGGCCGCGCGAACGCCGGCAGCACGGCGGTGACCATCACCGCAGCGACATTCTTGAGCTGCATGCTGGCGCCCGCCGGCATCGTGATGCCCAGTTGCACCAGCATGTTGTTGAGGCTTTGCGTGGTGAACGGGGTCTGCATGGTCTGGTCGCCGCTGCCGTCCAGTCCCACCATCAGGCCGTATCCGATCAGCGGGTTGTCACGCACGCCCTGGATACTGGCGATGTCTCTGAGGCGCTCGGCCTGGGCTGGCAGCGACAGGAAACCGGCCAGCAGCAGACCGGCGCCCAGGGCGCGAGCCAGGAAGCGACATGCGAGTGAGTTGAACAGGCTGCTCATGATCACATCGGCAGCACGTTGAGGAAGAAGCGCTGCAGCCAGCCCATCTGCTGCGCCTCGTCGATATAGCCCTTGGCGCTGTACTCGATGCGGGCGTCCGCAACGAGGGTCGACGGCACCGTGTTGTTGGCGCCGACCAGGCGCGGATTGACGACGCCCGAGAATCGGATGAACTCGGTGCCCTGGTTGATCAGCATCTGCTTTTCTCCGCTGACCTGCAGGTTGCCGTTGGGCAGGACCTCGACGATGGTGACGGTGATGACGCCATTGAAGGTGTTCGCCGCGTTCGCGCCCCCCTTGGTGCTCAACACGCTTTTGCCGCTGCCGCTGGTGTCCAGGGTATTGGACATCAGGCCGCCCAGAATGGGTGGCACCAGGGAAAGCTCGGCGCTGGCGCTGCCGCTGCGGCTGACGTTGGCGGCTGAATTCTTGCTGGCGTTGACGTTCTCGCTCACCACAATGGTCAGGATGTCACCCACAAAGCGGGGCCGCCGGTCCTCAAAAAGCGCCTGGGCACCGGAGCCGGAACTGGTCCGATAGATCGAGCCCTTGGCAGCGGCGGGCGGCGCCGCCTGAACCTGCGCGCTGGGGCGCACCGTGGTCGGCTGGTGCACGAGCGACTCGGGCGTTTGCGCGCAAGCGCAGAGCAGCAGCACGGCCGCCCCTACCCCGGCGGCACGCCAGAAAATGATCGAGCCTTGGTCCATCACAGCTGCGCCAGTTTGGTCAGCATCTGATCGGAGGTCGTGATCACCTTGCTGTTGATCTCGTACGCGCGCTGCGTCTGGATCATGTTGACCAGTTCCTCGACCACATTCACATTGGACGACTCGACATAGCCCTGGCTCAGCACGCCGGCACCGTTCTGGCCCGGCGCGGTCTGGTTGGCAGCACCCGAGGCATCGGTTTCGGCGTACAGGTTCTCGCCGGCGCTTTGCAGGCCGGCCGAGTTCAGGAAGGTGGCCAATTGCAGTTGCCCAACCTGCACACTGGCGGTGCTGCCGGCCTGGATCACCGACACCGTGCCATCGCTGGCAATCGTCATGCTGGTGGTGCTTTGCGGCAGCGTGATGGCGGGCTGCACCGGATAGCCGCTGGCCGTCACCAGTTGCCCGTTCGGGTCGGTCTGGAACGAGCCGTCGCGCGTATAGGCGGTGGTGCCATTGGGCATCAGGACCTGGAAGAAGCCGGCGCCATTGATCGCCACATCCTTCGGATTGTCGGTCTTGGTGGGGTTGCCCTGCGTGTGAATGCGCTCGCTGGCCACCACGCGCACACCGGTGCCGATCTGCAGGCCCGATGGCATGCGCGTCTGGTCGGACGTCTGGCCGCCGCTCTGGCGCAGGTTCTGGTACATCAGATCCTCGAACACCGCCCGGCTGCGCTTGAAACCGGTGGTGCCGACGTTGGCCAGGTTGTTGGCGACGACGTCGAGGTGGGTTTGCTGTGCGTCAAGGCCGGTCTTGGCTATCCAGAGAGAACGAATCATGGAAATAACTCCTGTTAGCTGGCAGAAAGCAGCTTGTTGGCCTGCTGGTCGTTGCTTTCAGCGGTCTGCAAGGTCTTCATCTGCATCTCGAAGCGTCTCGCGTTGGAGATCATGGCGACCATCGCCTCGACCGGATTGACATTGCTGCCCTCCAGCACACCGCTGCGCAGACGCACGTTGGGATCGGCCGATGCAGCCGCAGCACCGGCGCGCAGGCGAAACAGCCCGTCCTCGCCGCGCTCGAGGTCTGCCACGGGCGGATTGACGAGTTTCAGACGCCCTACTTCAGCCACACCGGTGGCCAGTTCGCCAGCGGGAAGCGCGCTCACCAGGCCATCGCTGGTGACCGACAGCGTCGATCCCGGCGGCACGACGAGAGGGCCGGCCTCGCCCACCAGCGGGCGCGAATCCATGGTCTGCATCTGGCCGTCGGCACCAACCTGCAGATTGCCGACGCGGGTGAAGGCTTCGCTGCCGTCGGGCATCTTGACCGTGAGCCAGCCATCGCCCCGCACCGCGACATCGAGCGCACGCCCGGTCGGCACCAGCGGGCCGGTGCGCAGATCCGCGCCCGGCGTGGTGGCGATGACAAAGGCGCGCGTGGCCAGTTCGTCGCCGACCACCGGGACGGCGCGAAACTGGTTCAGCTGGGCGCGAAAACCCGGCGTCGACACGTTCGCCATGTTGTTGGCAACCGAGGCCTGCTGCTCGAGCGCCTGCTTGGCGCCGCTCATGCCGATATAGATCATGCGGTCCATGGGTTTTCCTTGATCTGCTGAAGGCTGCGGCCGTGATGTCGGTCGGTGTGGCCGGCTTCAACGCATGTTGATCAGGGCCTGCACCACCTGGTCCTGCGTTTTCACGGTCTGCGTGTTGGCCTGGTAGGTGCGCTGCGCAATGATCAGGTTGATCAGTTCGGCGGTCAGGTCCACGTTCGATCCTTCGACCGCGCTTCCGAGCAGCGAGCCCAGGGTCTTGCCGCTGCCCGGCGTGCCCGTCAGCGGCGCACCCGAAGCGGGGGTCTCCGCCCAGACGTTGTCACCGGTGTTTTGCAGGCCGCTGACGCTGGCAAAGGAAGACAGAACAACCTGCCCGAGGATCTTGGTCTGCTGGTTCGAGTACTTGCCTGTCACGGTGCCGTCCTGGCTGATGGCCAGCGTGGTGAGCTGTCCCGAGGTATAGCCATTGGGGACCATTTTCCTGACCTCGTTGTCCGAGCCGAACTGGGTCGTACCGGTCACCGTCATGTCAAATTTCATGGCTGCCGAGCCATTGGTGAACTGAAGACCGGTAAACTTCAAGGTGTCGACAGTTGACACGGTTCCCACGGTCCCCACCGTCATTTTGCCGCTGTTGTCAAAACCCAGCGAGCCGATCGCGGTGCCCTTGGCGGGTGGTGCGGCAAGCGCACCGCCGGTGTCGAGCGGTGCACCGTCGGCCGTCGCATACACATCCCATGCGCCTGTGCCCGTCTTGACAAAGTAGGCCGACAGCTCATGCTGATTACCCAGCGAGTCGTAGAGCGTGACCGAATTCGAGTAGTTGTAGGTGTTCGAATTGGCGGAGTCGAAAGGCTTTGAGACCGGCACCGAGCTGCGCGCATCGATATTGAACTGCGCCGTGATGCTGGTGGTCGCCGCCGGCTCCATGGCGGACGTGGGCACCTGCAGCGCCACCGGGCTGGCGCCGACCAGACCGGTATCACCGACCGCCGGGTAGCCGGTCAGTTGCAGACCCGAGGCATTGACGATGTAGCCGTCCTTGTTGACATCGAACTGGCCATTGCGCGTGTAACGCACCTCGCCGCCTGAACTTGTCATGCGGAAAAACCCGTCACCATCGACGATGGCGACATCGAGCGGGCGGGTGCTGCGCTGCACCGCGCCGGCCGTGAAATCCTGGAAGATGCCGGCGACCTTGGTGCCCAGGCCCTGCATGGACCCGGCGTAGACATTGGAGAACTGAACGCTGCCGGATTTGTAGCCGACGGTGCCCGAGTTGGCAATGTTGTTGCCGATTACATCGAGATTGGCTGCTGCGGCATTGAGACCGCTGACCCCTTGGGAGAAACTCATGGTATTTCCTTTCTTGAACCGACGTTTAAATGGATGAAGCGCTGGCTGCGCTGAGAATCAGTCTGATGTCGCCAAAGCTGATCTTGCGGCTATCGGCCAGATCGAGCGCGACGCCGCTGGGCCCCTGTGCCACGCTGACGACATTGGCGTAGGTCAGGGTGACGGCATCCACGCTGGAGTCCGCGCCAGCGGCTGTCACATTGATCTTGTAGACGCCATCGGCCAGGGCTGCGCCAGTGTCCGAGAGGCCGTCCCACGACACGGTCTTGACGCCTTGCGGCAGGCCGCCAAGGTCGTAGCTGCGAACTACTTCTCCTGCCGCGTTGGTGATGCTGACCTTGACAGACGTCGCGGCACCTGACAGTTCGACAGCGAACGGACTGGGGGCTCCCTGCTTGAGCGGGAGATCCTGCCCCGGCACGAGCACCGAGCGGCCGATCAGGCCGGCTGCCTGCAAAACCTGAGCGGAGCCGCTTTGCGAAAGCAGCGACTCGAGCGCGCCGTTGAGCTTCTCGATCCCGCTGACGGTGCTCATCTGGGCCAGTTGCGAGGTCAGTTCGGCATTGTCCAGCGGATTGAGCGGATCCTGGTTGTTGAGTTGCGTCACGAGCAGTTTGAGAAAGCGCTGTTCGCTGTCGCTGTTGGAACCCACAGCCGACGCCAGTGAGGTCGACGCCTTGGTGGCGTCAGCGGGGTTGATCGAGGTCACGGCCATGAAATTGCTCCTTGGGATGGGATGTCGGTGCTAATGGCAGCGCTACTGCCCGACCGTGAGGGTTTTGAGCATCAGGGTCTTGGCGGTGTTGAGCACTTCGACATTGGCCTGGTAGGAACGCGACGCGGAGATCATGTTGACCATTTCCTCGACCACGTTGACGTTGGACTGCGAGACATAACCGTCGGCGTTGGCGAGCGGGTTCTTGGGGTCGTGCACCATGCGCAGGGGCGACTGGTCCTCGATCACACGCGCGACCTTGACGCCGCCGATGGCCTCGCCGGCCGCCGGCGCCATCTCGAACACAACCTGGCGCGCACGGTAGGGCTTGCCGTCGGGGCCGGCCACGCTCTCGGCGTTTGCCAGGTTGCTGGCAGTCACGTTCATGCGCTGCGACTGCGCCGTCATGGCGGAGCCGGCAATGTCGAAAATACCGAGTGATGGATTGGAAAGAGGCATGGTGTGGCTGCGCTTTCTCTTATTGCTGCAAGGCCGACAGCATGGTCTTGATCTTGGAACTCAGCACCGTCAGGTTGGCCTCGTAGCGCATCGCGTTGTCGGCAAACTTGACGCGCTCGGCGTCCATCTCGACGGTGTTGCCATCGATGCTCGACTGCGCCGGCGTGCGATACAGCAGTTCGTCATCCAGGCTACCGGCCGACGTGCCCGGTAAATGCCCGCCCGAGGTGCCGCTCATGGCGAGCGACCCGGATTGGCGGCCGCGCTCCATCGCCTGCGTGAGGGCATTGCCGAAATCAAAATCGCGCGCCTTGTAATTGGGCGTGTCGGCGTGGGCGATATTGGCCGACAGGACTTCCTGCCGCCGCGCCCGCAGATTGAGCGCCTCTTGATGGAAGCGAAGGGTTGAGTCCAACTTGTCTATCATTCTTTTCCCCCGTCGTTTGGAGCCGCCGGCCTGGTTGCCCAGACCTCTTTGATTGAAAATAATTGTAGGAAGGCGCGCTGCAATCAATCACCTGATCAGATGCAGTTTCAAGTCTCAATTCGACCCTTCGCACCTGCGCCCGGCTCCCTAGAATTGCGCCATGCCACCCACCTCGCCGCTGCTCCACGGCATGGCCAAGATCCGCGCCATGACGATGGCCTCGGCTATGCTCTTGCTGCTCACAGGCGGCTCCATGCTGGCCCGCCACGCAACGGCGACAACCCAGCAAGCGGCTCCCCTGACGGGCCCGGCGCGCGAGGCGATCGAGCTCTTCCTGAGTGATCAAACAGTCGCTTTGCCGGGCAAGGTCGCTGTCCGCGTCGATGCGCCGTCATCGGGTGCGCTGCCGCCCTGCGCCGCGCCCGAGCCGTTCCTGCCCGGCGGCACCCGCCTTTGGGGCCGCATATCGATTGGCGTGCGCTGCAACGCCGATCAACCCTGGACCCGTTATGTTTCTGGCTATATTGCCGTTATAGGTGTGTACTACGTGGCGACTCGCGCCATCAACGCCGGGCAGGCGCTGACACCGGGCGATGCGCAGGCGCGCGAAGGCGACCTGACCACGCTGCCAGGCAGCGTGATCGTCGACCCGGCGCAATTGATTGGCGTCACCGCGTCGAACCGGATTGCTGCCGGGGCGCCGCTGCGCCGGGAGTCGTTGCGCGCGGTGAGCATCGTGCAACAGGGTCAAACCGTCAAGGTGGTGACCCAGGGAAGCGGGTTTGTGGTCAGTACCGAGGGCAAGGCGATGACGCATGGCGCCGCCGGATCCTTGATTCAGGTCAAAATGGGTGGAGGACAAATGCTCAGCGGTGTCGTTCGGCCAGACGGGATGGTGGAGCGACCGCCCTGATTTTTTAACTATTTGTCGTGCCTGGCCTAAAGTTTCAAACGGAACCGCCGTTATACCGTCAAGACTCTATGAGGAAAGCATCGTGAAGATCGAACAAAACACCCCATTTCCGAAGTCCTTGACTGACACGGGCCCCCTGTCGTCAACCAAGGACGGTGTCAACTCGCCGCTGGCGACCTCGCGAGCGCCCCCGGTGGGGAACCAGACAACGTCAGCCACGCTGACGCCTGTGCTGCCCTCTACCCACGGTGATTTCGATGTTGCGCGCGTCAACCAGATCCGCGAGGACATCGGCGCTGGCCGCTACAAGGTCAACACGGCCAAGATTGCTGACGGCCTGCTGGCTACCGTGCGCGACCTGATCGGCAGAAAAACGCTATGAGCGGCCGGCTGCGGGACGTCCTCGCCCGCGAACTTGCCGCCATCGAGGTGTACGCCGATTTGCTCGAAGGAGAAGCTACCGCCCTGAGCACAGGGGACTTTGCCGGCCTGCCGGCGCTGGCCGAGCGCAAATCAGAGCTGGCCCGAGAAATCTCGGTTCTCGGACAGGAGCGCGACACCGAGCAACAGGCCCTCGGCTTTGCCTCCGGCCGCACTGGCGCCGATGCCGCCTGCGCCGCCGCCGGCGCGCAGACGCTGCAGGCGTGGCACGCCGTGCTCGAATCTGCGGCGCTCGCCCATGACCGCAACCATCGCAATGGCGTGATGATTCACACCCACCTGGACTTCACGCGCAAAACCATCAATTTTCTGCAGGCCGGCGGTCAGCCGCTGTACGGACCGGATGGCAGCCACAAGGCGGGCGCGGGCAGCGGTCACAGTTTGGCGCGCGGTTGACGCAGCGCCTCAATAAAACCCGGAATCCTTGGTGACCGCGCCCTCGGCGCGTCCTCGACGCGCGAGTTCGAGGTAGGTGATCATCTTCTGAAAATCCTGCTCTTTCGATTTCGGAAAACGCTCGAAACGGCAGCCGATGCGGTAGACAGGATTTTCCGCACTGCGGATATTGCGCAGATTGGTGACCCGCAGATCGCTCTCTATCTTGCCGCGCTTGCCGAAATTGAGCATGGCCTTGCTCAGCAGCGTGCCCATCTCCAGTTCGCCCAACTTGGGATCCTTCGAGCGCAGGCCCAGACCGTCGAGCGAGAGATCGACAATATCCCAGGCCACCTGCCGCTTGTCGGGCAGGATCGCGATGCAGCAATAGGACTCCACAAGCGGCGCCGCGGCCCGAAAAAATTCGCGCCGCTGGACCCGGTAGAGGCTCTCGGGAAAGGGCGCGCGAAATGCAAATCCGCCCTGATACTCGTGGGCCTGCGGCTGCCCGCTGACAAACTGGATGCGCACGCCGTCCTGCGTCGCCGAAAAATAGTTCTCCCCGGCTTCCAGAAGATGCCGATTCTGGAACTGCTCGGCACTGCCGTCGTAGATGAAATGCCCGCCGGGCTGGTTGACTTCGAGGATGCGTGTGATGATCCGGTCCGGACCATTGTTGCTTTCCACCGTGAGGAAATCCTTGCGGTACATCAGTTGTCTGAGGACGTCGCCGATCACCTTGGGATGCGTGATGCGAAACTCTTCCATGTCAGCCAGGGACATGCCGCCCGGCGCTTCACCGGATCTTTCTGAAGCAGTAGGCTGTGTTGACTGTTCTTCACCCATTTGTATCACTCTCGTTGCGCTCGACGCGGGTCGATTACGAACGATACCAGATTGCCATCAGAGCCTGGAAAAATTCTTGGCTTCTTCAAACACGGGCATCAGGTCTCCCATGGACTCGATGACCTGATCGAGTGTTCCGCCCAGGCGTTTGGCGATCGCCGGCGGCAGTTCCTCAACGCAGGGGTTGCCACCAAAGCCAAACGCCATTCTCTTGCTGATCTGGTTGGCCGCGAAGACGCAGGCGATCATCGGCGTGTCCCGGATCTCGGGCTCATCCTGAAAGCGTATGGTCTCGATCAGATCGTCCGGGAAACGCCATTTCTGCACCAGCATGGCGCCGATCTCGGCATGGTCAGCGCCGATGACCTCGCGCAGCACCCGGTGCAGCGAGGTCTGAGTGGCCTGGCTCAGTTCCAGCGCCCTTTTGAACTCCGCCGGCATGAACTGCGCCAGCACCAGTTTGCCGAAATCGTGCAACAGGCCGGCCACATAGCAGTCCATCGGGTCGGTACCCGCCAGCCGCGCCGCCAGCAACTTGGCAATGCCGGCCGTGCTCAGGGAATGCAGCAGGCACTGCTTGCCGTCGAAGCCGGCCGCGTTGTTGGCCGGCAGGATGCCGATTGCCGCAATGCCCAGCGCCAGGTTCTTGATGGTGTTAAAGCCAAGGTAGACGACCGCGTGGTTGACCGAGGTGATCTGCTTGGGCAGACTGTAGTAGGCCGCGTTGACGACCCGCAGTACCTTGACCGTCACGATCGGATCCTTTTCGATCACCTGCACCAGTTCCTTGGGCGAACACTCGACGTGCCGCGTCAGCTCCAGTATCTTCTGCACGCTCTTCGGAAAGGCGGGCATGCTGTCAACGGCGACAGCCAATTTTTCGGAGAGTTCTGGATTCATGGGCTGAATTGTC
>CAIMBE010000149.1 GCA_903839085.1 uncultured beta proteobacterium | reverse complement strand
GGCAAGTCAGCTTTATGGACTACGATCTGGGCTACTTCGATATGGACAGTTGCCGGGTCGAACCCGGGCCCAATCCATTTGGGCCTAGGGTGTTAACGATGTGATCGGTATAAACTGTCAACAATGTCTTCAGTATGTACCTCTTTGTACTGGCGGAGAGACAGGGATTCGAACCCTGGATACGTTTGACCGTATACTGGATTTCGAGTCCAGCGCATTCGACCACTCTGCCATCTCTCCGGTGTGTCGGACGGGTGCGATTATATCAGCCACCCGATCGGTGCGGCCTGGATTTCAAGGTGGCTGGCGTCGAAATCAAGGGGTTCGCAGCGCGCTGCGGAGGTCGGAAGAAAGCAATGAAGCGATTGATCAGAATTGCCCTGTGTCTGTTGGCTGTGCTGCCGGCTGCGAGCTTTGCACAGGCCCTTGCGATGCGATTGCCGCCGGGCGTGCAGCCCCTGTCGTATCGGCTCTCGCTGACGATCGATCCGCAGAAGTCAAGCCACAGCGGCGAGATCGCGATCGCGCTCGAGGTCAGGGCCGAGACCCGCTCGATCCGCTTGCATGCCAGTGATATCGATGTCAGTGCCGCCGCGCTCACGATGGCCGGCAAGACCTATGTGGCGACGGCCAGCGCGCCGGACAAGAACTTTCTGGATCTGACGTTTGCGCTGCCGGTTCCGGCCGGCCGCGCCGAGTTGAGACTGCAGTTTGGCGGGCGCATCGATGACAAGGGCAGCCAGGGCCTGTTCCGGCAAAAGGAGGGCGGCGACTGGTACGCGTTCACCCAGTTCGAGACGAGTGACGCGCGACGCGCCTTTCCTGCGTTCGATGAGCCGCATTGGAAGGTGCCGTGGACGCTGGCCCTGACGATTCCGGAAAATCTGAGCGCCGTCGCCAACATGCCGGCGATCAAGGAGGTGCGGCTTCCCGCTGGCCTCAAGCGCGTCGAATTTGCGCAGACGCCGCCGCTGCCGAGCTATCTGCTGGCCTTTGGCGTCGGACCATTCGATGTGCTGGACGCCGGCATGGCCGGCCACACCCCCGTGCGCTTCATCACACCGCGCGGACGCGCTGCCGAGGCGCGCTACGCCGCCAGCATGACGCCCTCGATTCTGGCGGCGCTGGAGGACTATTTTGGCCTGCCCTACCCGTACCCCAAGCTTGATGTGATGGCCCTGCCCCTGACGCTCAATTTTGGCGCCATGGAAAACCCGGGCCTGGTGACCTTTTCCTCGCGCCTCTTGCTGGCCCGGCCGGCCGAGGAAAACCTCAGCTTCAAACGCAGCTTTGTGTCGGTCCAGGCGCATGAACTGGCGCACATGTGGTTTGGCGATTATGTGACGATGGCCTGGTGGGATGACCTCTGGCTCAACGAGTCGTTTGCTTCCTGGATGGGCAACAAGATCGCAGACCAGGTGGCGCCGCAATGGCGGACCGGCAGTGGCACCGGCACGCAGGAGGCGCGCGCGTCGGCCATGCGCGCGGACCGGCTGGCTTCAGCGCGGCGCGTGCACCAGCCGGTGACTGACAACGACGCGCTGGAGAGCGCGTTTGACAGCATCACCTACAGCAAGGGGCAGGCCGTGCTGGCCATGTTCGAGGCCTGGCTCGGCAGCGACCGGTTTCAGGCCGGCGTGCGGCGCTACCTCGCCGCGCACGCCTGGGGCAATGCCACCGGCGACGATTTTGTGGCGGCCCTTGGCCAGGGCAACACCGAACTTGCAGCTTCTTTCAGGAGCTTCACGGAACAGGCCGGCATTGCGCGGCTGCGGGTGAGCCTGGTGTGCGAGGACAGGCCGACGCTGAAACTTTCCCAGTCGCGATTTCTGCCCAGGGGTTCGCAGGCGAGAGCCGCTTCGAGCTGGCAACTGCCGGTCGCTGTGCGCACGCCCGGCGGCCAGACGCGGCTGATGCTGACCCAGGCCGAGGGCAGCCTCCCCCTGCCTGACACCGCCTGCCCGGCCTGGGTCGAGGCCAATGTCGATGGCGTGGGCTACTACAGGCCGGTTTACGGCGCGGGACAGCTGCTCGCGCTCATGACGCAGGCTGATCTCAATGTGGGCGAACTGCTGGCCAATCTGGACGATGCCCAGGCGCTCACCGAATCGGGAGACTTGCCGCTTGGCGATGCCGTGGCGCTGGCGCTGCGCTACGCCGGGCATGCGCAGCGTGAAGTCGTCGATGCGGCATTGGGCATCATCAGCCGGCTGGAGCCCATGATCGCGCCTGCGCAGCGCGACGCCTATGCTGCGCTTTGGCAGCGCGCCTTTGGCGAGCGCGCGCGCGAACTCGGCTTGGTAGCGCGAAGCGCGGACTCCGACGACGACCGCCTGCTGCGCGCGCGCTGGCTTGGGCGCATGGTCGATGCCGGTGCCGATCAGGGCTTGCGCGCGCAGGCCAGCCGGTTGGCTCAGCGTTGGCTCAAGGAGCGCTCTGCGCTGGAGGCGACCGACCGGGGACTGGTGCTGCGCAGCGCGGCGATCGAGGGCGACCGCGCTTTCTTTGACGCCCTGCTGGCGGCCGCGCTGAACAGCCCCAGTCGCCGCGAACGCAGCGATATCTACGGCGCCCTGGGCCGCTTCAAAGCGCCCGAGCTGGCGCTGGCGGGGCGGCAATTGTGGTTGTCGCCCGAGCACGACATTCGCGAACTGATGGTGTCCGGCCGGGACCAGCGCGGGGACGGGGCGGTGGCTGACGGATTGTTCGCCTTTGTGACGGACAATTTTTCTGCCATTGCGGCGCGCTTGCCAAGCGAGTCGGTGGCGCGTTTCCCAGGATTCTTTTCGGGCCTCTGCGCGGCCGACAAGGCAGACCAGGTGGAACGATTTTTTGCCCCCCTGACCGGTTCCTACGAAGGCGCGGCGAGCTCCCTGAAGCAGGCGCTGGAGAGCATTCGCCTGTGCGCGGTCTATTCAGACTTGCAGCAGGCCAGCCTGTCCGAGCTTCTGCGGCGGCGCTGAGCCTGCGGTGCCGGCTCAGGCGTTGTCGGCGAACTGCTGCAGCGCGCTGTCGATGTCGTCCTGGCTGACGCCCGGCAGCGCCTGCAGATGGGCCTGGACCAGCGCCAGCGCCGCGCCGGCTCCGGCCTGCAGCGACTTGATGACGCTGGCGGCATCCTTGGGCGCGTCGAAGCCCAGGCTTTGCAGCAGCACCCGACCGCCAGGCTCCTGCAGCTTGAAATAGAACTTGCCGTCGCTCTCGCGGTATTGCTTGAATGCCGGCAGCGCGGCCTTGCTCGCCTTCGCGGCCCGAAGCGGGGCTGCCGACGTGCGCAGGTCGCGCAGGCCGACGGCGCGGCGCAGGGCGGCGGTGAAGGGGGTGGCCAGTTTTCGGGCCTTGTCAGCACCGGCACGCAGGACCTCTTCCATTTTCTCCGGCGCCGCCATCAGGGCGGTGTAGCGCTCGCGCATCGGCGTCATTTCTCGGTCGATGTGTTCAAACAGCACCTGCTTGGCGTCAGCCCAGCCAATGCCATCGAGGTAAGCCTGGCGCAGGGCAGCGGTTTCCTGCGGGCTGGCGAAGGCCTGGTAAATCTGGAACAGGGCCGATCCCTCGGTCTGCTTGGCCTCGCCGGGGGCGCGCGAGTCGGTGACGATGGCGGCGATGAGCTTCTTGAGCTGCGCACGCGTGGCAAAGAGCGGGATGTGGTTGTCGTAGCTCTTGCTCATCTTGCGCCCGTCCAGCCCGGGCAGGGTGGCCACGCTCTCCTCGATGGCAGCTTCGGGCAGAGTGAAGTGCTCGCCGTAGAGATGGTTGAAGCGCTGGGCAATGTCGCGCGCCATTTCGATGTGCTGCACCTGGTCGCGCCCCACCGGCACCTGGTGCGCGTTGAACATCAGGATGTCTGCGGCCATCAGCACCGGGTACATGAAGAGTCCGGCGTTGACGTTGGCGTCAGGCTCCTCCCTGGCAGCCGTGTTCTGGTCCACCGCGGCCTTGTAGGCATGGGCGCGGTTCAACAGCCCCTTGGATGTGACGCAGGTCAGCAGCCAGGTCAGCTCGGCAATCTCGGGAAGGTCGGACTGCCGGTAGAACGTGACGCGCTCGGGGTCGAGCCCGGCGGCCAGCCAGCTGGCGGCAATCTCCATGGTCGAGCGCTGGATGCGCGCCGGGTCGTCGATCTTGATCAGCGCGTGGTAGTCGGCCAGAAAGTAGAAACTCTCGACATCGGAGCGCAGGCTGGCCTGCACCGAGGGCCGGATGGCCCCGACGTAGTTGCCCAGATGGGGCGTGCCGGACGGGGTGATGCCGGTCAGAAAGCGTTGGGAACTCATGGGTACTTTGAAAGGATGATCAACTGAACAGGGAAGCGAGCGGAGAGATGAGCAGATTGATCATGAAGAGACCCACCCGCATCAGCGGGTGCAGCCACCAGGACCCAACCACCCCGGCAATCACCAGGCCCATCACGATGAAAAAGCCCCAGGGCTCGATGCGCGAGACCCGCTCGGCCTGGCGGTGCGGCAATAGGCCCACCAGTATGCGGCCGCCGTCCAGCGGTGGCAGGGGAAACAGGTTGAAGGCCCACATCACCAAATTGACCTTGATGCCCGCGTCCGCCATCTCAAGAAAAAATCGCTCATGGGCTCCGAGCCCCTGGAGCAGGACAAACAATATTGCCCACAGCACGGCCTGCAGAAAATTTGAAGCCGGTCCGGCCAGCGCAACCCAGATCATGTCGCGCTTGGGGTTGCGCAGGCTGCCAAAGCGCACCGGCACCGGTTTGGCATAGCCGAACAGGAAGGTGCCGGAGGTCGCGAAGTAAAGCAGCAGCGGCATCAGGATCGTTCCCATCGGGTCGATGTGCTTGAGCGGATTCAACGATACGCGTCCCAGCACAAAGGCGGTCCTGTCGCCAAAGTGAAGTGCAGCGTAGCCGTGCGCGGCCTCGTGGATGGTGATGGCGAACAGCACCGGCAGCGCGTACAGGGCAACGGTTTGAATCAGATGTGCAATATCCATCGCGCTATTGTCTCAGAGGGGGCAGTCCGAGCGCGGCCGCGTCGCCGCGCCCCTGGCGGATCAGCAGCGGTTCGCCGCCGGTGAGGTCGATGATGGTGGTCGGCTCGAGCGCGCAGGCGCCGGCGTCGATCACGGCGGCGATCTGATGCTGATAGCGCAGCAGGATGTCCTGCGCGTCGTTCAAGGGCTGGCTCTCGCCGGGAGCGATCAGGGTGGTTGCCAGCAGGGGTCCGAGGTGCAGCGCCAGCAGGGCCTGCAGTGCCTTGTGATCGGGCACGCGCAGCCCGATGGTGCGGCGCGCCGGGTGGCTCAGGCGGCGCGGCACTTCCTTGCTGGCTTCAAGAATGAAGGTGTAGGGGCCGGGTGTCGCCGATTTGATGAGCCGAAACTGATGGTTGTCGACCCGCGCGTAGCTGGCCAGTTCGCTCAGGTCGCGGCACAGCAGGGTCAGGTGGTGCTTGTCGTCGACGCCCCGGATTCGGCGCAGTTTGTCGGCCGCCGCCTTGTCGTCGAGGTGGCAGACCAGGGCGTAGCTGGAGTCGGTCGGCACCGCCAGAATGTCGCCTTTTTCGAGCAGAGTGACGGCCTGCTTGAGCAAGCGCGCTTGCGGGTTGTCGGGATGAACTGAAAAGAGCTGGGCCATGGCCGTATTGTCGGCGAAACCAGCCGCATCGAAGGCCTCAGCGCCGGCCCGGGCGGCCGCGCCAGGACGTCACTGGACGGTCTGGATGCGCCCGGTCAGCAACTCCCAGACGGGGGTCAGGTGCTCTGGCAGCGGCGGCAGGGTGCCCAGATCGGTGTGGCTTTCGTCGGGGCTGTGAAAGTCGCTGCCGCGCGAAGCGGCCAGGCCGAATTCGGTGGCCATGGCCGCGTAGTTGACGTATTCGGCAGCGGTATGGCTGCCGGTCACGACCTCGACCGCCTGCCCGCCGTGCTTGCTGAACTCGCTGAACAGCGCAAACTCTTCGGTGGCGCTGAACTTGTAGCGCGCCGGGTGCGCGATCACGGCCACGCCGCCGGCGTCCCTGATCCAGTTGACGGCATCCTTGAGGCCGGCCCAGCGATGTTCGACATAGCCGGGCTTGCCTTCGGTCAGGTACTTGCGAAACACGTCGTTGGTTTCCCGGCAGACGCCGCTCTCCACCAGAAAGCGGGCAAAGTGGGTGCGCGAGATCAGCGCGTGGTTGCCGGCATACTTGAGGGCGCCATCGTAGGCGCCGTGGATGCCCACCCGGGCCAGGTCCTGCGACATCTCGATGGCGCGCTGACTGCGCCCGCCGCGCGTGCGCTCCAGTCCCCGCTTGAGTGCCGGATGCTCCGGGTCAAATCCAAGGCCCACGATGTGAATGGTCTGTCCGATGAAAGTGACGGAAATTTCGACGCCGGTGAGGTAGGGCAGACCGAGCGCCAGGGCCGCTGCCGCCGCGCGCTGCTGCCCGCCGACCTCGTCGTGATCGGTCAGGGCCCAGAGCTCGACGCCGTTGCTGCGTGCGCGCTGGGCCAGCGCTTCGGGTGTCAGGGTGCCGTCTGAGACGACGGAGTGGCAGTGGAGGTCGGCGTTGAGCGAGGGAGTCACAGGCCGATTTTAGGCCACGCTGCCGGTCACTTGGGCGGCCTTGCGCCGCACGTCCATGGAACTGTCGGCAAAGCGCGCGGCGACCGCCTGAAATTCGGCCTCGAGCTCGATGAAGGCGTCGACCACATCGGGGTCGAAGTGCTCGCCGCGCCCCTCAACAATCGTGCGCGAGGCCTGTTCATGCGACAACCCGTCTTTGTAAACGCGTGGACTGATCAGGGCGTCGTACACATCGGCCAGCGCCATCAGGCGTGCCGGGATCGGAATCAGATCGCCGGCCAGGCCGCATGGATAACCCGAACCGTTCCATTTTTCGTGGTGCGAGTAGATCAACTCCTTGGCAATCTCGAAGAAGCTGTTCACTTCGTCCGTGGTTGCCTGCGCATTGGCAACGGCGTCCCGTCCCAGGGCGCAGTGGGTCTTCATGATCTCGAAATCTTCGGGCGCATAGCGCCCCGGGTTGAGCAAAATCCGGTCCGGGATGCCGACCTTTCCGATGTCGTGCAGCGGCGCGCAGCGCACAAGGATCTGGATCCGCTCCGGGCTCAGGTAATCGCTGAAGCGGGGCTCCCTGCGCAGGCGAGAGCAAAGCAGTTCCATGTAATGCTGCGTGCGCTTGAGGTGGTTGCCGGTCTCGAAGTCGCGCATCTCGGCCAGAGAAGCCAGGGCCAGAATGGTCGCGCTCTGCAGCGCGGCCATCTGGCGCGTGCGCTTGGTCACCTCGAACTCCAGGTATTCGTTGCTGACATGCAGGCTCCGGTTGGTCGATGCGGCCAATAAATGGGCCTGCACGCGCGACAGCAGGATGGCCGGTATGACCGGGCGCGTGATGTAGTCCACGGCGCCGACCATCATGCCCAGTTCCTCGCTCTCGGGATCGGCCTTGCCGGTCAGGAAAATGACCGGAATGTGGCGGGTCAGCGGGTTCGCCTTGAGGGCACGGCAGACTTCATAGCCGTCCAGTTCGGGCATCATGATGTCCAGCAGAATCAGGTCCGGCTGCTTGTCGGCGGCCAGGCTGAGCGCGATCGCGCCCGAGCTAGCGGTATTGACGTTGTAATGCGGCATCAACTGGGCAGCCGCCATGGACAGGTTGATCGGCGTGTCATCGACCACCAGGATGCAGGGTTTGACCGGAAGGAAGAGGTCCATGGCAAATTGCTAGCTGGAGTTTTTCGGGCTGGCGGCGGGCAGGCACAGGCTGACGTGCGTGCCCCGGCCAAGCTGGCTTTGGACCGTGACGCTGCCGCCGTGCAGGGTGAGGATTTCCTTGACGATGCTCATGCCCAGGCCGGTGCCCGGGATCTTGCCCGAGGTATCGGCCCGGTAGAAGCGCTCGCAGATGCGCTGCACCTGCTCAGGTGTCATGCCGATGCCCTGGTCGCTGACGCGCAGGCAGACCCGATCCAGCCCCGGTGCCTGGCTCTCGAGTTCGATCTGCAGGCTCACCGGACTGCCCGGGGAGGAATATTTGTAGGCGTTGGACAGCACGTTCAGAAGCGCCTGCTGCATTTTCTGGCCATCCGCCATGACCCACAGCTCGTGTTCCGGCAGCGTGAACCGGGGCGGCTCGCTGCCGGCGGGCGGGATGAAGGAGGCAATCGCCTGCGCCGCCAGTTCCCCCAGATTCACCGGCAGGTACTGAAAATCCTTGCCGTGGCGCGCCTCGATGCGTGCCAGGTCGAGCAACTCGTTGAGGATGTTGGACATCAGTTGCGCGCGGGTGTGGATGATCTTCAGGAACTCACTCGACTCCTGTGCCGAGAGTTCCTGCGTCATCAGGACCTCGGTGAAGCCAAAGATGCTGGCCATCGGCGTGCGCAGTTCGTGCGCCGCGGTTGACAGAAACTCGCTCTTCATCTGATCGATTTCGGTCTCGCGCGTCACATCGCGAAAGTGCAGCAGCTGTGACAGGCTGCTCGATTTGCTGCGCCGATAACTGCACTGCAGCACCCGCTTGCCGGGGTTGTGGATTTCAATCAGCGTCGGGACCTCGGTCTGATAGTCGATGCTTCGCTGGCGCAGCGCATCGATACCCGCAAAATTGGAGCCGGTATCGCAATGATCGAGCAGCCAGTCCGAGAAGTCCTGCTCCGAGGTGCCTTCGAGCCGCACCGTGCTGGTCGAGAGCATCGGCAGAAAAGTCGGGCTGACGTAGTTGATGCGATGCTCGAGGTCAAACGAGACGAAGGCATCGGGACTCATCTGGAAGATCGCATTGAGCTGTTCGTTGCGCTCTTCAATCTGCTGCTGCGCTGCCTGGCGCAGCAGCAGATTCTGATTGACCCGTCGCAGGTAGCGGGTGAGCACGACCGACAAGGCCAGCAGCAGCAGGCTCAGAATGGCCGCCTGCAGGTAAAGGGCCTGCTCGCCGTGCCGATGATTGGACAGCAGATACTGCCGGTCGTAGCCGCTGACCACCAGCAGGCGATAGTGCGGCATCTTGCGGAAGTGGTAGAGCCGCTCCTTGCCGTCCAGGCTCGACTGGGTGTAATAGCTGCCGCTCATCTGGCCCTGCGCGACGCGCGCGAGCATCGGAGAATTGGTCACCTGGCCGCCGAATTCGTCCTTGTTGCCGACCTTTCGGGCGCGCGCCACGCCGTCCAGGCCGTAGAGCGCCATGACGCCTTCGTTGCCCAGGCTGAGTTCGCCGTAGAAGCGGGTGAAATAGCCGGGGTCGATCGACACCACGACGACGCCGGCAAATTCGCCATTCGGCCGCGTGATGCGCCGTGACAACTGCACCGACCACTTGTTGCTGGCGCGACCGAGCACCGGTTTGGATACGAACAATTCACCGGTGTCGGCTGGCACATGCACCCTGAAGTGCTCACGGTCCGACAGGTCAAGCCGCGCGCTGATCGGCAGATTGGACAGGATATAGATGCCCTTGGCGTCGATGATGCCGACCTGGTTGAAGATTTCGGTGTCGATCACGCCCTGTTCGCTGAGCGCCTTCAGGTCGAGCCGGTTGCCGATCTCCAGATAGCGTGCCTGGATGAAGCGAATCACCTGGTCTGCGCTGCGAAAGGTGCGGTCGGCGTGCTCCTCGCTGACGCGTGTCAGGTTGGCCAGGTCGCGCTCGGCGCCGGCCAGCACTTTGGCCCGACCGTCGCTGACCAGTGCCATCACATGCCACCAGGCGAGGCCCAGCAGCACGGCGGTGGTGAGCCAGAGCACCAGCAGGGTGCGTCGATGATGGGGGCCATTGGCCCCGCTGGCTGGCGGCGGCATCAGTGACTCAAGGAAACCGGGCGGCGATGAGACCCGTCCTCAAAGCATGTGGCTTCTCACCCAGGCGACGATCTGCAGCGGGCTGAAGGGTTTGACAAAGTAGGCGTCAGCGCCTCGGTGGCGGGCGTCGTCATGGTCTGCCGTCTGGCCCCGCGCGCTGATGATGGCAACCAGAATGTCACGGGTCTTGGGATCGGCCTTGATGGCGTCCAGAACCTGCAGTCCATCGAGTTCGCCCGGCATCATGACATCGAGCAGGATGATCTTGGGGTGGTCGTGGCGCAGCATGTCGAGTGCCGAGACGCCGTCTTCGGCCTCCTTGACCGTGAATTCCTTGCACAGCGAAATGCTGAGCAGGCGGCGGATATCGGAATGATCGTCAACAATCAGAATGTAGGACATGTCGGACTAGCTTCAAATGGCCGGAAATCACGCAATGATACTCGTTGCGATGGTTAACAGCCTATTGAAGGGAACTGGCTTTGGCAATACCTCGATACCGCGCGGAAGACTGCCGCGCTGCCCGATCGCGTCGGCATCGAGCCCGGTCACCACCACGATCGTGGTTTTGCTCATCTCTGGCGCCTGGCTCAGGATGCGCAGCATTTCGAAACCATCGGTGAAAGGCATGTTCAGGTCGGTGATCAGAAGATCAGGTCCGACCTTGCCCATGGCCAGCAGCGCAGAAACCGCGTTGTCAACCATGATCAGCTCGGGCTGCATCGGCCAGCGCGACAGATGGGTCTGGTACAGGCGCAGCAGACTGGGGTCGTCCTCCACCACCAGCACAGTCAGTCGGTGTGGCCCGGCGGGAGCGCCGGGAGACTGGGGCAATGCCGGTGTTGTTGATTTTTTGTGCAGCAGGCTCTCAACCGACTCGCGCAGCACCCGGCGGTGGCCGCCGGCGGTCTTCCAGGCCTGCAGCAGATTGCTCTCGACCCAGAGTTGTACTGTGCCGATCGAGACGCCGAGCAGCGTCGCCGCCTCGCGTGTGGTGCAGAATGTTTTTTCGATCCGCGGTGTTGGCATGAAGGGCTTGTTTGGATGGGATTCTTGAGTAGGGGCTCATAATACCAAAAAACAGCATTTTTTATCGATTATTAACGTCTATTGGCACTTAAAACGAGAGTTCGGCGGCTTCAATTAGAAAACGGACGCGGCGCACGCCATTCCAGGCGTCGGCATCGAGCCGAAACGCCAGTTTGACCCGGGCCGGCAGCGGGTCGGTGTGCCCAAACCAGATGCCGTCCACCGCCTGACCCTGGTGCCTGAGTTTGAGAGCCAGATGCTTTTCACCGACCAGGCGCTGCGACAGCACCTCGAGTTCTTCGCTGAAGGTCGGCGCGGCGAAGCCCTGGCCCCATACCTCCTTGTGCAGCACGTCCACCAGTTCAACCCGGCGGTAGTGCGCCAGCAGCGGTCCGTCGGTTTCGATCCGGCGCGTCAGCGTGGCCTGGTCGAGTTGCTCCTGCGCGATCAGGCGCAGGCCGCGCTCGAACGCGGCAAAGTTTTCACTGGTGATGGTGCATCCGGCGGCCATCGCGTGGCCGCCAAAGCGCAGCAGCACATCGGGCTGGCGCTTTGCCAGCAGGTCGAGCGCATCGCGCAGATGAAAGCCGGCAATCGAGCGCCCCGAGCCCTTGAGTTCGTGCTCATGGCCGGGAGCGCTGCTGGCCGCAAAGACAAAGGTCGGGCGGTGCAACTTGTCCTTGATGCGCGAGGCGACGATGCCGACCACGCCCTCGTGAAAACCGGGGTCGAAGATGCAGATCGCGGGCGGTGGCGCCTGCTCATCCTGGCACATCGACTCGGCAATGGCCAGCGCCTGATCCCGCATGCCGCCCTCGATCTCGCGTCGTTCGCGGTTGATGGCGTCGAGCATCCCGGCCAGTTCGCCGGCGCGTGCCGCGTCGTCGCTGAGCAGGCATTCAATGCCAAGCGTCATGTCCGACAGGCGCCCCGCGGCATTGATGCGCGGACCCAGGGCGAAGCCGAAATCGAAGGTGGTGGCGGCCTCGGCGCGGCGACCGGCGACCTCGAACAGGCAGCGCATGCCGGCCGGCATGGCCAGGGCGCGCACCCGCTTGAGCCCCTGCGCCACCAGACGGCGGTTGTTGGCGTCGAGCCGCACCACATCGCTCACCGTTCCAAGCGCCACCAGCGGCAGCAGGCCGTCGAGTTTGGGTTCGGCCCGAGCGGCAAACTCGCCGCGCAGGCGCAGTTCGGCGCGCAGCGCCAGCAGCACATAAAACATCACGCCCACGCCGGCCAGCGACTTGCTTTCGAAGCCGCAGTCGGGCTGGTTCGGATTGACGATGACGTCGGCCTCGGGCAGCCTGATGGCGCCCGCGCTGCTTGCCGGCAGGTGGTGGTCGGTGACCAGCACCTGCAGGCCAAGGCGGCGCGCGGTGGCGACGCCCTCGAAGCTGGCGATGCCGTTGTCGACGGTGATCAGCAGATCGGCGCCGCTGTCCTTCACGCGCTGCGAGATCGGCGCCGTCAGGCCGTAGCCGTCGATCACGCGGTCCGGCACGATGTAGCTTACCTGCCGCGCCCCGAGCAGGCGCAGGCCCCGAACGCCCACGGCGCAGGCGGTGGCGCCGTCGCAGTCGTAGTCGGCCACGATGCAGATCCTGCGGTCCAGTCGGATGGCGTCGGCCAGCAGCGCCGCCGCGGCGCTGGCGCCAAGCAGGCTGGACGGTGGCAGCAGGCGCGCCAGGCCGTCGTCAAGTTCGTCGGCGCCGCGCACGCCGCGCGCCGCGTAGAGCTGCGCCAGCAGCGGATGCACGCCGGCCTGCTCCAGGGCCCAGGCGCTGCGAGGAGGAACGTCACGCGGCACGATCTTCATAGCGCCTCAAGAACGGCGGCAGCGCTTCGCTTGCCAAACAGGTTCGCAAGCCTGGCTTGGAGAATCGACTTTCTTGTCATCGCGAGGCCGCGGGCCGCCGCGATCCATGACTTTGGATTGCCGCGCTGCGCTCGCAATGAACCGTCGTCATCGCGAAGGCCCAAGGCGTGCGGCGATCCAGGCATGGACTGCCGCGCTTCGCTCGCAGTGACGAAATCGGGTTCATTGACAGTATGCAGGCTCGGTCGCCCGAAACCGGGAACTCGCCATGACCAATCTGAAATGCGCGCTGGCGCACTCTGAAAAGTCTGCGCATGGCGTTCGCCGCACAGGGTCAGCTGCACGCGATTGCCCTGTTCCAGCAGGCCGAGCAGCCTGGTGCACTCGGTTGCATCCACCACCTCCCAGGCCCGCGCCCAGGCCGGCCAGTCTTCCTGCAGCGCGGCGTCGCGCAGGCTCGTGACCAGCGTCGGCGCCGGGGTCGCGGGCTCGCTGTAGCCCGCTGGCAGCGCGCCGGTGCCGCTGAGCCAGAACGAATTGACGGGGGGCAGTCCGCGCGCCAGCCGGGCGTCGTTGAGCGGGTGGTTGTAGAGCAGCATCTGCATTTCGCTTTGCAGGCGCAGCAGGGGCGCGCCGTGGCTGTCAGTCGGCAGCCAGTTGGCCACATGGCGCCCGGCGACGCGGTCGGGCGACGCCGTGGCCAGCGCGCCGAACACCGCGCTGTGCGCCAGCCAGCGCGCAGGCTGCTCGTAGTGCAGGTCGATGCCGTCCTCGGCAAAGTAGCCCTGCATGGCCGCCAGCAGCGTCTGCGACGCCTGGGCCGAAAAATCGCTCAGGGCGAGGCTGCTCATGACGACGTGCTTGCTGCCGAGTTCCCAGTGGCAGGGCGTGACGAAGGCCCAGGCGCCGCTGCCGGCCTGGCTTCGCCGCGCCTCCAGTGCCGCCCAGGGAATCAGGCCGTCGGCCAGCGGCAGGCCGAGTGCGCGCGCCAGCGCGCGCTCGTGCGGCGCCGACAGGCTGCTCAGCTCGCCCTGGTCCGGCGCCAGCGCCGTCATGCGCGCCAGCAGTTTTTGCAGTTGCGCCAGCTTGAGCGAGCCGAGGCTCGCGGCGCAGCCGCCGGAACTGCAATTGGCAAACGGGATCAGGAGGTGCATGGCGTGATTGTGCGGGATGCCACAATGGCGTCTGAAATTACCCGCCCTGCCAATGCAAATTCCCTACGAGCTCATTCTGGGCTGGCGCTACACGCGGGCCGGTCGTGCGACCCGGCGCAACGGCTTCATCTCGTTTATTTCCGGCGTCTCCATGCTCGGGATTGCGCTCGGCGTGGCGGCGCTGATCATCGTGCTGTCGGTCATGAACGGCTTTCAGAAAGAGGTGCGCGACCGCATGCTGGGCGTGGTCTCGCACATCGAGATTTTCGCGCCCGGCGGCGCTGCGCTGCCCGATCTGGCCGGCACGCTGGCGCAGGTGCGCTCGCATCCGCAGGTGGCGGGGGCGGCCCCGTTCATCGCCACGCAGGCCCTGCTGGCAAGGGGCGAGGACATGAAGGGCGCGATCGTGCGCGGCATCGACCCGGCGGCCGAACCGGCCGTCACGGACCTTGCGGTGGAACTGCGCAACACAGCCCTGACGCGCCTGATTGCCGGCGAGTTCGGGGTCGTTCTGGGCGGCGAACTGGCGCGCTCGCTGGGCCTGCGCCAGGGCGACCGCGTGACGCTGGTGGCGCCCGGCGGACAGGTGACGCCGGCCGGGGTGGTGCCGCGCCTGAAACAGATGACGGTGGTCGGCACCTTCGATTCAGGCCACTACGAGTACGACGCGAGCCTGGCCCTGATTCACATCGAGGACGCGGCGCGGATTTTCCGCCTTGAGGGACCGACCGGCGTGCGCGTCAGGCTCAAGGATCTGCACCTGGCGCGCGAAGTCGGCGCCGAACTGGCCGGCCGCCTGGGCGCCGATGTGGTGGTGCGCGACTGGACGCGCCAGAACCGCACCTGGTTCGCCGCCGTGCAGGTTGAAAAGCGCATGATGTTCATCATCCTGACCCTGATCGTGGCGGTGGCCGCCTTCAACCTGGTCTCGACGCTGGTCATGACGGTCACCGACAAGCGCGCCGACATCGCGATCCTGCGCACCCTGGGCGCCAGCCCGCGTTCGATCATGGGCATCTTCGTCGTGCAGGGCGCCATGGTCGGCGTCATCGGCACTTTCGCCGGACTGGCGCTGGGCCTGGGCGTGGCCTTCAACATCGATGTCATCGTGCCGGCGCTGGAGCACCTGTTCAAGGCCAATTTCCTGCCGAAGGACATTTATCTGATCAGCCGCATGCCGAGCGACCCGCAGCAGGCCGACATCCTGCCGATCGCCCTGATCTCGCTGCTGCTCGCCTTTCTGGCCACGCTCTACCCGAGCTGGCGCGCCTCGCAGGTCAATCCGGCGGAGGCGCTGCGGTATGAGTGAGAGCGACAAATCGGCTCGTCATTGCGAGGCCGAACGGCCGTGGCAATCCATGGACTGCCGCGTCGCTGGCGCTCCTCGCAGTGACGGTTCGGAGTGCGGCGCCTTGAATGCGAACCCGGCGGAGGCGCTGCGGTATGAGTGAGAGCGACAAATCGGCTGGTCATTGCGAGGCCGAACGGCCGTGGCAATCCATGGACTGCCGCGTCGCTGGCGCTCCTCGCAGTGACGGTTTGCAGTGCGGCGCCTTGAATGCGAACCCGGCGGAGGCGCTGCGGTATGAGTGAAGTCGTTCTAAGCGCTCGCGGCCTGACCAAGCGTTTCAGCGAAGGGCGGCTCGACGTGAGCGTGCTGCAGGGGGTGGACCTGGACGTGCGCGCCGGCGAGACGCTGGCCATTGTGGGCGCCTCGGGATCGGGCAAGAGCACGCTGCTGCATCTGCTCGGCGGCCTGGACGCGCCGACCAGTGGCATGGTGCGGCTCAACGGCCAGGACCTGGCCGGGCAAAGTGCCGCCGCACAGGGGCGCCTGCGCAACCAGTACCTCGGCTTTGTCTACCAGTTCCACCACCTGCTGCCCGAGTTCAGCGCCCAGGACAACGTCGCCATGCCCCTGTGGATTCGCCGCTGGGCCCCGGGCCGCTGCGCGCAGGTGGCAAGCGACATGCTGGCCAGCGTTGGCCTGCAGGACCGGTTGCTGCATCGCCCGGCCGAACTCTCGGGCGGCGAGCGCCAGCGCGTGGCGATCGCGCGTGCGCTGGTGACGCAGCCGGCCTGCGTGCTGGCCGACGAGCCGACCGGCAATCTGGATCGCAGCACGGCCAACGGCGTCTTCGAACTGATGCTGGAACTTGCCAGAACGCAGGGCACGGCCTTTGTCGTCGTCACGCACGATGAAACGCTGGCGGCGCGTTGCGGGCGGCAGTTGAGGCTGGTGCAGGGGTGCCTGTCGGAGTAGCGCCGCTTGCCTGGTTGGCAGCGCGAGTCCTCTGTTTCGGTCGACGGAAAACGCCTGCGCGCCGCGAACCTTGCTCTGGTCATTGCAACTTTTCTCCCGTCGCTTCGTGTTTCGTCCCTTCATAGCGCCTTTCCTCCCTTCATAGCGCCTTTCCTCCCGTCATAGTGCCTTTCCTCCCGTCATAGTGCCTTTCCTCCCGTCATTGCGAGCGCAGCGCGGCAATCCATGGCCACAGCGCTGGCACTGCGCCATGGATCGCCACGGCCTGCGGCCTCGCGATGACGCAAGTGGCGCCTGCAGCCTTCGGGATGACGAAGTGGCGCCAACGGCCTCGCGATGACCGAGCCGTCATTGCGAGCGCAGCGCGGCAATCCATGGCCACAGCGCTGGCACTGCGCCATGGATCGCCACGGCCTGCGGCCTCGCGATGACGCAAGTGGCGCCT